>CAYYCB010000070.1:0-13294 GCA_964469715.1 uncultured Ktedonobacterales bacterium | reverse complement strand
CTGGCGAGGCGCGAGACGCTGCGCGGGTGGCAGGGGGGCGGCCATGCTCGGTCGGATGCTCAAGAATCGCTACAAGCTGATTGATGAGCGTGGCAGCGGCAGCATGGCTACCGTCTATATCGGCCGCGATCTAGAGACCAATCGCCTATACGCCGTCAAGGTATTGAGCCGCCAGGCGGCCGCCGAGAGCGAGCTTGTCGAGCGCTTCCAGCGCGAGTTCGAGCTGCTCACCCGCCTCTCCGGCCCGCATCTGGTGAGTCCCGTAGATTTCGGCGAGGACAAGGGCAGCCTCTTCATCGTCATGGACTACGTGGACGGCCATACACTCAAGCACGCCGTGCTGACCGGTGGCGCATTCCCGGTGCTGCGCGCGGTAGATGCCACCGAACAGGCCGCTGCGGGTGTCGCCGCCGCCGCCGACCGGGGCATAGTCCACCGCGACATCAAGCCGCAGAACCTCCTCCTCAGCGTCGACGGCACCGTCAAGCTAACCGATTTCGGCCTGGCGCGCAGCCATGAGTCACGCGACATTACCGTGACTGGCTTCTTCGTTGGCACACCCTTCTACGTCGCGCCCGAGCAAGTGGAGAACAGCCGGCGAGCCGACGTGCGCGCCGACCTCTACTCGCTTGCGTGCGTCTTTTTCGAGCTGCTGACGGCCCGTGTCCCCTACGATGGCGAACACGCCTGGGATGTGGTGATGCAGCATCTCAATGCGGCCATACCCTCGGCCCGCGCCCTGCGACCTGAGTTATCGGTGGAGTACGACGCTTTCTTCCATCAGGCGTTGGCCAAGACGCCGGGTGAGCGCTTCCAGACGCCGCGCGACTTCGTCGAGGCCCTTGCTTCGCTGCCCATACCCGACCGGCAAGCGCACCCGTCAGCGAGTGCTTCCTCTCGGCAGGAGCCCAGCGTGTATGGAGCTCTCCTGCCCCCCGATGGGCCGCCACTGCCGCTCACGGCTCCGGACCTCATCGTCGGTCGCAGCGATCCGCAGAAAGGCTACCGCCCAGATATTGACCTCATCGCGATGGATCCAGCGCAAACCGTTTCGCGCCGACACGCCCGCTTTGTGCGGCGCGATGACCAATTCTTTGTCGAGGACATGAATGCATTCAATCGCACCCGCCTGAACGGCGTGCCTTTGGTTCCGCACCAAGAAGCGGAGATTCACAGCGGCGACACCGTGCGGCTCGGCAATGTCGAGCTGCGCTTTGAGGTGCGGCCGCGCTCATCTTGACCGGACCGGTTGGAAGGACTGCATGACGATGGTGACATTCGATCAAATCGGGATCGGCGTCCTGGCCGACGCGGGCGGCCAGGTAGCTGTAGCCGCGGCGGCTCTGGTGGTCGTGCTGACGATCGTGATCGTGTTCGTGATGGTGCTGCGCAGCAATGGCGCGGCACGCACGGCAAGCGGTCTCGGCTTCGATGCGCAACAGGGCGCTCTCGGCCAGCCGCAGAACAACCCCGACGCTGGCCCGTGGTCGCGGCCGATCAGCCAGCAAGGCCAGGGTGCGGCCGCCTGGGGACCACAGGCCGACGCGGCGCAGGCGCCCTGGGGTGGGCAGCAAGATTTCGGCGGCCAGCGTGGCGGCGCGCCGGCGGCGAAGGGCGGATGGGCCGGCCCGGACGCCGGAGACGCGTGGGGACAGCCCTCGCAAGGGGGTAACGCCTCCTGGGGTGCTCCCGCTCAGCCAGCCGCCAGAGGCGGCTGGGAAGCGCCCCAGGTTCCGCCCAGCCGGCCCGCGACTCCGCAATGGGGTGAGACGCCGGCCCCAGGCGCACAGGCGCCCTGGGGAGCGCCAGCTCAGGGCGCGGCGAGCAACCCGGGCTGGGGCGTTCCCGATCAACCGACACCCGCCTGGGGTGCGCCCGCTCCCTCGCAGGCGCAGGCGCCAGCGGCTGGCGCTGGCGGTTGGGGAGCTCCGGCTCAGGGGGGTGCGAGCAATCCAGGCTGGGGCGGCGCGGCGGGCAGCCCGGATTGGGGTGCGCCAGCGCAGCCTCAAGCCGGTGGGTGGGGTGGACCTTCGCAGGCTGGCCAGATGGCCGGCGCCTCCCCCGCTGCTCCGGCGCAAGGTGGCCCGCTCGGCTTCGACGCAGCCGGATTTGGCGAGGGTGACCGCACCCGTGTTGCTCGACAGACTGGCGGCCCGCGCACGGGTGTGATCGTCGTCCGTCAGGGCAAGGAGCCGGGGCGCATCTTCGAAGTACGCAAGGACCGGCTGACAATCGGCCGCAGCCGTGACAGCGACATCTTCCTTGAAGATCTTGCCGTCTCGCGCCTACACACGACGGTTGCGCGTGATGACCAGGGGCGCTACATCATCCGTGACGAGAACAGTGCCAACGGCACCTACGTGAATAGTCAGCGCGTCAGCGAGCAGCCGCTTGAAGAAGGCGACGAGATTCAGGTCGGCCAGACGGTGCTCGCGTTTATGCGCCGGTGAGATCGGTCGGGATCGAGCAAAGTTGGGCGTCCCGCCGGCCGGCGGGACGCCCGGCGTCATAAGTGGGCGGCGGATCAGCGAGGGATCTTATGGCGGCGAGTGACGGTCTGATCGGCATGACCGTAGGCCAGTGCACAGTCGAAGAACTGCTCGGTCGTGGCGGGATGGCGAGCGTCTATCGTGGCCGCCAGCCGCATCTTGACCGTGACGTCGCCATCAAAATCCTTCCCGCTCACTACGCCGCCGATCCCGCCTTCGTCGAACGCTTCAATCTTGAGGCGCGATCCACCGCGCGCCTTTCCCACCCGCATATCGTCACCGTGCATGACGCCGGCGACGACGATGGCCATCTCTACATTCTCATGGAATACGTGGCCGGGGGGACACTGCGCGAGCGAATGGCTGGGGGGCAGCTAGCGATGGCCGAGGTGCGGCGGATTGTCCGCGAGGTCGCGTCGGCCCTCGACTATGCCCACGACGCGCAGATCGTGCATCGTGACGTGAAGCCGGCCAATGTGCTCATGGACCCCACGGGCCGCACCGTACTGAGTGACTTCGGCATCGCCAAGGTGCTGCAATCCACCAGCGCGCTTACCCATGCCGGAGCCGGCGTCGGCACGCCTGAATATATGTCACCGGAGCAATGCCGCGGCTTGGCCGTGGATGCCCGTGTCGACATCTACGCGCTCGGCGTGATGATCTACGAGATGCTCACCGGGCGGACTCCCTTCGCCGCTGACAACTTCACAGCGCTCGCCCATGCCCACCTCTATGAGCCACCCCCACCGCCCTCGCACTTCAATCCGCGCATCTCGCCCGCGGTTCAGGCGGTCATTCTCAAGGCGCTTGAGAAGACACCCGCGGATCGATTTCAGCGCGCGTCGGAGCTCGCCGTCGATCTGGGGGAGGCGCTGGAGGCGCAGGCACCGATGGCGCCCATGGCGAGCCGCCCGGAGCATACACCGCCGGCTACGCCTAAGGTCGTCTCCTCGCGCCCACTGATGCTTGTCTGCCCGCACTGCCAGCGCCAAACATCCGTAGGGGCGCGTTTCTGCACGCACTGCGGTCAGTCTATTGGACCGGCGCAGGGCCGGGCAAGTCAGGCGCCGCAGCCGACGGGGAGTTGGACAAGCTGCCCGAATTGTGGGTTCCTCAACCAGCCACAGCATCGCTTCTGCACGCGCTGCGGTGGGCGCCTGGTGGTCAGCGTTGCGCCGGTCCCATGCCGCCAGTGCGGAGCGCCCAATGTGGCGGGAAAGCGCTTCTGCACGCGCTGCGGCTCGCCATTTCATTAAGCCGCTTGCGTGCGCGCCGTGGCCAACCGCATCTGGATGGCGTCGAGCCGGATGAGGTTCCGGCACGATGTATGCGGGTTGGTGATCGAGACTGCGGGCTGGCAGTCGGGGAGGACGCCATGCGCAGCGCGATCGATATCCTTCAAGACGAAGACTCCTCCGAGCTCCCCGCACTGGACGCGGGATCGGCGGACCTATCGACGTGGCTGCGCCTGGAGCTGGCGCGGCGGCTGACCATCGTGCTCGTCGCGCCGCCGGGCGGCCCCGACGACGCCTTCCTCGCGTTGCATGGCCGCCTCGCCGAGCACCCCGACGTGCTCGTCGTCGTGGTCGTTCCTGCCTCGACGAAGCCCGATGAGGCCGAGCGCGTCATGGTGGACGGAGCGCGGCTCGACCCCGACGCCGTCCTTGTGGCGCTCGCCTCGGGCTCGCCTACCGAGCAGCTCTCCGACAGCGCCGCGGTCCCCGCCATCAAGTGGCCGCGAGACTTACTTAAAGTGGCTGACCGTATGGGACTGCGCGTTCGCGCCTTCTTCGCGCTGGTCGGTGACCGGATGACGCGCGAGACCGCGCACCGCTTGGGCTACGAGGATGGCTTCTCTGTCTACACTGCTACCCACGATCTCGTCGCTGCCGTGGCCCGCGAGGCCATCGCCCGCGAACAGACGCGCCGCCACGGCAGCAGCCCTCCGTGTTACCTTTGATCCGGTCGTTCGCCGTTGCTGGAGGTTATTCCAACGGCGCTACGGGCGCCCGTTCGCGCATGCGGGCGATGGCGCGCTCCGTCACGGCGATATCGGCCTGGAGTGCGGCCTGCTTGTAGTCGCGGACGAGCAGTTGGTATTCGAGCAAGCGTGGGCGCCGGGTTGGACGGGCGCCGTACTCGCGCAGCACGTCCTCCATATAGGCGAGTTGGTCCTTGAGCGACGCGAGGTGTTCCTCCAGATGGCGTAGCGCCATCGCATCGTCGGTCTGGCCGCAGAAGAAGAGCTTGGTGAGGAACTCGTCCTTGGTGAAGCGGGCGGGCACGGGCTCGGTAAGCCAGCGATCCAGCTCAGTGCGTCCTGCGGCGGTCAACTGGTAGACACGGCGATTAGGCCGGCCCTCCTGATAGATGAGCTCCGAATCCACGAGCCCCCGCGCCGCCATGGCCTTGAGCGTGGTGTAAATCTGGCTGTTGCCGGCGTTCCAATACGTTGCCAGTGAGCGGTCGAAAGCGCGCTTGATGTCGTAGCCCGACATTGGGCGAGCGCCCAATAGGCCCAGGATAATGAATCGAAGGGTGTTGCGCGGACTCTCCGCCTCGCCTTCGGTCGAAGCCTCATCGTGGGTGTCGTGCGTCACCTTCCGGCGTGCGACGCCGTCCCGCGCGCCATCGGCGGGCGGCGTGAGTCGGCCGGCGCGTGCCATCGATGATATACCTCCATGTGGCGCTATCTCCGCCTCATGATAACACGCCCGCGAGACAGCAAAGACGTGCGGACGTTGAGAGGCCGGCCCCTGACCAGGCCGGCCTTATGTGATGATCTGTGGCACGAGCAAGGGGTACGCCTGCTAGGCAGCGTCGCTCGCGCCATCTGGTGCGGGTCGCTCGCGGCGCTCATCGTCGTCCTCGCTGCGGACGTTCAGCCGGCGCTCGATCTGGACGCGACGCGTGGCGCGTTCGCGGCGCAGCAGTTCCCAGAGCATGTCGATCTCCGCGGAGAGCTGTCGAATGCGCGCGCCGTTGGCCGGCGCGAGGAAGGGGTGCGCGGCTGACTTCGCATAGAGTCGTTGCCGCTCCTTGGTGAGCCGCTGGATGTGCGCCAGCGCGCCGTCGCGCGGATTCTTGCGGGCTTCGTCACCGAGCTGCAGTTCGACGAGGATGGCCTCGAGCGGCGAGAGCTCGGTCTTCCGGGTTGCGGTAGGCATAGAAGTCCCTTCCTAAAGAGTCGGGTTGAGTGTCCCGGCGAACACGCTACTCTTGGGCGCCGCCCTGGTACGCAACTACAGACGGTCCGTCCCTCCCGCTGGACACGCCGCTTCAGAGAGTACCAGGCGGTCCCGCGCCCTCTTGCATCCTTCGCGGGCACGCATCACACTGAACGGGGCAAATATTCACTTATCGAATTGTGATATTAATTTTGTGAATATGGCATTGACAAAATTAATTTGTCGCGCTATCCTCTCCTCAGGCCCCCACTCATATGTCGCGAGGAGTTCCCAATGCCCCAAACCCATGACGTCAGCGACACTTGTCCCGTTTGCGGGGCGGGGATGGCCGTCACCAGGCTGAGCTGTGGCCGCTGTGGCAGCTCGCTGGATGGGAGCTTTCACCTCGTCGCTCCGTCGGCTCTGCCCGGCGTCCGCAGGAGCGGTCCGTTGGCCCCGCGCGGCGACGTCGAGACCCGCTTTGGCCGCCTCGCACGCTTGTCACCCGCCCAGCTTGAGTTCGTCGAGACGTTCCTGCGCTGCCGGGGGGTGATTAAGAACGTCGAGGACATGCTCGGCATCTCCTATCCGACGGTGAAAGCCCGCCTCAACAACGTGTTGGAGGCGATGGGGCTTGCTGGCGACGAAGACCGGCCCGACTCAGAAGATCGCCGCGCGCGCCGCGAGATTCTGGCCGACCTAGCCGCGGGGCGTATCACCACCGAGGAGGCGCATCGTCTGCTGGCGCAGCAGGCAGGAACCGCATCGGGCGGCGACGAATCCGAAGAGGACGATGCCGGCGAGTAACCCTACCCGGCAGCTCACCACCGCGACAGGAGGACGGACCAGCATGAACCCGCATCCCACTCTCGCCCACGAGCTTCTCACCGCCCACTGTGACCGCCTGCGCGAAGAAGCGGCGAACGAACGGCTTGTTCGGGAGGTGCGCCGCGATCAGCCTCGTGCCGGTGATGCTTTGCTGGGTCGCCTGGGCGATATGCTGGTCGTTGCCGGCGATTACCTCCGCCAGCGCCGAAGTCGAGCCGAAATGGCATTGGGCGCTGGAGTATCGCGCTCGCTGCCCGTTCCGCTTGCCCTTGCGCGTCTGGATCGCCAGTTGGCGACGCCGGCCGGCGAAGATCTCACGTTCTGCTTCGTCCGGTATGACGCGCCGCGAGGCGCCTCGTCGCATCCCATGCTGACCTGGATGGTCATGGGGACGACGGTGCTGCCAAACGGTTAGTGAAGCACCCTATTCACGTTCAGCGGCCACTTTGGCTGCAACGCCAGCGTTCGGCGCGCGTAATCGCATTGGAGAAAGGCGAAGTTCATGGACCAATACGACGGCGAGCTGCCGTCTCAGCCGGCCTCGGAGGGCCAGGCGTTCGAGGCCGGTCCGGAGCCCGCGTACACTGCCTCCGAACCTGGCGAAACGCCTGAGGGGCGAGCGGATGATCCCAATGTGAACACTTCTGAGCAGGGTGGCGATCTGCCCGTGCGGCGCGTGCAAATCGACCTCATCGAGGGCGACGCGACCATCATCGGTGGCGCGCCGCAGGTGTTGCTGACGTCCCATCACGTGCGCGCCGAGGACCAAATCGTCCATGACGTAGATGGCGAGCTGCACTTTCGGCGGCTGCCGGGCGGCAGCGAGCTGCACGTACCGGATGGCTCGCGTGTAGGCGTGCGGATCGCATATGGTGACCTGCGCATCTTGCAGCTCGACGGTTTCATCGCCGCCCAGCGGGTGAACGGTGACGTAGATCTCGACGGTGTGGCCGTGGCCGACTTCGGCGAGGTCGGCGGCGACCTCGAAGCACGCCACGGCGGCGCCTTGCGGGTGCGATCAGTCGGTGGCGACGCGAAATTAACGGACTACGACGACCCACCGCTTCTGGGGCGCGTTGGCGGCGACCTGGACGGCCACCATCTGGCCGGCCTGGAAGTGCGCGAGGTCGTAGACGGTGACATCACGCTTCAGCGTTGCGGTGAAGTTCGCCTCTTTGGCACCATCGGCGGCGACCTGCGCGCCGAGGAGACCGCGGTCGCGCTGCGTGCCAGCGCCGTGGGAGGCGACGTGGTCCTCTCCTCGGCACAGGACGTGACGCTGTCGGCCGTCGGCGGTGACCTCACCATCAAGGAAGCATCCGGCGCCGTCGAGGTACATAGCGTTGGTGGCGACGCCAATCTCAGCCGGACCCGCGGCCTCGTGCGGTTTGGGACGATTGGTGGCGATCTGGAGGTCGAGGACGCGTTTGGCGGCCTCGTGGCGGCGCGCATCGGCGGCGACGCCGATCTCAATACGGCGCTCGCGCCGGGCGCCGCGTACAACGTGCATGCCGGCGGCGATATCTCGCTGCGGGTGCGCGGCGATGTAAACGCTCGCTTTGTCGCGCAGGCGATGGGCGGCGAGATTCGGACACGCCTGCCGCTCTCCGTCGAACGGGGACGGCGGCGCAATCTGGTGGGCGTGATCGGCCGCGGCGACGCGACGGTGACGCTGCGTAGTGGCGGCGACATTACAGTGACCGCCGCGGATCGTTTCGAGGAGGAGCACGACATGAGCGACGAGTTTGCTGGTGGCGCGGATCGCGACCAGGATCAGAGTGGCCCGCGGACATGGGAGACTGCGTTCGGGAAGCATCGCTTCCGCGTCCAGTGGGATCGGCAGCCGGGCCGGGCCAATTTCCGCTTCAAGGGGCCGTTCTCTGAGGGTGAAGACCCTGATGCGATGGGCGCTGGCGCCATGCACGAGTGGAACATGGACTGGGAGCGCGGCCAGAATCCGCGGTTCAGCGGCGAGTATCAGCAGCAATTCAACGAGGCGATGGAGCGTGTCGAGAAGACCGCTCGCAAGGCCGCCGACCAGGCGCAGGAATACGCCGAGAAGGTAGCCAAGCGCGCCCGCGACACGGACTGGGAGGCCATCGGCCGCGAGGTCCGCACCGCTGTCGAGCGCGCGATGGGCGAGATCGAGACCGCCTTTGGGCAGGTGCGCTCCGAGTGGGAGCGCCGTGGCAGCTCGCAGCCGGGCGGCACGTCCAGCAGCGCGCGCCCGAACGGCCCGCAGCGCGTGCGCATCGAGATGGATGACGCTGCCGATCAGGCTGGCGCATATGCCTCAAGCGGCTTTGCCGCCGGTCAGTCAGCGGCCAATCGTGACGACGTAGAGGCGCGCCGCCGCGCCATCCTTGAGCAGCTTCGCAATGGCACGCTCTCCCTCGATGAGGCCGAGCGTCGGTTGAACGATCTCCGGTAACCGACCAGAGCACAGGTGGGCGGCACGTTCCAGAGCGGGACGTGCCGCCCACCGTTCTTTCTTGCGCTCTGATTGATAGCCGCGCCATCGCTCGTGTCAGGTGTGCCGCCTGATCTGGCAACACCGTTCCACGCAAACAGAAGTGCGGCGCACCCCCGTGAGGATGCGCCGCACTCCGTATATTCAGCGCGCCGGGCGTCCTACGCCACGGAGCTGCGCGGGCGGATTGTGACATGCGAGCGATACTCGCGGATGCGCCGCGCTTGCTGGGCCGCGGTGGCGCGTGCGCCCTGCTGCAGCATCGCCGTTCCCGCGACGATCAACGAGACGAGGCCCAGCGTCACATGCAGGGCGTTGGCGAGCAGCATCGGCAGATCACGCAGTGGAAGCACGCCCAGCAGCGTGAGTGTCGGGGCGGCGGCGCCCGGCGCGTCGGCGGAGTTGCCGAAGGCGAGATTACCGTCGCTGAAGACCCAGGTGAAGATCCCTGCCATCGCAACCGCCCACCACACGGCCAGCGTCTCGCGGCGCGACCGCCAGGCGGCGAGGCCCGCAAGGCCCGTCGCGAGGTGGATGATATTCGTCGAAGTGCTCACGTGGACGAGGCCGAGCAGCGTGCCGTTAGTAGTGATCAGCGGGAGGAAGCCGGCGATGCCAAGCGTTGCCAGCGCGCCACCCGCCAGGAACGCGAAGGAGCGTGCGATTGGGAGATTGGAGAGATCCTTCTCCGCCGGGCGGTCCATCAGCTCGAACGTCTCGACCCGCTCGTCAATGTCCATATCTGCGGAGGTCGAGACCTGCGACGTTTCCTGCCGCGCTTGCAAGTCCAACATGGGAAAGCCCTTTCTGGCCGGTATGTAGTGCGTGCGGGGCTTGTGATACTGCCATCACGCGCCCGTCACAAGCAGCATACGTCCCAGAAATGGCGTTCCCAAGCGGATTCAGGAGACTCCCGACAGGATATGCGAAAAGTGTCTGGGAATCCCTGACATGAGCACAAATCAAGATTCCAAGCCGCTTCGCGGCACGAGCGTGGCGAGCCGTCGCCGTTAGCTCTGTGATACACTCGCCGGGTTACATATCCCCCCTCATCGTCCTTCGAGGATAGGTGCTATGACCGCCACCGACATTCGCCGCCTAACCGCCGACGAGCTTCCCGCGTTCGCTGCTATCGCCGCCAACGCCTATCCGGGGATGAGTGTCACGACCCCAGAGGACCGGCAGCGCATGGTTGAACGTTGGATGCCGCAGCTAGCCGATCCCGCCGTGGCCTACACGGGCGCTTTCCGCGACGGCACGCTGGTGGGTGGCATGAAGCTCTACGACTTCACGATGAATATCTTTGGAACGCAGACGCTGACCGGCGGCGTCGGCCTCGTTGCCGTGGACCTCGCCCACAAGAAGGAGCACGTCGCCCGCGACATGGTGCGCGCCTTCATCCATCACTATCGCGAGCGCGGCGCACCCCTGGTCGAGCTGTATCCCTTCCGCCCGGATTTCTACCGCCAGATGGGCTTCGGATACGGCACGAAGCAGAATGGCTACTCGTTTGCTCCCGCTAGTCTGCCGCAGAGTGCGACCAGAGAGCACGTTCGCTTCCTCACTGTGGAAGACGCCCGCGCTATGGCCGAATGCTACAAGCGGATGCAGCGGCGCACGCATGGCCTCATCGCCCGCACCGCGGCCACCTGGGAGCGCGTCTTCGCCACGCCCGAGCAGCGCATCGTCGGCTATGTACGGGATGGGCTCGTCGCCGGTTATCTAGTCTTCACACTCAAGCCCGATCCAACCGTCAACTGGATCACGACCGACATCGAGGTTGCCGAGCTGATCTATGAGACGCCCGACGCGCTCTGCGAGTTGTTGGCCTTCCTGCGGAGCCAATCGGACCAAATTCGCCGCATTGTCATCGCCACCCAGGATGACGAGCTCCACTTCATGCCGTCCGACCCACGCGACGGCACCAACCGCATCCTCGCCCACGTCGCTCACGCCGCCGACACACAAGCCGTCGGCATCATGTATCGCGTCGTGGACGTCCCCGGCATCTTTGCCATCCTACGCGAGCACGACTTCGGCGGCCAGACACTGCGCCTTAAGCTTACCGTCCGCGACAGCTTCATCCCTGAGAACAACGGTGACGTGGTGGTCCATTTCAACAATGGCCGGCCCGTCGTCGCCGGCGACAGCGACTCCGACACGCAGATAAGCCTCGACGTGGCTGAGTTCTCCTCTCTGCTAATGGGCTGCGTCTCCTTCCGCAGCCTCCACAACTACGGTCTCGCCCGAATCTCCGATCCCGCCCATGTGGATGCGGTGGATCGCCTCTTCCGCGCCGAGCGCAAGCCGCTCTGCCTCACCAATTTCTAGGCTAGTCCGCATCTGCCGCTAGGCGCCCCTGTGATACACTTCCGGGGCGTCCAGAACGGGTGTCCTAGCGCGGGAGCAAGCGAGTAGCCGATGGCGAGCGAGATCGAGGAGCAGGCGGCAACGCAGACGGCCGTCGAGAGTCAGCCGCCCGACGAGCTCACGCTGCGCCAGATTGTCACCGCCGATCTGCGCCAGGGTGGCGTCCTCTCGCAGGCGCTGCCCGGCTACGAGGAGCGCGCCGCGCAGATCAAGATGGCCAACGGCGTCGCACGTGTCCTCGAAACTGGCGATCATCTCATCGTCGAGGCCGGAACCGGAACCGGCAAGAGCTTAGCCTACTTGCTCCCTATCATCCGTTCCGGCAAGGTAGCGCTCATCAGCACGGCCAACAAGGCCCTTCAGGAGCAGCTCTTCTACAAAGATATTCCCTTCGTCCAGCGGCATGTCCAGCCGTTCAAGGCCGCGCTGGTCAAGGGCATGGGCAATTACCTCTGCCTCGACCGTCTCCCTGAGGAGCAGAGCTTCCAGCAGCTCGTCAAGCATCGCGCCTTCTCCAAGATGGAGAACCTACTGGACGACCCTGACGGCTGGGACGGCGATTTCGACCTGCTTGTTGAAAGCCTGCCCTCCGAAGTGCGCGGGCGCCTCGCCGCCGACAGCGACCAGTGTGCCTGGCGCGCCTGCAACTGGTTCGCCGACTGCTACGTCCGCAAGATGCGCGACCGCTCGCGCGACGCTCAGGTGATCGTCGTTAACCACACGCTGCTGCTGCTCGACGCCGCGATGGGCGGTTTCCTTCTGCCTGAGCGCGACGTCATTGTGATAGACGAGGCGCACCACCTCGAAGAAGAAGCCACCCGCGCCTTCACCGTCACTATCACCCCAGGACGCGTCGCAAGCCTGCTCGCGTTGCGCCGCCTCCGAGACGTCGCCGACGCGCGCCACCAGCAAGAGGCGGCCGACGCCGACGTGCACCTCTGGGCGGCGCTCCAGCGCAACATGCGTATCGACGCCAAGGGACGTCAGATTCTCGCCGAGCCGCTGGAGGAGGGATTACGCCTCGCCTCGGCCATCGACCTGCTCGCCAATAGTCTGACCGCGAACCGGCCTCCCAATCAGGATGACAAGGACGAGCAGCTTTACGAGAAGCTGCTGCGCCGCACGCGTGGGCTGGCGACAGATCTGCGTATCGTCTTCGGCCGCCAGTCCGTCGAGGAGCGCGTCTACTACGTCGAGATGACGGGCGGGACTGGCCGCCGCGCGGCGCAACCCAGCGTCTCGGCCGCGCCGCTGCATGTCTCCGAGCTGTTGCGCGAGAAGCTCTTCGACAAAATCCCCACGATCGCGACCTCCGCCACGATGGCCGTCGGCGAAAACTTCTCGTTCTACCGCTCGCGCGCTGGTCTGGAGGGCGCCAAGGAGCTTGTGCTCCCGCTCACCTTCAACTATCGCGAGCACGCCCTGCTCTACGTTCCCCGTATGAAGCGCGAGCCGGCCTACGGCGCTGCCAGCGGTCCCTACCTGGACGAGCTAGCCGAGCAGATGCGCGACCTCGTGGAGGCGTCTGAGGGGCGCGCCTTCCTGCTCTTTAGCAGCAACAACGCCTTGCGCGGCGTCTACGAGCGGCTGGAGTCCGAGCTTGAGGCCCTGGACTTCAATCTCGTCGTGCAGGGGCGCGAGATGGGCCGCGTTGAGATGCTGCGCCAGTTCCGCGAGTTGCCCCGCGCCGTTCTCTTTGGCCTCAAGAGCTTCTGGGAGGGGGTAGACGTCGCGGGCGACGCCCTGTCTCTTGTCGTCATCGACAAGCTGCCCTTCGATCCGCCCGACGATCCTGTACAGGAAGCGCGCGTTGCCAAGATGAAGGACGCCGGCCAGAACTGGTTCGGCGAATATGTGCTGCCGCAGGCGATCTTGCGCCTCAAGCAAGGTATCGGGCGCCTGCTGCGTACCGCCGACGACCGCGGCGTCATGGCGATCCTCGACACCCGCCTGCACACCAAGTACTACGG
>CAYYCB010000069.1:10488-13346 GCA_964469715.1 uncultured Ktedonobacterales bacterium | reverse complement strand
TTCCTCGAAGTCGCCAAGACGCTCACCGATAATTCAGGCCGCGACCGCACCACCGCCTTCTGCTATGCCGTCGGCTGGACGCAGCACTCTGTGGGCGTTCAGACCATCCGCACGTCCGCAATTCTGCAGCTTCTGCTAGGCAATATCGGCCGGCCGGGCGGCGGCATTCTAGCGCTGCGCGGCCATGCCGCCATCCAGGGTTCGACGGACATCCCGACGCTCTTCAATCTGTTGCCCGGCTACCTCCAGATGCCACTCGAAGGGAATGAGACCTTTGAGGACTACATCCACACGCTCGAAGCCCCAACCGGCTGGTGGAGCAACTTCCCGAAGTATGCGGTGAGCCTGCTCAAAGCCTTCTACGGGGAGAACGCCACCAAGGAAAATGAGTGGGGCTACCAATACCTACCCAAGCTCCAAGAGGACGACATCTATTCGTACTACCCGATGTTCTTCAAGATGCACGATGGCCAAATCAAGGGCCTTTTCGTGTTCGGAGAGAACTTTGCGGTGGGTGGCCCCGGCGCCCGCATGGAGCGCGACGCCATGCGCAAGCTTCAGTGGTGCGTCGTGCGCGACCCGTTCATGATCGAGACGGCGGAGTTCTGGAAGCTTGACGGCGTTGATCCGGCGACCGTGGAGACCGAGGTGTTCTTCATGCCCGCGGCCTGGGCCGCCGAGAAGGACGGCAGCCTCACCAATACGCAACGCCTGCTCCAGTGGCATGACAAGGCTCTCGATCCGCCGGGCGATGCGCGCTCCGAGACCTGGTTCACCGTGCATCTGGGGCATCTCCTGCGCGAGCTTTACAAGGGCAGCACCGACGAGCGCGACAAGCCACTGTTCTCCATGACCTGGAACTATCCACTCGAAGGCGCCATTCAAGAGCCGCGCGTCGAGTCGGTGGCGGAGGAGATCAGCGGCTATCGCGTTGTGGACGGCTCGCAAGTGCCGGGTTATCACGAGCTGAAGGACGACGGCAGCACCGCATGCGGATGTTGGATCTATAGCGGCTACGTTCCTGAGAAGGGACGCAACCTTGCTCGCAGCCGTGAACGTGACAAGCCAGGGGAGCATACCAACCACAGCCGCTGGGCGTGGGCGTGGCCCGCGAATCGCCGGATTCTCTACAATCGCGCCTCCGCGGACCCGGACGGCAAGCCGTGGTCCGAGAACAAGCGGCTCATCTGGTGGGACCAATCGGGCAACGGCGGCAAGGGTGCATGGACGGGCTACGATGTGCCGGACTTCGAGGTGCAGAAAGCGCCAACAGTCGACGCCGCCGAGAAGGGCAGAGGGATGGACGCCATCTCCGGTTCCGATCCCTTCATCATGCAGGCGGATGGTCGCGGCTGGCTCTATGCCCCCCACGGCCTGAAAGACGGCCCGTTGCCTACGCACTACGAGCCGTTTGAGTCGCCCGTCGAGAACCCACTCTATCCGGCGTACCGCAGTAGCCCCTGCACGTTGACCTTCAATCGCTCCGACAACCCATACAACGACAATCCCTACCACGGTCCCCCAAACCCGAAGTATCCATACGTGATCACTACATACCGGCTTACCGAGCACCATACGAGCGGCGCGATGTCGCGCTGGGTGACATGGCTTTCGGAGCTGCAGCCCGAGCTCTTCGCCGAGATCGATCCTGAGCTTGCCGCCGAAAAGGGCGTCGAGACGGGCGACTGGGTGACCATTACCACTGCGCGGGCGGAGGTCCAGGCGCGGGCGCTGGTGACGGAGCGCATGCAGCCGATGCGCGTTGAGGGGCAGACGATCCATGTGGTGGGCCTGCCCTACCACTGGGGCCCTACCGGTATTGTCACCGGAGATGTGGTCAACGATCTCATCGCCGTGGGCTTGGACCCCAACGTGATGATTCACGAGTCGAAGGCATTTACCTGCGATCTCCGCAAGGGCCCGAAGTCAACGGGGACGCCGCCGACCGAGATACGTCAGCCGCATATGAGCGCCGCCGACGGCGGGACCATCGGCCGCATGCAGAGCGAAGGCGCTGAGATGAGGCACGCAGTGCCGTCAGAAGCGACGAATGCCGATGAATTGCCGATGACCGCTCAGGGGCAGCCCTGGGGCAGTGCCGCCGTTGCGGAGCGCGAGCCAGACGCGAGCACGGCGACACCGGGGGTATAGGAGGGGCGCATGGCTACCGGCTTCTTCACCGACACGACCCTCTGTATCGGCTGCAAGGCCTGCGAGGTTGCTTGCAAGCAATGGAACCAGCTTCCGGCGGACAACTACGAGCTCTCCGGCATGAGCTACGACAACACAGGGCAACTGGGCGCCACGACCTGGCGTCATGTCGCCTTCATCGAGCAATTCGACGGCCGGACCGGCCACTTCATGGGCCTTGGCGGGTCACGCGAGGGCACGGGCGCATCGGCTGTGGCAACCACCATCGGGCAAGATGGCCATTCAGGCGGCGGAAACGGTCAGTCGAACGGACACTCCAGAGGCCACGCCGTGAATCGAGTCGTCGACGCCAGCACCGGGGGCTTCTTGGGAGACCACCGGTGGTTGATGATGAGCGACGTCTGCAAGCACTGCTCGAACGCCGGATGCCTGGAGGCCTGTCCCACGGGCGCGATCATCCGCAACGAGTTTGGCGATGTGTACGTCCAACCCGACATCTGCAACGGCTGCGGCTACTGCCAGATTGCTTGCCCCTTCGGCGTCATCGAGGTGAATCATCAGGATGGACGGGCCTGGAAGTGTACCCTTTGCTACGACCGTCAGAAGGACGGCCTAACGCCGGCCTGCGCCAAACACTGTCCAACGCAGTCCATACAGTTCGGCGACGTGGATGAGCTGCGCCAGAGAGCCCGCGAGCGCGTGGGCCA
>CAYYCB010000069.1:8000-10388 GCA_964469715.1 uncultured Ktedonobacterales bacterium | reverse complement strand
GCGCGGCTATGATACACCTCCGCAGCGAGTGCTGCTGCCTGCGCTGGAGAAACGGCTGCGCGGCTCCTCGGTGGATAGGGTGGAACGGGCCACGTATTACGACATGCCAATGGTCAAGAAGCCGGGCTGGAGGTGGTACATCCCGGCGTATTTCTGGGTCGGCGGAATCGCCGGAGGCGCGGCCGTCGTCGGGGCCGCGGCGCATTTTCTGGGCGGCGAGAAGCATCACGACACTGTGCGCCACGCGCGCTGGCTCTCGCTCGCCATGGCTGGCATCGCACCCATTCCGCTCATTCTCGACCTTGGCCGGCCAGAGCGGTTCCACCACATGTTTCGGGTCTTCAAGATCAGCTCGCCGCTCAGTGTTGGTACATGGATCCTCTCCGCCTTCGGGGCGACATCTGGTGTGCTCGCTGCCCGCCAGGCTGCTGAAGACAACTTCATCCTACGGCGCAAGAGCCGGCTTGGGAGGCTCGCGACGCTGTTGCCCGCCGGGCCGCTTCATGCCGTTCATGCGGTGCTCGGCATCTGCCTCGGGGGGTATACGGGGACGCTGCTGGCTGTGAGCGCAGTTCCGCTCTGGGCCGCTGCCGGCGTGCTCCTTGGTCCGCTGTTTCTGGCCACAGCGCTTGCTTCGGGAGCAGCGGCGCTGACTCTGATAGGCATCGTCTCGGGGCGGTGGAACGATGAGGCGGGCGCCCAGATCGAGGCCATCGAGAGCGTTGGCGCTGTGGCGCAGCTCAGTCTCGTGGTAGCGCGCGAAGCCCTCGTCACTCCGCGTATTAACGCGCCATTACGCCATGGCCTCTGGGGAAGGATGTACCAATTTGGCGCTGTCGGTGGTGGCATGGTCACGCCGCTGGGGCTGCGCATCGTCTCGCGCCTGCTCGGTCCGCGCTGGGGCCGAAGGATCTCCGCCCTGGCCGCGACTCTTTCGCTGCTCGGCGCGCTTGCCGAGCGCTTCGCTATCGTGGAGGCCGGAAAAGTTTCCGCGGAGGATCCCCTTGCCTACCAGGAACTGACGTTGGGTGCTCCGGGCGACGCCCGGCCTACACCGGCCCAGCAGGCACAGGCCACGCGCCGAACGTCGCGCTTCGCCGCCGGCATCGCCGCAAGGGATACCATAGGTTCTGGTGACCCCGGCGTTCGGTAGGGCTGGTTCCAGTGGGACGTTTCCGGCATCATGGAGTGAAGCTGGAGAGGGGCGGGTCTGCGGCATAGCGAGCCGTTTAGCAATCGTCTAGATGATCGTCTGTCTTGCCTGTTGGTACTAGTGCTAATAGTCCAAGATTCCCTATTGACCGATGATTGGGTAACAATTTATACTTGAGCTGCGGGGCGGGAGAGGCGTCGGAGACGCGATTCACGCCCCGTAATCGCAAGCGCTTCCTGCTTTTTCTCCCACCATGCCCCCCTGCTCACCAGCCCGGCGCAGCTCTGCGCTGGTGTTGGTCGCGGTTAGTGCATGGACGGCTGCATCGCGACGCAGAGAGCTTCCGGTGGCGCAAGGAGTTGCGGTACCGGGTGCATCTAGGCGCCGGGAACGATGTATCCGTAGTGGAGTTGGAGCGGCCCTGGCACGCTGGCTGGCCGTGCGCCAACGCGCTCCGAGGTGTCGTGTACCCTGCCGACGACGATGTCGGTTCATCGACGCGACGAATTCCCTCGGGTCGCAGCCCCCAAATATGCACGATCCACGTCAGATACCATGGCGAGCGTACCCCGACCAGCCGACGAGAAGACGAATACGCCTGATTACTGCGGTTAACCTGCATGGGCCTTCGTTTCTCATGTAGCAGCCGGGCTGCGATATATGCACCCTATGACGGATCGCTGGCACTACTTCGAAGACAACTCGACCGCAGGAACGAACCGAGCCTTCCACCAGCGCGACCTCAAGCAGATCGACCTTAAGTGCCAAGCAGGGGGCAAAATGGACGCCGACGAGCGAACAGCAGAAGCTAACGTAACCGTTATCGACTCACAAGAGACTCACGACTCTACAGATTCAGCCAGCGAGATGCCGGCTTCTGACGAGGCCGCAGATCAGATTGATGCGAGTATGACTGCCAGCCAGGAGGCCGTCGAGGCCCCTGCTGAAAGCGAAACCATAGAGGACGTTAGCGAGGAACCAGTGGCGGAGACTGATTCCGCTGCTGAGGCCGAAACCGCCGAGCCGGAGGCAGAGGTTGCCGAAGCGGAGGCCGAGCCCGAGGCGCAGACAGAACCAGCGGCAGAGGAGACAATCGAAGCCGAGCCGGCCGCTGAGGCCGAGGAGCAGCCAGCGGCAGAGGCGATAAGTGCCGAGCCGGAGGCCACACCCGCCGCAGAGGAGGTCACGGCTGAGGAAGCTCAGACCGAGCTTCCATCCGCATTGCCTTCCGCCGA
>CAYYCB010000069.1:0-7900 GCA_964469715.1 uncultured Ktedonobacterales bacterium | reverse complement strand
CCGCTGTGGCTGAGGAGGCACCAGCGGTCGAAGAAGCTCCGGCCGAAGTGGAGGCTGCCACCGAGGCGCCCGCTGCCGTCTCAGGCGAGGAACCTGCCGAGGTTGAGGCTGCTGCGGAGGAGCCTGCGGCCGAGGAGTTTGTCGCTGCCACGACGGAAGCCTTCACCGAGCCGGCAGTGGATGAAACCTCTGTTGTCGCCGAGCAAGATACGGAGCCTGCAGCGGAGGCCGGAAGCGACGACCTTGAGGTTGCCGCCGAGGAATCCGCAGAACCCGAAGTTGAGTCCCCTGTAGCTGAGGAACTTGTAGCGCAGGAAAGTGTAGCTGAGGAACCAGTGGGCGAGGCCGAAGAGGCCGGTGAGGTTGTAGCGCAGGGTGAGATTGAGGAGAACCCCGTAGGAGAGGATACCGGAGCAGAGGAAATCGTAGCGGAGGCGCCTGAAGCCGAGGAAACTGGGGAACAAGAATTCGTAGCGCAGGAAGCCGAAGCAGAGGCGATGGCCGAGGCTGAGGTGGTGACAGAGCCGGTGGCCGAGGGAGCGGACGAGGCGGCGGCGGCGGAAGTTGAGGAGACGGGCGATATGTCGCTTGCCGGACTCGCTTCCGAGGCGCCGGTGCTGGAGGCTGGCGAGCAGAGCGAGCAACTGGAAGCGGAGCCGGCGGAGGTGCTCGCCCGCGCCGAGGAGGCAACACACTAGGCCGGAGAGATGAGTGCAATAGGTGGCGACACGCCTGCCGGCGCCGGGGTATCACCCTCCGGCGGGGGCAGTGAGGGTGGCGGCTCCGTCGTACGGGGCGTGTCGCCGAAATCCCGAAAAGGGATCGGGGAGGTACAGCGCTGTACCTCCCCTTCTTAATTGTCCTGGCGCCGGTACAATATGTTGTAGAGGGCTGTTGACGGCAAGGTGATACCGAGCGAGCGAGGGCTAAGTATGGGCGAAACAGGCGGATATAGGGCCTTTCGCCAGCGGCTCGACGAGGTGCTGCGCCGCCGGGATGCCGGAGCCCTGCGGGAATTTCTCGTGGCCGAGGGCCAATGGGATGCCGAGGCGCGCACGGACGTCGAGGCGGCAATGTGGATGATGATCGCCACCAGCCCCGCGCTCGCCGACATGCGCGACGAGGCGCGACGCTGGCTGTTGGAGCATGGACACGCGGCTGAAGCGGCTGCGCTCTTTGGGCGCCAGGGAGCCGGAGATTCCGGGCAGCGCGGCGGTAGGCCTCCGCGCCACGCGTCAACTGGAGCATCACATCAGCAGGGCGGCGCGGCTCATCCTTCCGGGCGCGAGCAGGCGCATGGGTCACGCAGCCCGTCAAAACGTCCTGGTGGACGCCGGCCGCCGTCGCCAGGGCATCGACCGGATGGCCCATCACACAGGGGCAGGTAGGCTAGGCCAGTCCGGCCTTACGTGCGATGGCGAGCTTTTTCGCTTCGACGCGCAGGGTTGCGGCATCGACCATCTCGTCGTCTACCACGATCGCGCCTAGTCCCTGCTCGGCGTCGGCTCGCTCATAAGCCTCCAGAATGCGCCGCGCTCGCTCGATCTCCTCTGACGAGGGCGAAAAGGCGTCGTTGATGACGGACACCTGCGACGGGTGTATCGCCCACTTGCCGTCGAAGCCCATGCGAGCGGCCATGCGAGCATCACGGACGCAAGCCTCCAGGTCGCGAATCGCGAGTGTGACACCGTCGACGCAGGTAATGCCGGCGGCGCGGGCCGCGGCAATTACTTTTGCCTTGGCATAGTTGTAGTAGAAGAATTGCTCCGCCCCGGTCTCCTTCGCGCCGATGTCGCCGGCGTAGTCTACCAGGCCGAAGACCAAGCCACCCATGCGCGGCGTGGCCTTCGCAATCTGCTCGGCGTGCAACACACCCTCGGCGGATTCGATGAGCGCCTCGATGCGAATGCGCCCGACTGGCAGGCCCGTGTTCATCTCGACTTGTGTTAGCAGTGTGTCGATGAACTGGACGTCCGCGGGGCCGTTTACTTTCGGGATGATCACACCGTCCAGATGCGCGCCTGCACCCTCTACGACGTCAATAATGTCGTGGTAGCAGTAGCGGGTCGCGATGTTGTTCGGCCGGAATGTGCGGATCTTGCCGCCGAAGTCGAGGGTGGTCAGCGCTTCGATAACGGAGGCTCGCGCTGCCTCTTTCTGCGAGACAGCGCATGCGTCCTCCAGGTCGAACATCACCTGGTCCGCGTTAGAGGCCGCCGCCTTGGCCATCATCTTCAGTGAGTGGCCCGGACATGCCAACTCGCTGCGCCGCACGGCGAAGTCTCGGGAGACGACGAGCTGCGGCAAGGGCTGGGATGGGCGGGCGTCAACTGAATCGGGCATCGTGGAGCTCTCCTGTGAGCGCAAGTCAACTCGTGGTGTCCACTATATGCCCACCCGCCGGTCACTCGCCAGCGCACCTACGCACCGAAAAAGGGAAGCGCCTTCCCGAGTGGGAGGCGCTTCGAATGCAGCGTGCGCGAGCCTTAGGCGTAACGTCGGTTTCCCTGTGAAACGGGAGCCGGCGTCGGGAAGATGGAGGCGCCGGCCGTACCGCCGGAACCGGCCCACTCGCTCAGCCAGCGATCCAGCGCCTTTGCCCGTGACTGGGCCTTCTCAGATCCCTTGATCTCGTTGCACTTGCGGTGTGCCGGGACTAGGTTGTGAGCCGCATGTTCGCCGCCGTCCGCCAGGGCGACGACGTGGTCGAACGAGAGGTCGTCAAGCGTCACAACGTCACTGCAAATGGCGCAACGCCAACGTCCGTCCTTATCCACGGATTGATCGAGAATGTACGCCAGCTCTACCGCTCGCACGGAACCCCTCACGCCGCGACGCCTGGCACCGCTATTGAGACGTAAGGCGCGCCGTTTGACGATGTCGATCATCCAATCGTCGAAGGCCTTCGGCCACTCCATCGGCTCGATCCTGCGGGGCGCAGGAGGCGTGGAGGCCGCTTGCGGCGCGCGACCGCGCGTGCGTCGTTCGGGCTGTGGCACCGCCGGGCGTGACGGCTCAGAGCGGCGACTCGGCAGCTCAAGGATGCTGCGGCGAGGCGAGAGCGCGCGTGGCGTGGCAACGGCGAGGGATTCAGACTTTACGCTACGAGGCAGAGGGGAAAGGATGGCCGGATGATTCGGCCACGCGGTCCATGCGCTCCAGGAAGAGGGGCGAAGGGCGCCGTTCCATGCGCCTGGTGTTGGCTGCGATCCGTTGAAATTGACGACTAAGGTTGAATCGGGGGGGCGTGTTGCCGTATTCCCACCCGGACGAGGCCGATAGGCTTCGTATGAACTGCGTGTACCCAAACTCACATGACTCCGCTTCTTCCACCACACCCACAGATCATGCTGCGCTGTGTTCGGTTATTCGACGTACCAAGCGGTTGTGCCAGCACACTGCGGTCTCGCGGCTCGCGCCCTTCGCTGTCGCGCCGACCGGTCGCGCACAACCTGCTTACATACCTCAGTATCGCAATCCTCCTGCCATTCTGTCAAGGAATGTGGCACTTGCGGGCATCTTCCCGGCCTCGTAAATCTACTCCTCGCTCAGCATCTCCGATGGTCGCGACGCTTCGATAGTGTGCGCCCCTGTCACCTCGATGACGTCCGCGACACGCAGTCGCAGGTTGACCCCGCGATGGCCGCCGTTGATATAGAGTTGGTCAAGTTGTGCGCCGGGAGCGTCGAGATAGACCTCGAAGCGCCTATCAAGCAGCGCAAGTGGTGAGATGCCTCCCACCTTCAATCCGGTCAACCGCTCGGCGTCTCTCTGGAGCGCCATACGAGCTGATTTAGCGGCGACCCCTTTCGCGACGAGGCGCATATCCAACTCGCGATCGGCCGGCGTCATGACGAGCAGCTTCCGGTCCGGCTCGGCCAGCACCACCAATGTCTTGAAGACATGCCCTTCCGGTACGCCCAGGAGGTGCGCCACCTCGTCTGCCGAGTGGAAGCCCTCGTCGTAGGTGTACACCTCGTAGGGGATCTTGCGTTGGTCCAATGCGCGCATTGCGTTCGTCTTCGCGCTGCCGTGCTTGGCCACAGGCCGCCTCCCCTCGTAACAAGAAGACGTGTGTGTAGGATGCCCATTCCCCTGCGATATACTACTACGCGCGAGTGGCGCGGCGGGCCATTGTCGCATGACAAGGAGTGGAGGCGCATGGGGCAGGTGGAGGTGGCGGCGGCGGATACGACGCTGCTTGCGCTTGAGTCGGCGCTTCTGGCAGGGGTGGATATCCCGATTGAGCAGCGTGACGTGAGCGCGGGCGGCTATGGGCTGCACACCCTTGCCTGTGGGGCGGGCGAGCCGTTGCTGCTTCTGCATGGTCGAGGCAACGCGGGAGCGATGTTCGCGCCCATCCTGCGCCAGCTTGGGCAGCGGCGACGCGTGATGACGCTCGACCTACCGGGCTGGGGCCTCTCCGCCAAGCCGGAATTTACCGGCCATTCCCCGGAAGATGCCCTGAGTTGGTGGGCTGACGCGGTGGTCGCCTACCTGGATAGCCAAGACCTGACGCAGGTTGACCTGCTTGGCCACTCAATGGGCGGATTCACGGCGCTGTATGTTGCGCTGACACGCCCCGAGCGTGTGCGGCGGTTGATTTTGGTCGATTCGGGCGGGCTCGGCACGCAGATTCAGTGGGATGTGCGACTGTACTTCGGCATCATGCCGGAGCGCCTGCATGCCCGCTTTGGCCCAGCGTTCACACGTTCGATCCTGAAATTCGGCCACGCCAAACCGGAGCAACTGCACGGACCGGGCTTCGACTTTACGCATGCAATCTTGAGCCAGCTTGCCGTGCTGCCGAGCGGAGCTCGCGCCTTCAACCATTTGGTAAACCTTTACGGCGTGCATCTGACACTGGCTGATCGTGTGAAGGAGCTGCGAATGCCGACGCTGCTACTCTGGGGCTCACAGGACAGCGTAACGCGTTACGCCGACGCGCTCACCGCCGCTCGCCACTTGCGCGACGGCCAGCTCGTGACGCTCAACCGCGCTGGCCACTCGCCTTTCGCCGAGCGCCCCGACGACTTCGCTGGGACGCTGCTCACCTGGCTCGACGGGATTCATGTCCGCTCGCGCATCTAGCGTGCGGGCGCTACTTGTGCTATGGAGGCCGCCATGCCCCAGCCTGTACTGCTTGATACGCAACTACCACTTCCGCGCTTCGGCGTGGGCAAGGTACGCGACACTTACGATCTTGGCGACCGCCTCCTCATGGTGACGACGGATCGCTTATCGGCTTTCGACTGTGTGCTGCCCAACGGTATCCCCGGCAAGGGTGAGGTGCTGACCCGTCTCTCTACCTTCTGGTTCAGGCGCACGCAGGACATCGTTCCCAATCATCTGATCTCGGTTGATCCGGACGATCTGCCTGATGCCGTTGCGGTCCATCGTGGCGAGCTTGCCGGGCGTTTCATGATCGTGCGCAAGGCTCAGCGTATCGACTTCGAATGCGTCGTGCGGGGCTATCTCGCCGGCAGCGCCTGGGTTGAGTATCGCGAGAACGGGACGATTTGCGGCATCAGGCTCCCCGAGGGATTGCGACAGGGCGACCGGCTACCCGAGCCGATCTTCACCCCCGCGACGAAGGCGGATTCTGGCCACGACGTGAACGTGTCGCTCGATGATATGAAGAATGTGGTCGGTGAGGATCTTGGCCAGGCTGTGGCGGATGCGAGCCTGGCCATTTATAGCGCCGCCGTCGGTTATGCGCTAGATCGCGGCATCATCATCGCCGATACGAAGATGGAGTTTGGCCTGCTCGGCGGCCAGCTCATCCTGATCGATGAGCTGCTTACGCCGGATTCGTCGCGCTTCTGGGCCGCCGGAGAGTATCAGCCCGGTGGTTCGCCGCCCAGCTTTGACAAGCAATATGTCCGTGACTGGCTTGAGCGCAGTGGTTGGAACAAACAGCCTCCCGCGCCATCGCTGCCGGGCGACGTCGTGGCTGGCACCGCGATGCGCTATCGCGAGGCTCTGGAGTGGTTGGCGGGCGAGACGCTGGCACTGTGAGGCTCGATCAATGGCTTCCACGCGGCGGCCGCTGCTTCGTGCTACACTGGTGGCCGTCGCGACGCGACCCATTCCAGCCGAAAGGATACCCTGCCCGATGTCCGACCAGCCGAGCGACCTCCAGAAACGCGTGCCGCCCCAATATGCCCAGGCGGTGGAGCTGACGACGGCCACATATGATCGCATCGCCGCGGTATATGCTGAGCGCAACGATGATATGCCCGCTCACTGGCGCGAGCGAATGGAGCAGTTCGTTGAGATGCTGGAGGAGAACGAGACGCGACAACCCATTCCGGAGTTGGGGCGTCCTGGTGACGACATTGACCTCAACGAGTATGTGAACTTCGTGCCTGTGCTTGACGCTGGGTGTGGCCCTGGCCGCGACGCGCGGGCGCTGGCCGACTATGGCTTGCCCGTGCTCGGTGTGGATCTCTCACAGGGCATGCTTGATGAGGCTGGCGCGCGTACGCCGCGCCGGCTGCGTAGTGGCGCTATCCGCTACGCGCTGATGGATTTACGCCGACTCGATTTACCTGACAAGAGCTGCCGCGGTGTGTGGTGTTCGGCGTCGCTGCTCCATATTCCTGTCCGGACAGCACCACGGGCGATGGCCGAGCTGGCTCGCGTCACTCGGCCGGGTGGCCCGGTCGCCATATTTCTGAAGGCGCGGCGCGAGGATGACCCGGCCGAGCAGATGGAAGACTATGACGGCGCGACAGAAGAAGGCGTGCGGCGCTTTTTCGCTCGATACACTGAGGAGGAGGCACGAATCCTTGTGGCTGGCTCCGGGCTCCAGATTCAGGATGTGGTATGCGTGCCAGACGCGCGACGGCCCGAGTCGGCCGGCTGGGTGTCGCTGTTGGCGCGCATGGGGTGATGGGTGCAGTGCGAGGGCGGCTCTGGCGTGGCGCGAGCGCGGCGCTATAGAATAACGTAGAGTGCCTGCGCGCCCGTCGAAAGGAGTTCCCATGCCTGCCGTCTCTGGTCCCGCACGCTATTTCTTTCTGCACAGTACGCGCGGCCAAGAGGACGTGCAGCATTGGCCGCCGCTCGTCAAGCCGCTTGAGGCGCCTGAAAATGTGATCTGCACGGCAGTACGCCTGTATCCTGACAACACGAGTTGGCGTGCCGAGTGTGACGCTGGCGAGAATGGCGGCCAGCGCGCCGGGGCGACGGATCAGCACCTTGTCTTGACGCGCCGCACCATCATCGGGCTGGTTGGCGAGGGCCGACGGGGGCGCGCGGAAGTAGGCTTGCTTGGTGTGCGCGTCGTCAACCCCGGCAAGGGCGCCGAATACGCGACACATCTAATAGTCGCGGCGCTCCCTGGGAGCGGGCTAGGCCCGCGCCGTCCGGTGGTCGTGCCCATTGGCGCTCTGGTGTTGGGTGAGTACGTTGAGCAGGGAGATTATGCTGAGGCCGCGCTCGATCTGCGCATCACGCAGGGTGAGTACGCAGGCATGCCGCAGTATCTCCCCGACGACGTGATCCGCCGCAATGCGCAGCACGCGCTCGACATGAGCATTCAGAACCAGCGAGCGCGCCACGGGTTCACGCTTGAGGTGGAAGCGGGACGCGTAGCTATGTATGGGCAGGCCGAGCTTGATTCGTTCGGCGCGATGGCACGCGATGTTCTGCTGGCGACGCCAGGCGTGGTCGAGGTTGCCGATAATCTCCTCTACGGCGAGGAACTCAAAGGCCAGGTGGAGGAAGCGCTAGCGGCAAAGGGGCTGGGCAGCATCGTTGTGCTGGTGGAGCACAATCTGGTGAACCTCCGCGGCGAGGCACCCGACTCGAAGACGCGCTACCAGGCGGAGGATATTGCCAAGCGCATCCCCGGTGTGCGCGGTGTCGTCAACGACATCGTGGTGACGTCCGCCGT
>CAYYCB010000068.1:0-13432 GCA_964469715.1 uncultured Ktedonobacterales bacterium | reverse complement strand
GGCAGGGTTTTTCAGACCCGTGCTCTACCAACTGAGCTACCTCACCGTTTGCCTTGCCCCGCCTGGGCCTTGCCGCGCTACCGTCCGGCCTGCCGGGCCGGTGCGGGTAATTTTGCGGGTAACGGGGTGGCACGGGGCCGGGGAACCGGGAGTGGTGACCCCAGCCCCGCGCCGGGCATTGTACCCAGGTTAGGAGATGGCTACGCGGGCACCCCTAGCCGCCTCGCGCATACCCTCAATCACGGCTACGCATCCGGGGCAGCGCTCCTCCGCGCTGCCATCTGCGCGTAGCCACACCTCCTCAGCCACCTCCGCCCCGAACGAGGCGCGGCACCGGCAGTAGGTGTAGACCCCGCCCCTAGTAGCGACCGCGGCATGGATCGTGACGACTGGGACCCTGGGCCTCCCGAGCACTATATAGCGCCTCATGCCGTCGCCTCCTCGCCCCGCAGGGCCTCGTTCATCCGTTCGGCCGCCTGGCGCAGGAGCGGGTCTGTGGTGTGGCCATAGGTGTCATTGTTCACGACCCGACTGTGGCCCAGGATGCGCGCCCTGGTGACATCGTCCACGCCGAGCTCCCGGAGGATCGTGTTGGCCGAGTGGCGCAGGTCGTGGAAGTGCATGTCATCCAAGCCGGCGTCCTTCCGCAGGGGCGCCCACACGTCGCGGAAGAAGTTGTTCCTCGCCCACAGGCCGCCATCAGCGTTGGGGAATACGAGCACGCGCGCCGAACGCTCAGGCGCCTCCAGGTGCCGCCTGAGCGCCTCCACCGCCACGGCGGGCAGCGGGACCGGGCGGATAGATCTGGAGCCCTTGGGGTCGCCCAGCATCAGGCTCCCGTCGTAGTCCTCCTGTAGCGTCTCCCTGACCACCAGGGAGCCGGCGGCGATGTCCACGTCGGCGCGGCGCAGGCCCAGGAGCTCGCCCAGGCGCATCCCTGTGCACACGGTCAGCACGATGGCCGCCTCGGCGCGCCGGCCGGCCGCCAGCGTCATGAGCCTCCGCGCCTGGTCGGGCGAGAGGATAGTGGCCTCGCGCGGAACCTGTCGCGGGGTCGGTACGCCGCGCGCCACGTTGCGGTCGATGAGCTCCTCGTCCATAGCCGCCTCCAGGGCGCCGCTGAGCAGGTTGCGCAGGTGGAGCACGGTGCGGGGCGCGAGCGGTCCGCTGCTCCCCAGTTCGCCGCGGTGGGCGGCCATCAGCATGTCCGTGACATGGCGCCTGGTGAGGTCGCGGAGGCGCAGGTGGCCTAGCGCGGGGATAAGGTACTGGCGCGTCCGGGACTCGTAGCGGAGCCACGTCTGCGGCTTGACCAAGCGCATCTCGCGCAGCCGGGTCAGCCATTCGCGTAGGAAGCCCTCGACGGTCGTCTCATCGGCAGCGTGGTCGGCTGCCTCTAGCTGCGCCAGCTTGGCCGCCAGGCCGGCGCGGGCCGCCGCTGCTGTCGATCCAGAGGCGCTCACGCGTCGCCCCTGGACCATGATCTGCGCGCGCCAGGTGCCGGGTCGCTCCTCGTAGACGGTGCCCTCGCCGGAGGTTCGGTGGAGGCGGCTCATGCTTGGAACCTCACTGCGCGGTTATGAAACGAAAAAGGCGCCGGGCGAGAGGGTCGCTATGCCTAGCTGGTAACCGTTCTCCCGGGGCTACCCCTTCGGCGGCGCCAAGGTGAACTCTAACATCTACCGTAGGCGTTTGACAACGGGTTTCCCGGAGACCGTTACACATCCGCCACAGCGCGACGACTGCGACGCTGGCGGGCACCCTTGCGCGCCGGCCTGTCTAGGGTGTCGGGTGTCGGGCGCCAGCGCGGCTCTGGCGGCGCAACCGACTGGCCGGTCGGTTTGCCGCTGACTCCCGCACGTGTGTGCGCCGTGACCCACTGCCGCAACCCCTCAACAGGGAATCGCAGCGAGGTTCCGACACGCACCACCGGGAGCTCACCTTCGGCGGCCAGCTTGGCGACCGTGCGCCCCGAAAGTGACAGTGCGCCGGCCGCTTCCTCTGTGTTGAGAAGGATTTTCGGGGTGCGGTCGAACTCAAGCACGGCGCGGACTCGGTTGGTCGCGTGCTGCTCAAGCGCATCAACGATGGCCTGAACAGCGTCGTCGCCACCCCATCGGGCGCGCGCCTCCTCCACCATGTCGGCAGCCGCATCCTCTGGGGCCATCGTTTCGTTGCCTCGCGAATAGCACGGCTTGGTATAGGGCCGTTTTACCTGGGCAACCTTACCCCTAACAGGGGGGTTGGCGCTACACCATCCCGTAACGTTAGCCGTAAGCGAATGTAAATGGGGGTTTCTCGGCCGAAGACCCTGGGCATACTTCTACCGTAGTGGGAACGGGAGCCAATGACCCCAGACTGGCGGAGGCGAAGCTCCCGCCCGAAGTGCAAGCGCTGGTCAACCAGCTAACGCTGGAGTCGCGCGTGCGCGAGCTGGAGCGCGCCCAGGTGAAGCAGGAAGGAGAGATCGCCGGCCTTCGCCATGACGTGAGCTCCATCAAGACGGACATCACGTCGCTCAACCACTACCTGTCCGGCGACCCGAACCGTAAGGAAGACAACGGGAAGCTCGGGGAGATCGTCGCCGCTATCCGCGACGTCGCGGCAGTGCGCTCAGACGACACGCGCCGCCGATGGGAAGTCCGCGTCCTGGTGATGGCCCAGCTACTCGCGGTGTCCGCCTACGCAATCGAGTGGGTCGCCACTCACCACTAGGAGGCTCAATGCCTGATACCTCGGACGTCACGGTGAGCCTCTCGGCTTCCGCCAACATCCCGCCGGCAGTGCCCGCGCCCCAGGTGGTCGCCACACCTGCTGAAGATACCCCCGCGTTCTGGAAGCCCTACACGACGCAGGCTGTCGCGTTCGCGGCTACCTACCTGACGGGCATCCTCGTCGCGCGCGGGCTGCTCCACGCCGGCGATGGCGCCATCGTTGCCTCCTCGCCCGTGGTGGGCATCGCTGCCGCCGCGGCTGCGAGCGGCCTAGCCGCTGCCGCCAAGAGGCTCGGGCTGTGACCCTTCGCGCGCGCTTGAAGGGCGCGCTGCTCATCGCTGCCGCCTGGCTCGTGCTGCCGGTGGCCACCGCGCCCGCGCAGGCCGCGGCCACCAGCCCCGATGGCGTCTCGTACGTCTACATGCTCGACAGCGCCTACGCGCCCTCGCCCGCGCAGGTGCGCGCCAGCGGCGCCGAGGCGTGGGCTGGCTACCTGCCGGCGCCGGACGTCTACCACGCGTGGTCGGTTCGCGACTTCGCCAACGTCGAGTCGGCCGTGCCCGTGCTGCCCATCTTCGTCGGCATCCAGGGTGGCTACTCCGCTGCCGCCGGCACCGAACATGGTCGTGAGGCAGTCACCCAACTTCGCGCGTACGGCCTACCCTCGCGGGTTGCCCTGGACGTTGAGACGGGCGGCTACGACTCCAATCCTACGGCCTGTGCCGACTACGTACGAGCCTGGGCGGCGGCGGTGCGCGCCGCAGGGGTGCGCGCCTACGTGTACGCTCCGCTCGGTCTTACGCGTCTGCTGAGCTCCGGCGATGTGGACGGCGAGTGGGTCGCCTACTGGACGAACCGCACGATGGATCCCGAGCAGGGTCCGGTCACGCCCTACAAGTGGACGGGCGAGCGCGGGACGCAGTACCAGGGGGGTCACACTGTAGCCGGCGTGGACGTGGACGCCTCTAGCGTCGATGTGGCGATGGTGGGCCTGGGCGCGCAGCGCCCGCACATCCACCTCGCGGCGCCGATGGTCGGCGTCACGGCGGTGCCGGGCCTCAGCGAAGCAGCCTGGGAGGTGGGCGCTGACGGTGGTGTGTTCGCAGCCAACGGTGCGCCCTTCTACGGCAGCATGGGGGGTCACGCGCTGGCCGCCCCGGTGGTGGGCATTGCCCCCACCCCTGACGGGCGCGGCTACTGGCTGACAGCCGCCGACGGCGGTGTGTTCTCCTTCGGGGATGCCCAGTTCTTCGGAAGCATGGCTGGCCACGCACTGAACAAGCCGGTTATCGGCATCGTGGCCTCCAGCACTGGCCGCGGCTACACCCTGGTCGCTGCGGACGGTGGCACGTTCAACTTCGGAGACGATTCGCTGCCGAGCCTAGCCGGCTAGGGAAACACCCCCCTGTCGCCTCGTCGGCAGGGCAAGGGGGGCTGCGGCGCACTGCGCACCGTCGGCCCCCCTTTTCTATGCCCTTGCGGGATCGGCCTCTAGCTGCTCGGTGAGCTCGGCGATGGCACGGTTACAGGTTCCGTACTGGCCAGACTCGGTCCTTACCTCAGCCAGTAGGTCAAGCATGGAGCGAGCCTGAGCCACCGAGCCCAGGTTGACCAGGGCGCGGTACCCCGCACCCTTGGCGCGCTCCTCCTTCGCGTCGAACGCCGCGCGCAGATTGTCGGGCACCCCGTGGCGATCCTCAATGTACCGGGTGACCGATCGCGGCAGCCAGACGTGGAACTTACCTTTCTTACCGGCGCCGGCAGGTGGCCGCTCGGGCCCTAGTCGGCTTCCACCCTCGGCGGCCAGGGCGCCGGCCATGCGGCTTACGCTGCGCTCCAGGTCGGCCCACGTCGAATCGACTGTGCGCCGTGCTCTTCGGCACGACTGGACTAGCTCTTCGGCGGCAGCGCGCATCTCGGCGCCGCCGCCCGCTGCTCTTCGAAGCAACTCCTGCAGAGCTGCCTCTGTGTCGTCTGGTAGGTTGCCGCCGCGCGTGGCGGTGTTCTTTCGTTCCATCGTGTACTCCGTCGGTGTGGGTGCTTGCCCCACCCCACGAGGGCAGCCTAACACACTAACGCAGCCGGTAGGCAACACACCTACGGCAGTTTGTTACAGCGACGGCATACCGAAGGCGTTGGACATGGCACCCTGGTCCGTGAACACGGGGATGCCGTTGGCTTTCGCAAGTGTCGTCTCGCGGTCGGCCCCCGGGCTGTGTCCCGGCAGACGGAAGACGGCATCACACATGAGCATCCACGCGAAGTCGAGCTCCATCCACTCCTCATACTCGCGATGCCGTGCGACCTCCAGATAGCACGTCAGATGGGGAAGGTAGGGGTTGAACCCGGCGTCCCACAGATCATGCCACGTCTCCACGCCTGTCCGCAGGTGGCCGAGCGGGTTACTGCTGATGGGGCCGGCGATGTAGACCTTGGGGCGCTCCACTGCGCGCTCCTCGGCCGTGGTCGGTCTGTTCATGCTGCCTCGATGCGCCGAAACCCGGCGAGCGGAAGGCCGGCCGCGCGGAAGGACCGGAGAAGCCCGGAGGCCTCTGCGCGGCCGAGCGCGAACCCGACTATGTCAACGTAGGCGCGACGGAACTCCGCGCCGTGCGCCCTGCTCTGCTGTGGCTGCGCCAGGTGGGCCAGCTCGTGAGCCATAGCCCACTCGTGGCGATACAAGAGACCGAAGTGCAGGTGCGCGCTCGTGCTCCGATTCGTACTGGCGCATTCGTCCAACTCGCGGCCATCCACCTTCACAGGCCAGCGTGCCGGGTAGCGCTCGCGCCACCACGAGGACTCCATGACGCGCTGGACAGCGTTGCGGACATCGACAAGCGTGCGCAGCCGCAGACACGAAGGGTGGTGCGCCCATGCTAGGCGCTCCGCGTCGTAGGTGGCCTGTACGCTCACGCCGGCTCCGGCTGTAGGCCGACCAGTGTGGCCCACTGCTCCAACTCCATGACCACGTAAGCCCGGCGCACGTTGGCTCGGTTGCGATGCTTGATGACGCAGGCCATCGCGGCTGTGTCCTCGTTGTCACGCTCGCGCAGCGCCTCGTCCATCGCGCCGGCCAGGTCGGGGCCCTTCACGTTCTTGCACTCGATGACCCATCCGGCCATACCGATTAGGTCGCCGCAGTCGCGCGAACCGGCCGGGGCGGGCCGGTAGAGTTGTGCGCCACGACCGTTCAGATAGTCGCGGACGCGCACCTCGAACGCTGTGCCCTTCTGCTTGGCGCGGTTCACGCGGCGTACCGCCGGCGGAGGTAGTCCAGGCTGACGAACATCGGGTCGTAGCTGCCGCGCTCCACCTGATAGCAGACCACGATGCCGCGCCAGTGCGAGTTCCCCTGCGGACCCTTGTAGTCCTCGTCGTGCTGGTAGAAGCTGCCGGCGACAAGGCCGTGCTGACTACGGCCACGGACGAACCGCAGGCCGTACATGAGAGTCTGCTGGTGGCCCTGCGTGAAGGATGCCCCGATGTTCTTGATGCGGGTCTCGATGACGGTGCCGCCGTAGGGGCGCCCGGTCATGGGCTGGTAGAAGTAGTGGCTGTAGAGCACCCCGTCGATCTCCACAACCTCCAGGAAGTCGTGGCGTTCCCAGCCGCGCGTGTCCAGCATGTCTAGGCTGAGCAGCCCGTCCATCTGCGCGTCGTCATCGATGGCGCGGACGATGCGCTCCTCATGGTTGCCGAACAGGAAGTGCCGCTCGGGCCACCACTCGCCGTGACGGCACCTGCGCCGGCGCTCATTGAGCTTCTCCAGCGGTTCGTTCAGCAGCGCGAAGGCAGCGTTGCCGGCGGCGATGTCCTTGGCGACGCGCCGGCCTTCCATGCTGCGCTTGCCCTTGTCGTAGCTGCTGAGGCTGGGCATGTCCCAGTGGTCGCCGAGGTGGATGATGGTGACGTCGTCGCGATCGGCGAACTTGTCTACGATGTAGCGGCCGGCCCACTCCAGGTGCTCGGTGCGCACGCCCGGCTTGACCTGAGTGTCCGGGATGACGATGTGGATCGCGTTGCGGTGCGCGCGCCGGCTGGCCACTACAGCCCCGCCTCTTCCAGTGCCTTGTTGAGGCCGGTCGCTACCTCCTCGGCCAAGGCCTCGACATCGCTGTCCAGTTTCGCTTTCCACCAGGCGTCGTCGGCTTCGAAGCGCACGTTGCGCACCTGCTCCACGAACGATTCCGGGACCTCGACGTAGCCCTCGCGCAGCGGCTCGGCCTGCTGCTCGCCTTCCTTCAGGGCCTCGTGGAGGTAACCCTGGACGTTGAACAGCAGGCCGCAGAGCGCGTCCTGCATCAGGACCTCCTCGCCGTTCTCGGGGCGCACCATGGGCAGGCCGCGGTGGAGCGTCCACCAGTCCATGAAGTGCCGGAAAGCCGACTTCATGTAGACGTCGAGCGGCATCCCGTTCTGCCAGTTGTCGCTCCCCCGCAAGCTGCCATCCGGCAGGTGCCGATGACCGTCCATGTAGGCAGCGAACGCGTGCACCACGCGGGGTGAGAGGAAGCCCTCGTAGTCGAACTTGCCAGCCTCGCTGTCGCGCACGGCGCCGGTACCGAACCCGCGCGTGCCGGCGGGAGATTCCGGTGCGAATCCGGTGGCGACGCGCAGTGCGTTGCGACCGTGGGACTTCAGGTATCCCTCCCACTCCTCGCTGGGGCCGAACGTGAAGACGTACTCGTCACCGTCTGGTGTCTTCACGGTCGTGGTCAGCTTGTCTGCTTCGGGCATCGTCTCTCCTGTTGGTTTTCTTGCATCCGCTCCAGCCGCATCTCCAGAGCGGCCCTGATCCGCGCGCGGCGGCGCGCTTCTTGCACCGTTGAAGCCCAGGCGCCCACCTGGCTTGACACCTGGCGTCGCTTTACCTCGGCCCGGTTGCGCAGCATCGCCCGGCCCAGATCGCAGCCGACGATCGGGGTGTGGCGCTCCCCGCATCGGCAACAGGAACGACTACTGACAACGTGATCCTCAAGACAGCGCTCAGCGGCGATCTCGCACGATTGGAACTCCGAGTGGAGCAGCCCGCACATCGCACACTCGCGGAACCCGAACCGGATCACTGGACTTGCCCGCCCTTGCTAGAGTTCTCGGTGCGGTGCATGACCACGACCCCGCCCTCCAGGGAACGCGGGATGACGTGATCGACAGTAAGCGGGTCTTCCTTCGTGCCCGGCTTGCCGCACACCTGGCAGAGATAGTTCGCAGCGCGCAGAGCTGCGGCCCTGATCTTCGGCCAATCGCCTCCGTACCATGGGCGTGCACGGTTCCGCTCGCGTGCGCAGCCGGCGCAGATGGGGCTGCCCACCGTGAGGCCGCCGCACTTGCGACATACCTTTCTCACTGCGCCATGCCTCGCAGCAGCGCCGTGAGGTCGGCGGCAACCGGCAGCAGGTAGCGCTTGCGGAAGTCGAGCCAGTCGGCAACGGTGCAGTCAACGGGCTGGCGAAGAAGCATGGTCCCCTCGCCGCGCTCCAGTCGGGCGCCTAGGATGCGCGCAGCGCGCAGCGCTTCGATGAGCGCATCACCGCGCGCCCGACTGATCACCGTCAGCCACTCCCAGGCGTCGCCGATGCGGTCAGGCCGCGGGTCGGTGCCGGCGATCGACTCGCGCAACTGGGCAGTCGTCACCCGACGAGCTCCTCGGTCGGCCGCGCAGTGCGCGCCAGGTCGGAGGCGCAGCGCTTCGCGAAGTCGCAGTAGCGGCAGTGCTCGCCCGGCGCCGGCGGATGGATGCCGCTGCGCGCAACGCGGTCGGCATCGCGGATCTGCGCGACGACGCGCGCCACCTCTGCCTCGTCCAGGCTGATATCCGCGGTGCGCACCTGCGGCGACTTGGCGCGCAGCGTGTGGTGTACGACCACCACGCGGCCCCAGGGGACCACGGGGACCATCGGCGGTAGCGCTGTGCCCTGCTGCTCTGCAACGCGCAACGTGCGCGCCTGGGCAGCCTTGCGCGCGATGTAGTAGGTGAGAAGCTGGTCGCGCTTGGAGCTCAGCCAGTGCTGGTCCCAGTTACCGTCCTTGTCCCACCGCGCCGAGCCTGACCACTTCAACTCGTTGATGATGCCGCCGGCCTCAACCCAGTCGGAATAGCCGACCACCGTGATGAGCTCGCCGTCCTCGGCGCGCACCGTGAAGCGATGCGGTTCCTGTACGGTGGCCGGGATGGTGGCGACGTGCGCATCGATGAAGGTCATCAGGCCCTCTAGTGCGATGCGCGTGTATGCCTCACCGTCGCGCGGCCACTCCAACTCGCCCGCCTGCAACGCTGCCGCTGTCTGCGCCAGCACGGCGGCCTCGGCCGGCTCCTTGCCGGCCATACGCGCCTGGAAGAAGACCTCGGCGCCGCGGTCGACCACCTTGCCGCAGAACATGCCGGTCCCGCCCTGCCAGGGCAGCCCCATGAGCTTGTCGTAGGCCCAGCGGCGCGGGCACGAGCCCAGGACGTTCACCTGAGAGAACGACAGGTGGTCCGGGACAGGTCCCAGCGCCAGGACGGACGGCTCGACCGGGGATTCGCGCTTCATCAGCGGGGGAAACCCGTAGCCCTGGCCAACAGCATCACGCCTGTCGCGATGGCGCTGATGAGGACCTGAACAGCGAAGAGGCGGATCACGATTTCGCCGCCGGCTTGAACGGCAGGACAGCGAAGGAGACACCCAGTCCGAAGGCGATCCAGCGCCAGTCGTGGTTCCAGACGCCAGTGAGCTCCACGAACGCGCCAGCTAGGGTGACGACGAAGTAGGACACCAACTTGGTCACGCCCCTGTCTCCACGTCCTCAACCACGGTGACCACCAGGGCGGCCCCTTCGATGTGGGCGAACCGCTCTGAGACAGGTGCGCGCAGGTAAGCCTTCGCGGCGCCGGCTGCCTCGCCGAGGTCCTTCTCGGCTCGACGCACAGCGGCGGACAGTCCGGCCAGCGTCACAACGAACGGCTCCTTGCGAGGCGACTCAACCTCGTACTCCAGGGTCTCGACACGCCTCATCCGGAGGCCTCCTTCTTGCTTCGGTTGGCTGCTCGCCGCTCCGCTTGCGCGGCGGCGATGATCTGCTTGCGCAAGCGCCGCGCTTCCACGAGCAGTGCCGTGAACGCGCGCGCGTGTGCGGTGGAGTCGGAGCGGCGCCTGGTGCTGCGCACCGAGATCGCCTGCTCCAGCTTCTTCGGGTCGTGCTTGAAGTGCCGCTCCAGTTGCGCCATCGTCATCCGCTCGTACTGGCGCCTCTGCTGCCGGTTGAAGGTGTGGAGCGGCGGGTTGCCCCGCCACTCCTTCCCCACCGGACCGAGTCCGCGCGCCTCTAGCTCGGCTTGCGCCGCGCGATTGGCTTCCGCCAGGCGCGCGCTGTACTCGCCCCCCACTCACGCGTCCTCGATCTCGATGCGCGCGTTTCCGCCGCCGATGATGCGCACGACGACCTCGTCTTCGCCGCTCATCAGGCGGTCGAAGATGCCGGCAAAGCTATAGGCGTCTTGCGCGATGTGCTCGAACACCTCGGCTACTTCGCGGGGGCTGACGTATGGCGGCTGGATCGGGAAGACGTGCTTGCCCTTGCCGGCCGGGGGCTCGTAGCGATACGTCACCGCCATCAGAACGGGATGTCCGCATCGTCGGCGGTCGGCTGCGCTGCACCCTGCGGCGCGGGCATACCGGGGAACTGAGCAGCGGGCGAAGGCGTCGTGCGCTGCGCTCCCGGTGCCACGTAGGGCTGCCAGATCGAAACGTTGAACCGACGGTTGCCGTCCTTCTCAACGTTCTCGCCGCGGAACACGACGTAGCGCCCCACGGTCGGCCCCTCGCGTCCGTCCTTCAGCCACGCGTAGCCAGTCTCGTCGTCGAACGCCTCGACCTCGGTCTCCACGGGCACGCCGAGTGCCGCGCAGACGAAGCGCCGAAGCCCGCTGTACTTGCCCGTCGTCTTGTTCTTGCCGAGGATGAGCTTGCCGTTCGGCCGCACCGCGGTGATCCAGGCGAACAGCGTGTCGTCCGCATTGTCGGAAAGCTGGAGCACCACCTTGATCGGGATGCCCCCGTCCTCGTACGGGTTGCCCTGCTCCACCGCCTGGATCAGGGCGGTGTACGCCTCCATGTCGGCGAGCTGGCCGCTGTATCCGCTGCCACCCGCGCCGGCTTCACGTCGTGCCACTGTGTCTCCTTGCTGATTGCTTGCCGCACCTACCTGCTACGGTAGGGCGTACGATAGGTGCCGAAGGGGGGTTGGCGCTACTCGCTCGGAAGAGGGCCGACGATGTCCCACGAGTAGTCCTCGATCGGGTCATGTAGGCGGTCGTAGCTGGTATAGCGGGAGCCAGGTGCAGCGCCCCTCGCGCGTGAACCCATCAAGAAGGAACCTCTTGCCGCAGGGAGACTCCTGGGCAAGGCAGACCGGTCGATTACCGAAGGCCCTTTCCGTCAACGAAGCGCTCTCTGGGTAGATAAGAGCGGGTTCGCCAGGGCACTCCCACACGCTCCCGGGTCCAATGCGTGGGTGCGCCGTGACCGGCGGACTACAGGTGTGCTCCTTCCGAACCACTTCAACCCATGTCACGCGGGATCCTCCGTGTCCTTCAGCGCGCCGTTGCACAGGTCGATCGCGTCGTCCACCATGCCGCGTCGCAGTGCGCGGCGGACCAGACGGTAGCGGGTCCTGTGTGCTGCCTCTGTGCCGATCTGTGCGGCCTTCAACGTCGCGAGCGCCTGTTGCACCTCGGGCAGGTCTGCGATACGCACTGTGAGGTCGGCCGTTCTAGCCACGACTCGCGTACTCCGGCAGCACATCGCCGTTGCGCTGGATGCACTCGTCCTCGTACGGCGCCACGAGCCGGCGGTAGAGCTCCTGCTTCGCGCACTCCAGGACACCCACCACATCGTTGAGGTCGGCGTAGGAAGGAGTGCCGTGGCGCTCAACGAACGCGTGGCACAGGCGCGTGATCAGGTAGTTGAGCTCGCCTGGCGTTTGCGGTCGGTTGACCGGGAACCCGCTGAGCGCGGGGCGTATCTCGATCTGCGGGCGGCGATCGCCCCTGATGTAGGGCATCAGAGGGCTGTCTCCCGCACCATAGAAACGTCCTCGTAGACTGCGACGGCGCGGTTACGCCAGATGCCTTCTCGGACCCAGAACGTGTAATGCGCGCCATATTTTGAGCGCGTGAAGTAGTCGGCGTGGACACGCGACTCATGCGAGCCACCCGAGTCAGACCAGACCACCAGGTATCGATTCATCAGAACAACGTGACCTCCATTCTCTTGCCGCCTCGGACGGCTATCTCTTCGACGCGGCCGAGGCCACGTTCAACAAGCCTGTCAACCAACGCCAGCGCCTCGCGCTGCGTCTTCAGCCCGCACACCTGCTTCCGCGTCATGTCGCGCGTGGTCGCCTTGCCTCCGTTGCGCGCAAGCCAGCGCTTCAACGCATCGACGCGATGATCCTCGGGGCTGCTCAACGTGTTCCCGTAGGCCGCGGTAGCGTGGTCGCGGAAGTAGGTCGCCAGCTCCCACGCGTAGTCCACCGTGCGCGGCTCGACCCACTCGCCACTGTCGCCCAGGACGTACGAGGCGCAGTGCAGCACCAGCGCCAGGCGCGCTGCTTGGGCCTGATACTTGCCGTACACGGACATCAGGTGCTCGGGGAGGCCAGCCGTGCGCATGGCCTCCATGTGCGCGTTGTAGTGCTGGATGAACAGCTTCCGCGCCGGCGGAGTCATGCTCACCGGCCGCGGCTGCGCGCCGTACTCTCCTGGCACCATGTCAAGCCCGAGGAGGCGTTGGACGAGAATCTCCCAGCCGCGCGCCGTGCTGCCGTGCACCTCCTGGTCGCTCCACAGCGGCGGCAGGACGTCGGTCTGCACGGTGAACAGGAAGCGCTCCAAGAAGCCGTCGTCGTGCTCGCGCAACTCGCTGAGCACCGCCGGCTGTATGCCGCCGATGACGCTAAGGATCGGGCGCTCAACGTGCAGCGGGATCGGGTTCATCTTGCGGTCAACCGTGAAGCCCTTGGACGACCACATCGACAGGTACTTCGCGCGGTCGCTGCCCTTGCCGCCGCTCTTGTACTGGTTCATCGAGCGGACCCAGCCGGAGAGCTCGTCCTGCGCCGCGAGCAGGCCGCGTGGATTCTCGTTGAGAATCTCGGCGAGCTTCTCCACCGTGAAGTCGTCAACGATCAGGCGCTCGGCGATCGGCTTCGCAGGGCGCTCTCCGCGCTCGTTACGCTTCGACCCCTGCCACTCCTGGTCCGCCTGCTCCCAATCGCCCATCGCTACGCGGTGCTTCGCCAGGCTCTTGTTCTGCTGCGCCATCAGCGGCGCCAGCGCGGCGTTCATGGCCGGTGTCTTGCCGCTGCTCGGTGGCGCCACCACGGCGGCCCACAGCGACGCGTACTCCGGCCAGTCGGCCTTCACCCGCAGGCACCGCGACCCGCCGATGGCGGTCGCCATGGCGACCAGTACGGGCACGCCTACCATGTCCACCGGAACGCCTACCGAGGCAGCGGCGCCGTTCACCAGCTCGGCCGCCGGCAGCGGCAGGCAGTGCACCGGAAACGACGGCAACTCGGGCTCGGGTTCTGCCGGCTCGGGTGGCGCGGTAGTCAGGGCGCGCGGCGGCGCGGGCTGCTCTTCGCGCTGCCGCCGCACGTAGGCGTCGTTCGCCTCGCCGGGCTCGTACTTGGAAGCGCTGCGCGCGATGCGCTCTACGTCTTCGGCAGGCAGCGG
>CAYYCB010000067.1:2193-13640 GCA_964469715.1 uncultured Ktedonobacterales bacterium | reverse complement strand
GAGCGCAAGCGGTATGCAATCTTCTCGTCTCATGAGAACCCTCGCGCGGGCATCCATCGGGGCCACATTTGCCGTCGCACTAACGCTCAGCGCCTGCGGTGGCAGCGGCGGCAGCAGCGGCGGTGGTAACAAGAACCTCGTCATCGCGACCGAGCTAGCCGTCTCGGGCACCGACGCGGGCGCCCAGTTGCCGACGCAGTACGGCGCCGACCTGGCCATCCAGCAGAACAAGGACCTTGGTGGCGGCTACACGCTGAGCGTCAAGCACGACAACTACGAAGGCACCAGCGGCGTTGATCCGTCCATCGCCTCCAACAACGTCACACAGTTGGCTTCCGACCCCACCGTCATCGCCGTCATGGGGCCGTTCAACAGTGGCGTCGCGAAGGTCACCATTCCCATCGCGACGGGGGCCCACCTCGTCATGATCAGCCCGTCGAACACCAACCCCGGACTGACCAAAGAGCAGTACGCGCAGGCGAACGGCATCAACTTCGTCCAGCTGCACCCGGCCGGAAGCTCGGAGTACTACTTCCGCCTCCCCGGCACGGACGACGTCCAGGGCAAGGTAGACGCCCAGATCGCGTCGGGCGCCCCGATCAACGCGAAGAGCGCCTACGTCGTTGACGACAACAGCACCTACGGCATCGGCCTCGCCAACTACTTCGTGTCCACCTTCCAGGGCAGCGGCGGCACCGTCCTCGGGCGCTCGTCCATCACGGCGACGCAGGCGAGCAGCTTCCCCTCGCTGGCCTCGAGCATCGAAAGCAAGCACCCGGATGCGGTCTTCTTCGGCGGCGTCACCTCTGGCGGTGGCGGCCTCCTCAAGAAGGACCTGGTCGCGGCGGGCTACAACGGCCCGATGGTCGGCGGTGACGGCATCGCCGAGGATCCCGCCTGGGTCACCGCGGCCGGCGCGGCTTCGGTGAACACGTATGGTACGGTTGCCGCTCCCGACACGTCGACCTTCTCTGCCGGCCCCGCCGCGAAGTTCAAGAGCGACTACCAGGCGGCGTTCCCTGGCAAGGACATCACCCCGTACAGCGCGATGGCCTATGACGCCACGATGATCGAGATCACAGCCATCAAGAGCTTGATCAGCGGGGGCAAGTCGGTCACTCGCGAAGCGGTCCGCGACGCGGTCGCCCACATCCAGTACACCGGCGTGACCGGCAGCATCTCGTTCGATGCCAACGGCGACAACTCCGGCAACAAGGTGTTCAGCATCTACTGGATCGACGCGTCCACGAGCAATCAGTGGGCCTTCAAGTCGCAGACCAACGCCTAATCACCCCTTCCCTGTGACGCACAGCGCCTGATGTGCGAAGCATTTGCGGAGCAGGTTTCGCTGTGAAGCCTGCTCCGCATTCTGCCAGGCGCGATCCTTGCAAGAACGCTGACACATCCCAAGCACGGGCGACCAGAATCGGGCCTGCCTGGGCCACTGGTGGATCCCCGTTATCTCTCGTGCGCGAATACGCACCGGCGCCTAGGTGCCTCGATCTGGGCTCGCTGGTGCGCCTCAACCTTCTGCGTTCATTGGGACGCGCTATCAGTTGGGTGGCACGCATGCATACATTGACGCTCGCCGCGGCGGGTGCTCCGGGAATCCTGAACTTCTTGCAGGCCATCGAGATCGGCATCACCACCGGCGCCATCTATGCGCTGGTAGCCCTCGGGTATACGATGGTCTACGGTATCATCGAGTTGATTAATTTTGCGCACGGCGACGTGTTCATGTGGGGTACCGTCGCCACGTTTGTGGTCGTTCAAGTGCTCGGGATCAACAGCACTTTGAGTGGCTTCGCCCTCGTGGGCGTATTGATCTTGCTCATCGTGGTCGTCATGGCGTTCTGTGGCATCCTCAACATGACAATTGAGCGTGTTGCCTATCGCCCATTACGCAAAGCGCCGCGCTTGGCCCCGCTGATCGCCGCCATCGGCGTGTCGTTCATCCTGGAGAACATCGCCGAGCTCTGGCGCGGTCCAGGTCAGGTGGCGTTCCCCGGCCTCTTTCCGACGACCTCGCTCTTTAATATCGGCGGCGCATTTGACGTGAAGTATCGCGACATCTTCATCGTCGTGCTCGCCCTCGCCCTCATGATCGGGCTCGGCCGCTTCATCCAGCGTACCAAGCTTGGCCGATCGATGCGGGCCACAGCGCAGGACCCAGAGGCGGCGGCGCTCATGGGCGTCAATATCAATCGGACCATCTCGGTCACATTCCTTATCGGCGGCGCGCTGGCCGGCGCGGGCGCCGTCATCTTCGCACTCTCAAGTGGCGGTTACGTCTGGTTCTTCACCGGCTTCCAGCTCGGCTTGTATGCGTTTACCGCGGCTGTGCTCGGTGGCATCGGCAACGTAAATGGCGCAGTCCTTGGCGGATTCGCGATTGGATTGGTGGAAGGGCTCTCCATCACCTATGTTCCTCAGGGCTCTGGATGGTCCACGGCCATCATTTTCGCCATCCTGGTGCTGGTCCTGGTATTCAGACCATCCGGACTGCTCGGCGCGCAAGTGCCTGACAAGGTTTGACAGGAGGGCGATGATATGGCAGTAAAACAGCCTTCCGGCCGCACCCCAGCATGGGCAGGCGTCGTGCGTGACAGAATGCAGAGCACGAAGATCGCCGGTCACCCCCTGGGATGGTATCTGAGTGGATGGCGCCTGGGCGTCATCTTTCTCGTGCTGACGCTGTTGTTCCCCTTCTACGCCGGCACAACGTTCGTCAACGTGGCGATCCCTGTCGGCATCTACGTTATCCTTGCTGTCGGACTCAACATCGTGGTGGGGTATGCCGGCCTGCTTGACCTCGGCTATGTCGCTTTCTTCGCCATAGGCTCCTATGTTGAGGCCACCGGCACCTTCGGGGTCATCCAGGTCAACAGCGAGACAGGTCAGACCGCTCACGTGCCCACGCTGTCGTTCTGGCTGCTGCTTCCGCTGGGCGCGGTGATCGCGGGACTGTTTGGCATCCTGCTCGGAGCGCCAACGCTGCGCCTGCGAGGCGATTATCTGGCCATCGTCACACTCGGCTTCGGGGAGATCATTCCAGTCGTCTTCAACTACGCGCCGTACTGGTTTGGCAACACCGGCATGAGCGCTAACCCGCCCGCCGATATTGGCTCGGCCATCACATTCTCGAACCCGCTCGATCGCACGCCGTTCTACTATCTCGTGCTGTTCGTCGCCGTCGTGGTGATCCTCGCGTCGATCTCCCTGCGCGACTCCAGCCTCGGCCGCGCGTGGGTCGCCATCCGCGAAGACGAGACGGCCGCCGCCACATCGGGCGTCAACCTCGTCCGCACGAAACTGCTGGCCTTCGGGCTTGGCGCCACGATGGGCGGCATTGGCGGTGTCTTGAACGCCGCGTATGTGCAGGCCATCCTACCCACGGACTTCCAGTTCTACATCTCGATCTCGATTCTGATCATGATCGTGCTTGGCGGACTCGGCAGTATCGCGGGCGTGATCGTCGGCGCAATCGTGCTGCGCTTCATCGACGTCTACCTCCTGGGGCAGATCAACAACGCCGTCCATGGCAGCGCGCTCGTGACCGATCCAGGGGCGCCGCTTCATTTCCTGGCGAACTTGGACTTCAACGTCGCCAAGTTCCTGATCTACGGCTTGATTCTCGTAGCGATGGTCCTCATTCGCCCACAGGGGCTAATACCCGACGTGCGACGCCGCCGCGAGCTCCACGGCATCGGCGCTGCCGTCGAAACCACGTCGGCAGTCGGACTCGTCGAGCGCGAGGAGGCTGGCGAGACATTCACGGGCGTCGGAACGGAAGACGAGACGACCTACGCCGGGCCGGGCGCTGATGACCGCGGGCGGGAGGCCGAATAATGGAGAAGCAAGACACCCTGATACAAGTGCAGGGGCTGACAATCCAATTCGGCGGCCTGACCGCCGTGGACAACGTCGACCTGAGCATCGAGCGCGGCTCGATCTTCAGCATCATCGGACCCAACGGCGCCGGGAAGACGACCGTCTTCAACATGGTCACCGGGATCTACAAGCCGACGGCCGGCCAGATTCTGTTAGAGGGCAGCAACATCGCCGGCCTGACGCCGGACCGCGTGCTCTCCCGCGGTATCGCCCGGACGTTCCAGAACATCCGGCTGTTCAACAACATGACCGTGCTGGAAAACGTACTGGTAGGCCAGCATACCGGTTTCCCGCATGATCTGCTCTCGATCATCCTCCACCTGCCCAACTATCGCAAGGCAGAACGCAGCGCGCTCGACCGGGCGGTGGAGCTGCTCTCGTTCTTCGGTCCGCAGATGGTGGAGCTCAAAGACGAATACGCCGCCAACCTCTCGTACGCGGATAGACGCCGGGTGGAGATCGCGCGGGCGCTTGGGTCGAATCCCAAGCTGCTGCTGCTCGATGAGCCGACCGCCGGCATGAACGACGCCGAGACGGCCGAGGCCATCACCTATATTCAGCGACTCCGCAAGGAGTTCGGCGTCACCATTTTGCTGATCGAGCACAAGCTGCAGGTGACGATGGGCATCTCCGACCGCATCGCCGTGCTCGACTATGGGAAGAAGATCGCCGAGGGCGTGCCCGCTGAGATCCAGCGCAATGAGCTCGTCATTGAAGCGTACCTCGGCCGGAAAGCGGCGGTGGAGTAGGGCGTATGTTGCAGCTACACGGCGTCAATACCTTCTACGGCCATAACCACGTCCTAAAGGACGTCACGCTGGAGGTCAACAAGGGCGAGATCGTCTGCCTCCTGGGGGCCAATGCCGCAGGCAAGACCACGACCATGAAGACCATCTTCGGGCTGGTCAAACCCCGATCTGGCAGCGTTACTCTGGAAGGCGAGCGCACAGACACCGTCGGCACCGACCAGATCATCAAGCGTGGTCTCTCGCTGGTGCCGGAAGCGCGTCGGGTCTTCAACCGCATGAGTGTGCGCGAGAACCTGGAAATGGGCGCGTTCATGCAGAACGACCGCTCGGCCATCCAGGAAAGCCTCGACCGGGTCTATACGCTCTTTCCCCGCCTAAAGGAGCGCGACAAGCAGATCGCGGGCACGATGTCGGGTGGCGAGCAGCAGATGTTGGCGATGGGACGCGCCCTCATGGCGCGCCCGCGACTCATCTGCATGGACGAGCCCTCGATGGGCCTTTCACCCATCCTGGTTCAGACGGTCTTCGACACCATCCAGGAGATTCGCAAGCAGGGCGTGACGGTCTTTCTGGTGGAGCAGAACGCTTTCATGGCGCTCAACATTGCCGACCGCGGCTACGTGCTCCAGCAGGGGACTATCGTCCTGACCGATACCGCCAAGAATCTGCTCACGAACGACACGGTGCGGCGCGCCTACCTCGGCGGCTAGAGGGCCGCGCACCGCATTCCTACGAACGCCTCCCCGCTCTCTGGCTGGGGAGGCGTTCGTGCTAGCGGGGTAGGTGGAGAGTTTGTTCTCGTATGGAATCCGCGTGTACTTGTCGTTCGCCGTCGCGGCCCTGAAAGGGGCCGGCGCAGGGCGCAGGGTAGGCAGCAGCCCTCACGAGGTACCAGCAACCCAGACGACATCGGTATCAGATCGTGAGTCAAGCCCTCGTGCGTGGGCACATACGTGAGCGAGCTCACGCGACTTTTGAAATGGAGCATTGCCGGTGCCCTGGCGCGACGCTACAGTGAGGACGGCGAGATGGCGTGCGGGCGGCGCTGGACGCGCCCTTCGGAGAGCCGGCGGCGCGAGCGGGGGTCACAGAGTATGCGGCGAGCTCGGGGCATGGATGGGGCAAGGGACGGAGCGTGGCACGTACCTGGCCACCTACGCAAGGCCGCTGTCGCGTTGGGGACGTTCTTGGTCCTCCTGAGCAGCGCCGGATGCGCCTCCACTGCTCGGCAAGCCGGGGCGGCCACGAGCGCAACGCCCAGCGCCACACCGACGACACAGCAACGCATCGTGGCGTTGGCCAAGCAGGCCACAGAAGGCAGTGCCCAGCAGATTGACGCGACCCTGAGCGCCGCCGGGGATGCGGGCAGCGCCGCGACCGTCATCGTCACCGTCGAGGGGCCCATCCCTGGTACGTCCGCAGAGATTAGCGCGGCTCAGGAGCGGGTCAAGGTCATCTGCTATCAGGTGGAAAGAGCCCTCTGGACGAGCGGCATCCCGCTCACCGAGGCGACGGTGACCGTGGTGGGGCCGATCTACGACGACTACGCAGACCTGACAAGCGGACCCTATGCCGCCGCGGACCTGAAGGCGGGTGCGGCGGCGACGCTCGATTGGGCACACCTGAGCGCCGACTCGGGATGGAACGTCTACGGCGTCTGGCTGCGGCCGGCGTACCGGCCGAAGGTCCTCGGCCAGTAGCGAGCCTTGATTTGATTGGCCGGCGTCACTCCGCCGAAGCCAGCGAAGCAAGCACCGCTTTGGCGGCCTGCTCGCCGCTAAACATCGCGCCGTGGATGCTGCTGGAAGCCGTGAACTCTCCGGCGAGGAACAGGCCAGCGGTGGGCGCAGCGTTCGGCGGGAGAGTGGCGAAGACGCCGGGGTTCTGGCGGAACTGGGCGAAGCGGATGCGATATGTCCCGAGATGGCGCAGCTTGGTGAGATCCTTGCCGGGAAACCACGGCGCCATGTCCTCACGGCAGCGGCGAACCAGCTCGTCGTCGCCCATCTCAGGCAGACCGAGCACGGTGGCCGAGAGCAGGTGTTGTCCGGGCGGGGCGTAGGCCGGCGAGACGTTGGAGAGCTGCACAGCATTGTTGACGAAGGCATTAGGGTTGGCGTTGAGCAGCAGCTTCGGCCCGTTGTAGAGGCTCTGCTGCGAGGCGAAGTAGACACACGTGACAGAGACGGGGTCCGAGGGCAGGTCGCGCCCGACGAGCCGCTCGGCGCTGGCCGCGTCCGTCGCGATGACCACGGCGTCACCCTGCATCTCCTCGCCGCCGGTCAGCGTCACCCCGACCGCGCGCCCATCGGCCTCCACAATGCCCTCCACACGCGTCTCCAGCCGGATGGCGTCGGCGGGCAGCTTTGCCGCGAGCTGCTCGGCGATGGCGCCCATGCCGCGCTCGGGGACGACGATCTTGCCGCTGGCGAGCATCTTAAACGTGAAGAGCAACATACGGGCGCTGGTCGTAAGCTCGCGGTCGAGGAAGATGCCGCCGAAGAAAGGGCGCGCGAAGTTATCGATGAACCCGTTATCCCTGAAATGGCGCCTGCGAAGCTCGGCGTAGACGCTCTTGTCGCCCTTTTTGAGCGGGCCGTTGAAAATGGCGTCGAGCGAGCGGCGGCGGGCATAGCGGCGTAGACGGAGCGTACGCCGCTTGTCTCCGAAGGTCAGCAGGGGATTGCGAAGGGTGGGGCCAAACTGCGAGAGGCGTTTGAGTGGATCACCGGCCTCGTGCCACCGGCCGTCGCGGATGAGCACGGCTCCGGGCGTGAACTGCTTGAAGTTGAGCGCGGGATAGTCGAGGTGGCGCGCGGCGGCCGGGTAGGCGGTGAAGAAGACCTGGAAGCCGCGGTCGAGCAGGAAACCATCGGCGCTGGCGTCGGTGCGGACGCGCCCGCCGACGGCGTCCGACGCCTCAAGCAGGCGCACTTCTTGCCCCGCCTCGACAAGCGCCTTGGCGCAGGTCAGTCCCGCGAGTCCCGCCCCGACCACGATGATCATCGTTCTCCCCGACCTCCCTACGTCGTATGCGGCGTGCCGCGCGCTAGCTGGTCGCGCCGTAGTGCAGTGTACCAGAGCGGAGGAAGGGGTGGCAAAGGGCCTGTGTGTGTCGCGGTCCACTCGCGGGCCACTCCGCACCTACATGCCAGGACCCCGCCAGATGCGGCTCACCGCCCAGGCAGCCCAGCGCCAGCGATTGAGCTGCCGCTTGCCCGCCTCCTCTTCGTCGGAGGCGACGCGCACGTTCTCCAACTGGAGCTGGAGTAGCGCCTTGTTGTAGTTCAGTTCGTGGCCAGGAACAGGGAAGGCGGTTTTACAGGCGAAACAGGCCTCGGCCTCCGGAGGATTCGGCGCGCCACACCAGACGCAGAGGCGATTCCCCTCGGAATCGAAGCGCGGCTGCGCCGGGCCGACGGGAGCGAGGGTCGCACGGCTGCGAACGGGCGCTCCGGTCGGTCGGGCCGGCTCGGCGGGCGGCTCCGGCGCGGGGGCCAACGGCTCAAGGGCATGGCCGCAGAAGAAGCACGACGTTGCAAACGGTGAGTTGCGCGTGTTGCAAGCCGGGCAGCGCTGGCCGGGGATGCCGATGCTATCTTGCGGGTCGAACGACACCGTGCGCCTCCTCCGGGCATCGTGGCTGCCGCCCCCCTCGCCTTGGGCCACACGTTGGAATCGGCCTTAGCGGTGCGCATGCCTGTGCCCTTCGCCTGTATAAACGCGCGAGCGGTCGCCTGGTGTTCCGTGGTTGTGGAATCTGCACTTGGCGTCGGGCGGCTGCGCTGACCTACCAGACCGGGTTGATGATGAGGCCGGTGATTAGCTTGGGGTAGAAGTAGGTGGACTTCTGCGGCATGCGATCTCCCGCGCGGGCGACATCGCGAATTGCAGCGGGCGGCGTCGGGTTGACGAGCACGGCGAGCGTTGTGCCGTCGGGCCGGGAATGCAAGGCATGGAGAGCATCTTCAGCAGAGCGCGTGTACGTTACGTGCTGCCCGGAACGCACCATCTCGGGAGTGACGCCCAGACTCCGGCGCAGCAGCAGCTCATGCAGGACGGCGAGGTCGAGCGAGCGCCAGGCTGGGGAAGCGCCCACATCTTCGCCGCTGAGTTCTTCCATCGCGCGGTGGCCGGCGTCGGTGAGGCGGAACAGCAGCAGGCCACTCGGGCCGGCGACGACGGTAGCGGTGCGGCCGTCCTGGCCGGCGTCCGCCAGAGCGGCGATAGCGGCCTGGGGCGTCTCCGCGTCGAGCGGGGCCACGTCAAAGAAGGCGCCGGCGGTGCGGCTCAGGTCGGCGGCGCGCTCCGGCTCCAGATCGGTCAGGATGCGGTGGGTCGGCAGGACGACGAGGCCGGGGTCTTCGACGGCTGAGAGCGCCATGAAGGTGAAATTCGCGGCGTCCTCAGGCTCCAGACCTTTGAGCTGCGCCCGGCGCTCCTCGCGGTAGGCCAGGGCCGTCTCATAGCGATGATGGCCGTCGGCAATGTAGAGCTGGCGGTCACGGAAAAAGGCGGCGACCTGTTGCGCCAGAGCGGCGTCGCCGAGCATCCAGAGCCGGTGGCTCTCGCCGGCCTCGTCTGTGAAGTCTGCGGTGGGCGGCGTCTCACGGGCTGCGGCGAGGAGGGCGGTCAGCTCGCCCTGGGGGTCGTCGTAGAGCGTCATGATGGGGCTGAGATTGGCAGCGGTGGCGCGCAGGAGCTTGAGGCGATCTTCCTTGGGCTTGCTGAGAGTGCGCTCGTGCGGCAGAACGACGCCGGCCTCCCACGGCTCCAGCCGAACGCGTGCCACGATTGAGGAGCGCGTGTGCTCGCGGTCGTTGGCGGTAAAGCGCTGCTCGTAGAGGTAGAGCGCGGGGGCGTCCTGCGCGAGGACGCCGTTGAGGCGCCACTCCGCGAAGGCGGTGGCGGCGCGGGTGTACTTGTTGTTCAGTTCGTCGTCGCCCTGCTCGTCGCGGCCCAGCTCAAGGCGGATGATGTTATGCGGATCGCGCTCATAGTAGCGGGTCTGGGCGTCGGGGGAGATGACGTCGTACGGGGGCGTCACCAGTGCGGCGAGGCGATTGGTGTCGGCGTAGCGGATGCCGGGGAGGGCGCGGACGTCGGCCATTGGGTGACTCCTTCTTTATCTGAGGGCGCAGGGAGCGTCATCACGGCAAGCGCTGCAAGTATATCAGCAGCAAGCGCCGAGGATGAGATGAGGGGCGGAGCGGATCTACATGCGCTGATGGGCAGGCAATTCCGACGGGGCCCCTTTCAGTGCATTTTGGGTGGGAGCCAGGGATGCGCCGCTGGCGCGGCCAATGAGGTCGGCGACGATCTTGCCTGAGCTTATGACGCCGGGCAGGCCCGCGCCAGGGTGGGTGCCCGCGCCGGCGAAGTAGAGATTGGGGACGTCTTCGCTGATGTTGTGCGGGCGGAACCAGGCGGACTGGGTGAGCACCGGCTCGACGGAGAAGGCGCTGCCGAGGTGGCTGTTGAGGGTGTCGCGGAAGTGGAGCGGGTCGATAGAGCGCTCGGAGACGATGTGCCGCGAGAGGCCGGGGAGGTAGCGCTTCTCCAGGTAGTTGACGATGGCGTCCCGATAGGGCCGGGCGGCGCGGGTCCAGTCAGTGTCGCCGCCGAGATGTGGGACGGGCGAGAGGACATACCAGGCGTCGCAGCCCTCCGGCGCCAGCGAGGGGTCCGTGGCTGTCGGGCGGTGCAGGTACAACGAGAAATCCTCGGCCAGACGCTTCTTGGTGAAGATGTCGTCTAGCAGGCCCCGGTAGCGCGGTCCCATGAGGATCTCGTGGTGGGCGATGTGTTCGTACTTGCGGTCGGTGCCGAAATAGAGCACGAAGAGCGACATGGAATAGCGCAGCTTCTGGATGCGGCGATTGGTCCAGTGGCGGCGGTGTCGCGCGGGGATGAGGTTGAGGTATGTGAAGGCCACGTCGGCGTTGCTGACCACGGCTTCGGCGGGGATGCGCTCGCCGTCCGCGAGGAGTACACCGGTCGCCTGTCGTGTGGCGGGGGCGATCTCGATCTCACGAACCTCGGCGTTGAGGTGAAGCGTGCCGCCGATATCGGCGAAGCAGCGGGCCAAGCCACGGACGAGCGCGCCCGTTCCGCCTCGCGCGAACCAGATGCCGCCCTGTTGTTCGAGCGGGTGGATGAGGGCATAGATGGACGTAGATTGGAAGGGGTTACCTCCGATGAGCAGCGGGTGGAAGCTGAAGACCTGGCGGAGGCGCTCATCCTTGATGTAGCGGGCGACGAGGCCGGCGACGGATCTGTAGGCCTGGAGGCGCAGGAGGTCCGGCGCGACGCGCAGCATATCCGACGCGTGCGTGAAGGGCTGGTCGATCAACTCAAGGCCCTTGGTGAGGATCTTCTCGGCCTCGGAGGCGAAGCGCAGGTAGCCGGCCACGTCGGCGGGATTGAACTTGACGATCTCCTCCACGATGCGCTCGCGTCCGCCGGCATAGCGAAAGACAGAGCCGTCCTCGAAGCGGATGTTGTAGTAGGGGTCGATCTGGACGAGATTGACGTAGTCCGCGGTGCGCTGGCCGGCAGCGGCGAAGACGTCGTCTATGAGCCAGGGCGCGGTGAGGATGGTGGGGCCGCCGTCGAAGGTGAAGCCGTCCTGCTCGTAGACGTATGCGCGGCCGCCTGGCTTGTCGCGCTTCTCAAGAAGCGTGACCTGATGTCCCTGTGCCTGGAGGCGAATAGCGGCGGAGAGGCCGCCGAAGCCGGCGCCGATGACGGCGATACGCATGTTGCCTTCACCTTTCGGTGGGAGATGAGCCGCAGCGCGTGCGGGGC
>CAYYCB010000067.1:0-2093 GCA_964469715.1 uncultured Ktedonobacterales bacterium | reverse complement strand
TCTGGCCGATGATGGCCGGATTTCGCATGTCACGGAACATTTTTCGACGTCGGCGGGGTAAGGGCGAGATGGATCATTTACCAGTCCCGTGCGCGGCCTTTCAGGAGCGATGCGCGTATCCGATTTGGCCGTTCGTGGCCGGATTCGCGAGTGCACGCGTATTTTCTTGTCCCCCCTTTATCGTCAATGTGGCCGATAATGGCCGGATTTCGCATGTTGCAGAGATTTTCTTGCCGCCCGACACGATATTTCCACTTTAGCCCTCGCCACAGGGCAGTGTAGCATGCGGGCGCCTGCCGCCAGAGCCTGTCATGTCACGTCATATCCCGTCATTTCCACCCAAAGCCCGTCACCAATTTTGAGTTTCCTGGCCGTGAACGTCCAGGGCACGGTTGGCATTAACTTCCTGCCCGTAAACGAGCAGGGCACGGTTGGGAGGCGTGAACGCCGCGGGGATGGGGTGGGAGCGATGAGGAAAGGTGAGAGGTGGCGCGGATCGGTGGTGCGAACGCGCGGTATAGAGGCCGCTGGGTGAGGGTGTTGGGGAGAGTTGTCAGGAGAGGATGATGGCGCTAAGCATTCTCAGGCTAGAATTGGACAGGGGCATTATCCGGCTGGTATATGTGCGTGAGAGATGCGTCTGACCAATAGAAGCGAGCATACGATGACAGATGTGGCACTGCAGGTAGGGGACGTCGCGCCTGATTTCGCGCTGCAGGACGACCATGGCACGACCATACGGCTCTCCGACCTGCGGGGTAAGCGAGTGGTGGTCTATTTCTATCCTATGGACGACACTCCCGGCTGCACGGTTCAGGCCTGCGGCTTCCGCGATGCGTATCCGGAGATTCAGGAGCGCAATGCCGTCGTGTTGGGCATCAGCCCCGACAGCGAGACCTCACACCAGGCGTTCAAGAGCAAGTACGACCTGCCCTTCACGCTGCTGATCGACTCCGACCATGCCGTCGCCAAGGCATACGGCGCGTGGAACACGGAGTCCAATCGTATCCGACGAAGTCACTACGTCGTGGATGAGGAGGGGCGCATCGCCGATGCGCAGGTGGGCGTGAAGGCAACGGATAGCGTCGAGCTTGCCCTGAACTTACTCCGAGTCTAGGCAATTTTGGCGTCATCCTGACCGTGAATGGTCAGGGCACGGCTGGCATTTATCTCCTGACGAGGGCGTTCCCAACCCCACTTCCGGCGTTATCGAGCATCTGAGCGGCCCTCGTCACGCTCGTTGGTACGCATTAGCAGCATGGTAAGCGGCGCTGTCCGTGCCGAAGTGTGCCTGCAGACGACCTCTTTGTGCCCCCTAACCGGGCTCAGAAGCGCCTGCGGAGTGCCCGACTCGGTGGGCCGCTTCGAAGTGCCGCGTCAGGTGGGTTCCGTCGCAGAACGGCTTGGTTCCTGAGCCGCCGCAGCGGCAGAGGAAGATCGCCGTCTGCTCCGAGAGGTCGTATGCGGTTCCGTCGGCATCGAGGATCCTGACGGGCCCCTCGACGAGATAGGGGCCATTGTCGGTGGGCGTGATCGTGACGTTGGTCATAGGTTCCTCTCGCTTGGGGCGGGGCGACCGCGCTCGGCGTGGCCTGAGTCGCACGTCAGCAGCCCACCCGCTCCTGCCGCGAGCGGGTGGGCTGCTTGGTCCTGGCGGGCTAGTGCCCGGGAGGGGGCCCCGGCGGGCCGAGGATCTCGAACCCATTGCGCTTGGCGATCGGGGCGAGCCGCGCCATGTCCGGGTGACCCTCGAGCGGTGGCGGCAGGACGCGAGCGGGCGCTGGCTCGCCGACCTCCCGGAGGAATCCCTCGAACTGCGCTGGCGCGAACCCCACCAGCGCCTTCGCGCCACCCGCGTCGGCGTAGAAGGTGTGGGGCACCCCCATAGGACCGAACGCGAACGCGCCGGCCTGCAGGGAGAGCTGCGTGTCCGCGACCCAGAAGGTCATCGAGCCGTCCAGGACGTAGAACCACTCGTCCTCCTCGGGATGGACGTGCCAGGGCGAGCCAATGCCCGCCGGCACGACGATCTCGAGCATCCCGTAGCGTCCGCCGGTGTCCTCCCGGCTGATCTTGATCGTCTGCAGCATCCC
>CAYYCB010000066.1:5143-13683 GCA_964469715.1 uncultured Ktedonobacterales bacterium | reverse complement strand
TCTGAGAGTAAGAGCATATCCGCCTTGAGACGCTCTCGCATTTGTACCTCACTTCTCCGCGTTCGCTGAAGCCTCGTCTGTAGCTAGTGCCGCTTGCGCCTTCAACACGGCGCAATCTGTATCATGCTCCGGCTCGGCGTTGAAATTCTCGTCCGCCCATGAGCAGAACACGCAATGGTGACCAAACTCGTCATCAGCTATCGGATCACATGCAACTAACTCCGCAACCTCACGCAAGAGGCGCTGGCGCTCGCTCTCATCCCCCGCGTTAGTTGTAGCTTTCGCCTTTTCGTCCGCTTCGTGGACCGCTAGCATGCCCTTTGCGACCTGGCTTATGGCCGCTATGTGGATCCTCCACACATGCGCGGGTGCCGTTTTGAGTGGCCAGCCATACGCCACGGAGCGGATAAAGCCCCACACGTCGCGGTAGTCGTCCATCTCCTCGACGTCGACGGGTGTCGTTTCCTGTGCGGCGACCTCCGTCGCCGGATCATCGGCGTGATAGTGCAGGCCGTCGCTTGTCGTGCGCGTCCAATGGCCATGTTCGTCTGGCGCTGGTACGTTGCTCATGCCCTTCCCTCTCTAACCCGCGTTTGATGTACCCTGTAGTGGTATACTGTCCACCGTGGAGGCGAACCGGTCTTTAGCGGCCGGTGTAGTCGCTGCTTCGATGGCCCGTCGCGCTTCGGCGTGCGGGCCATCGCTCGTAGGATGCGCCTTGACCTTCGCTATCAGGTCGTCTATCTCCGCCTGCATCTCCTCCGCTATCACAAGGTATTTTTTCATGGCCTCGTGGATGTTGGTGCAGTAGTACCGCGAGCGGTTGGCCTGATGCTGCACCCGCATCAGGTTCTCCCAGACGCAGCGCAAATGATGCACCGCTTCCTCTTGGTCCTCTGTCCGCACAGACCCAACCCCCAGGCTACAACTATCGGCCCAAACATCGGGCTTACTTCCCCTCGCTCGTCACCTGATCCGGCTCATGCTGGCACGGATACTCCATCATCGGGCCGCCCGCCGCAGCTCCATGCCACACGCTGGGGAACGGTGCTGTGGTGAGGAGCATGTAGGGCTGCTCGTTGGGATGCTCCCGTAGGAAGTCAGCCTCAACATAGATCGTCATGGCGACGAGTTCTTTGCCGCATTTAGTGCATCGCATCTGAACCTCACCTCCTCGCGTTAGTCGAGCGCCGCCTCGAACACCTCCCTGCCGGCGTAGATGTACACCTCGGCCAGGTACGGCCGTCCACCCACCACTTCCCAAATGTTGACCGTTACCGTGCCGACGGCGAGCCACCGCCCGTCGGGATCAAGCCCCGGCCTCTTGGTTTCTTCCACGCTTATCATGCGGTCGCCAAGGCGAGCATGCGCACCGCCCACAACCGCCAACTGCGCGTCCGTCACGCTCACCTACCTCCATCCGTCGCCGCGCCGGTGCCGATGCTCGGCGCGTAGCGCGCCATCTCCTCTAAGGCGAAATGATCAAGATACCGGCCCGTCACGGCGATGCTACTGTGCCCCAGCAGCTTCGAGACGACGGGCACCGGCGCTCCTGCGCGCAGGAGGTCGATAGCGTACGAGTGGCGCAGCGCGTGCGGCGTGATGTGTTTACCCGCCTCCGGCAGCCCTGCTCGCGCCGCGACCTTCGCCACGCACTTGCGCGCCTGCTCGGGATGCCAACGTGCCCGATCGCCTTCCCATGCCCGGCGCAGGAAGAGCGGCGTTTCACGGTCGGCGCGTCGATGCAGGGCGCGGCCGGTGGCGTCGAGGTAGCGCACGAGCTCGCGCAGTACCGATGCGGAAATGGGTACCTGTCGCTGCTTGCGCCCCTTGCCGTCGCGCACGTCCACGTACGCCTGATCGCCTCGCTCCCCGCCGTTGACGTGGATGTCGCCCACCTCCAACGCACAGGCCTCGGCCCGACGCAGCCCCGCGCCATAGAGCAGCGCGACGAACGCCGTCGCGCGCTCGGCTTCATAACCATAGGCTCGCGCCGCTGCCAGCATGCGCTCGCGCTCGTCCGCGTTGACGACCTCGTAGGGCTTCTTGACGACGACCTTCACGTCCGCCAGCGCGTCGGCGACGGACTCGCGTGCGAGCGCAGGCGGCGTCCACCCGCGCAGTCGGCAAAAGGCAAGGAACGAGCGCAGCGCGGCGAGGTACGCGTTGACGCTCGACGGCGCAAGTCGCCGCTCGGGCGGCGCGCCTACCTCCGCCAGCGAACGCAGACCGCCGCCGTAGGCGTCCAGGTGGTGGATCGTGAGCGCGTCGAGCGTGCCTGGCATACCGGGCGTGGCGAAGGCCCGCGACACCGATTTGGTGTATTCCTCACGCGTCCGCTCGCTCTGAAGCTTCGTACGCGCCCACGTGTCGAGTGCCACCTGCCAGGGCATCGGGGCGTTATCGAATACTGTAGTGGACAGCGCGCGCGTGGAGGATGGTTCCGAGTCCACGACCTGCATTGGCATCATGCGCGTGTATCCCCGCCTTCCTGCTCCTGCTCCTTTGTGACGAGGGTGATACGCCCCTCCGCACTCCCTTCAAGCGTGAACCCGTCACGCGTCATCCATAGGCCGCCCACTTGGCTGGCGCTGGCCGACATGTAGACGGGGAGGTCGAAGCGGATGCGATAGACCACCGACTGATGTTCGTGCTCGGACAACTCGTATTCCAGCACCACGCCGTGGGTGCCTATGGCGTCGCCGCGCGCGACGCGTACGCGCTTGCCGAGGAGCGTCTCGTCCGGTGTGCGATCGGGCGTGCGCATGCGCCTACTCCTTCGTTTCCGCCTTGTCACCACTCAGGTACGCATCCAGCGCCGCCGGCACGTTCTCGATAGCGGCACTGAGCGCGTCGTAGCCGGTGCTGGCCTCATGCAAGATCGTGGTCTCTCTAGTGCCATTCCCGACGGGCAACGTCACCAGCAGATCCCACACGAGTCGTGCCGCCTCCTCGGGTGGTTCTGTTTGCTTGCTGTATGCGCTGATGACCAGCTTACCGATGGCCTCGATCTCGGTCGGCGCCGCCTCGTAGATGCCGATGTTGCCGCCGAGGAAGGCGATCCAATCGCCCTCCCTGCGCTGACGCGTCAGGATCGCGCCGTAGCTGTTCGTGCCGCCGATCGGCGATGTGTTGTTCTCGCTCACGACTTAGGCTCCTGTTCCGCTCGCGCGATGAGGCGCTCGGTTTGCGCTAGTTCCGCGCCTAGGTCGCCGTAATACTCGGCGGCCGTGGTGTCCATGGTCTGTTCCACCCACGCCAGCAGCTCGACGTGACGTCGCGCTAGTGCTAACCACTCCTCGCGAGTGGGCACGTAGGGCGGCGGCAATGCGCTGTCGTGCCGCTCCAGGTACTCCTCGGCCGCGACCTGCAACTCGGCGTTGAGCGATCGCTTGTGCCGCTCGGCGAGCTGCCGCATGCCCTCGCGTACGTCCGGGGCGAGCGTCACCGACACTGGGTACGCCGCACTGGGATCGCGCACCGGCTTAGGCATCCGGCACCGCCTTCACGTGCTCCGGCTTGACCGTCCGCTCGACGGGCGTGCCGTCCACCAGCCGCACCCGGATGCGCAGCGTCTTGGGGTTGACCTTCACGACCTCGCCGGGTATCCAGTCGCGGTAGCCCCAGCCGCCGCGGTACTCATGCAGCCACTTGATCCTGTCACCCGGCTGCATTCTCGCCTCCCTTCTCTTGCCGTGCGCCTGTCTATGTCACTAATAATAACTAAACTTCACTAATCTGTCAATTCCCATCTGTGACCTTTCCCCAATTGGCTCAGTGTCCCGTCCGAGAGGATGTCATGCGCACGCCCCGCCAGGCCCAACTGATCGCCCTGCAGGCGGCGCTGCACGACGCCGTCCGCGCAAGCGAGGCACCCTCCACGACCGCCACCCGCGCCGCCGCGGCCGTCCCGCCACCGCCTCCGGGCATGAAGTGGCTCGCCACGCCCAAGGACGCGCTCGACGCGCGGGCCGGCGACGCCGCCCTGTGGCACCTGGCCTTCGCCCGCTACGCGCTCATGCGTACGCTGCTGGGCGCGCGCCGCCCGACCGCCGCGAGCCTGGTCGCCTGCGCCCATGCACTGCGCGGCCTTGCCCTCTACCGCCTCGCTGTCCGAGCGCATGCGGATGGTGCGCCCCTGCCACTGCGGTCGGGCGGCAAGTCGGCGCGTGAGGTACCTGCGTGGGCGGTCTCGCCGCACCTGAAGCACCTGAAGCACCTGAAGCACGCGAAACGTCTGCGAAAGGCGGACATCTCCCGCGCCGCCGGCGAAGAGGGCGGCGCGGGAGGCGATGTGGCTGCCGACCTGCCCATCCCCGAGCCGATACCTTCCTCCGCCTTCGATGACCTCCCTCTGGCGGAGGAGTTGGGCACCCTGCTCGGCCTGCCGCAAGAAGAGGCGGGCGCGGAGCTCGCGCCGGAAGAGGTCGCGTTGCTCGACGCCGCCGGCTGGTGGGAGCAGTGGGGCGACCTCGCCGCGCTGCCCGCCGATGCGCTCTCGCTCCTGGGCAGTGACGACTACGACGCAGCCGGTTCCGTGCTGACCTTTGGCGATGTGCTCGCCGCGCTTTCGGACGTCGGTCTCTCAGACATGGCCGTCGCGCAACTGGTGGACGCGGCGTGGAACGGCCAGGCCGTCCTGTGGGCGGGCAATGGCACGTACGCCGACGCGGGCGTGCAGGCACCGTTCGACATCAAGGATCCCGCCTTCTACGATTATCTGCGCAACGCCTCAGGGTTCCAGATCACGCAGATCGACGAGTATACGCGGCGGTCGCTGGCCGACGACCTTTGGCGCTGGCTGGGCGGCCCCGACGGCACGCCCGCTATGAACCCCGACCAGCTTGCGGCGGCGATCCTGCGCGACTACGTGTACGAGCTTCAGCCGTTCACGCGTTTCCAGGCCGACTGGCGTGCCTACATGATCGCCGTCACCGAGACGGCGCGCGCCGAGTCGTTCGGCAACTTCCTCTCAATGTGGACGCTGGGTGCCAAACGTAAACGCTGGCTAGTGACGGCGGGTGCCTGCCTCATCTGCATCGGCAACGAGGAAGCGGGCAGTATCCCGCTCATCGAATCGTTCCCGTCAGGCGTCCAGGCCCCGCCAGGACACCCGATTTGCCGCTGTGCTTGCTCTGCGAGCGTCCCTGAAAGCTGGTCGCCCGACGACTTCACGCCGCGTGACCCGTCCGAGTTGCAAGATTTCCTCTTCAACTGGCAGGGCGCGGCGTGGCCCAACGTCGATCTGTCCGGCCTAGGCGGCTTGGGCGATGCGGAGATGGGCGACATCGACACGAGCGACATCGAAGGTCGCGCTGCGCACGCTCCCAAGCGTCGCCCGCTGGTGGATGTGGCCGCGCTTGAGCGTTTCCGCCGCGTGGGGGGTGAGATCGCCGCGCTGGCGCTGCGCGAGAGCGAGCGCTGGGCGCGAGAGGCGCACCTCGGCCTGATCCCCGTCACCGAGGACGCGCTGCGCCTCATCGCGAAACGCCTCCGCGCGGGCCACGACGAGCTGCCCGACCTGCGCGAGGCCGATGAGCAGTATGTGCACCGCCTGCGCGAGGGCATCGCGGGCATCGTGCGGACGCTGAAAGAAGGCGGCCATGAGTAATGAGTAGTCGGGGCGGCGCTGGCAAGGTGAACGAGAGGCGGGCCACCACGCGGGCCGAGGGGAGGAAGGTAATCACGACGCCAGTCGGCCAGGAGCCGCCGATGGTGGGTACCCTGCGCGGCCTCGTCGGAAAGCGCGCCGACCTCAGCCTCACTGCGGGCGATACGCGCTACGGCGGCAGCCATCCGACGGTCAAGGTCAAGCGCGTCTACCCCATCACGCTCCCCGACACCGTGCTGGCCGGGGCAGGCACGACGCACTGGTGGATGGACGGCGAGTTGACGACCGGGGCCGACGCCGGGCAGCGCATCGCCATGCGCGTGGACAATATCAAGGCGGCGACGGCGGCTCCCCGCCGCGCGCCCGCGCGGACGCCTGAGCAGAAGGCGGAGCTCGCCGATCGCCAGCGCGTGACGTATGAGCACAAGACCGCGAAGGGGCGCCTGGCCGAGCGCGACCGCATCCGGGTACGTGCTGCAGAGCAACGCCAGAAAGCGGCGACGAAGGCGACACCTGCCGCCACTCCCAAAGCGCCTGCGACACCCAGAGCATCCGCGGCCAAAGCGGCCAAAGCGGCCAAGGGCCCGACCCTGACGGCTGCGAAGGCGCGTGCCGTCGAGCTCGACGCCGCTGTGCGCGCAGCAGATCGGGCCATCAACGATGCGCTGAACAATCCCAGAAGCCACGGCATGGATGCACATAACGCCTATGTCGCGCTTCGTGACGCGAAGGATGCGCTTGGCACGTACCTCCGCGAGTTACCCGAGGCGCAGCGGGCGAAGGTCCAGTCCGCACTCGACAAAGCCACCGCTACCACCGCTGCCACAGGAGCGCCTCGTCGGTCCCGCGCGAAGACCGCGAAGACCGCGTCCAGCGCATCGACATCGTCCGTACAGTAGCCGTTCCTCGGAGGAGCACGCGGTATGAGCAGCCGAGGGAGTTCCCGCGGGACGAGAGTGCACGAGCGGCGGACAACACGCCGGCTGGCCCCTCCGCCGCCCGCACGGCTGGTGCTTGGCCGTGGCGTGGGGCAACAGAAGAACACTCTCACCCGCGCCGAGCAGCAAGACTACAAACTCCTCAAAGCGAAGCAGGCGCGGCACGAGCGTGAGGCGGACGCCTATGCGCGCATGCAGCAGCGGGCCGAATCGCGCGGGGATGCCGAGGGCGCGAAGTTCTACCGCCTCATGGCCTCCGCCGCGCGATCACAACTCAAGGTGCTCGACCAGTACGAGGCCCGCCGCACCGCCTTGAAATCCGAGTTGGCGGTGCGGCGGGCCGAGGCTGACGCCAAGAAGGTTGCCGCGATGCAGCAGCCGCGCGTGGGCAAGCCGACGCTCGCTCCAGGCGCCGCAGCGGCGTGGGCACGAGAGCACCCCGACGAGGTGTTCGCCGCCCTGCGGTCGCGCGGTGGGGCGACATTGGTGTCGGGCGGCGCGGGTGACCTGCTCCTGTCGAAACTCCAGGCCGAGCGCGGCTACGACGTGACGCCCCATGTGGCCACACGCGCGCAACTCGAACGTATGGTGGACGAGTTCGGCGCCAAGGAGTTCTATCACGGGTTCAATGCTCACACCGAGACAGAAGGAGCCGATGCGCCCAAACGCTTCGCGCAGCAGTTCATGAAGGGCGCGTTCTATCCCTCCACAGGCGTGTTTGGCAATGGCTTCTACGTCGCGGGGGGTGAGGGCGCACGGGGACAGGCGCACTACTTCGCCGAGGCGATGAACAACCCGAAGCACCGTGTCGGCATCGTACTGCGCGGCGCGCTGCTACCAGCGGCCAAGTTCGGCAACCACGAAACACTCAAAGCCGAGATGACACGGGAAGGCGACACCTTCCTCAAGCAGCACGGCGACACACAGGCGGCGAAGGCCGAACACGCGCTGCTCTACGGTGATGTCGGTCGCTATGCAACGAGTAAGGGCTACGACGTCATCGGCAATCCCGATGGCGGCTACTGGGTTGTGCTCAACCGCGGCGTGGTGGTCGCGCAGCGCAGCTTAGAGAAGCCCTCCATGCGTGCCGTCGAGCGCGACGACACGACGACGCCCCGCCGCAAGAACAAGGCGGCGACACGACTCACGGAGGCGGTGGGACAGGCCACACCGACCACACCGGCCACGACGGCGACACCGATTATCACGGGCGCGAAGGGCGTGGCGACGCGGGTAGGCCCCTAAGGGAGTTGTGCACCATGTCATCGCGGGGACCGATCAGGAGCGCTAAAGCCAACGAGCGCCGGGCAATGGCCTCGCAGGCAGGTCCGGACAACCGCAAGGCGGGCCGTGCGCTCGGCCCAGCCGACCGCGGTCAAATGGGGGCCGCGGCGCGCGGCACACCACTCGCGCGCTCGCTCGACGCCGAGGAGCGCGGCATGCGCGGTTTGTCGAACGAGCATGCGCGCGTGTTCGCGCCGGATGGTACACTGCTGCTGAGCAAAGATGGTCGCCCGACGACGCGGGGCAAGTATGCGCACGTCATCACCTTCACCGCCGACGAGGTGGCCCGCATGCGGGGCGCGGTGTTCACCCATAACCACCCCGGTGGCCACTCCTTCAGCGATTCCGACGTCGAATTCGCCGCCAGGAACGGCCTGGCTGAGATTCGCGCCGTGACCGCCGACGCGCGCTACTCGCTCAAGCCCGGCATCGCGGGCTGGTCGCCGAAGATGTGGACGAGCGTCATCCGGCCTGCCTACGCGCGCGCTGTTCGCCAGGTGATGGAGGAGCAGCAGATGGCCATCTTCCACGGCGCGCTCACCACCGAGGAGGCCGATCGCGTGCTCGACCATCAGGTATGGGAACGGGTGGCCCGCGAAGCCGGCCTCAAGTACCGGCGGCAGGGCTGGGCAGGCACCCGCGGCGCGCGGCGCTAGCTCGTGCCTAGCTCGTGCCCCAGATGAGAGGATGCAGACCGATGGCCCGGA
>CAYYCB010000066.1:0-5043 GCA_964469715.1 uncultured Ktedonobacterales bacterium | reverse complement strand
CTAGCTCGTGCCTAGCTCGTGCCCCAGATGAGAGGATGCAGACCGATGGCCCGGAGCAAGACCGCCGCCGCGCCTGTCACCATTGCCCCTGGTGCCCCTGGTGCCCCTGGTGCCCCTGGTGCCACGGTGATTGACGACTCCTCGCAGGCGACCTCACGCTGGTCGCGACTCTGCACCTGGTGCTATTGGTGGAAGCCACTGGACGGCCACCACTGTGCCGCGTGGCCCCCTGGTGGCACGCTGGCCATCCCCGACGTCGTCTGGGAGGACCGACCAAGCGCACAGCATCATGTCGTGCCGTTCGACGGCTCTGAGCGGACGGATGCCGCGGGGCAACCCATCGTGTTCCGGCCCCACCCTGACGCGCGGGCTATCCCGCCACGGCTCAAGGCCGCCTACGAGGCGGCGCATAAAGCCGGCAAGACCTGAGCCGACACGCTTCCCATCCTTTGTCTCCTGGCCGCTCCCCACACGCGGGGGCGGCCTTCTTATTGGCCGAATGCCCGGCTCGCCGGCAGCACGGGCGGTCCTCACAGGAGCACTGCATGTCCAAGAAACCCACCGAGGCCCGTGCCGTCATGTCAACGGCGCATCAGAACGACCTCCCCGACGACGCCTTCGCGCATGTCGAGCCGGGCGAGAAGGATGAGTCGGGCCGGACCACGCCGCGCAGCAAGCGACACCTCCCGTATCGCCACGCCGACGGGAGCATTGACATGGCGCACCTGCGCAACGCTCTCGCGCGCCTCTCGCAAACTAACATCTCCGAGGCGGCGAAGGCGTCCGCGCGTCGCAAGCTCGTTGCCGCCGCCAAAGAGGTTGGCATCGAGGTGAGCGGCGGGAGGGGCGGCGAGCGCGCCGCCGAGGAGGCCGAGGTGACCCGCTCCGCCGCCCCTCCCGCCGCAGACGGTGCCGTCGAGCACGTGCTCACCGCGCCCATCACGCGCGTGGATCCCGACAAGCGGCTGGTCACGGTCACGGCGACCTCGGAGGCCGTGGACACCTTCGGCACCATCTTCGACTACGAGGCGAGCAAAGACGCCTTCCTGCGCTGGGTGGGCAACGTGCGCGAGATGCACCAGCCCAAGGCCGTGGGCTCGCGCGTCGGCGTGCACTTCGACGACGCCGCGCGCAAGGTCGAGGCGACCATCCGCGTCAGCAAGGGCGCGCAGGACACGTGGGAGAAGATCCTCGACGGCACGCTCAAGGGCGCCAGCATCGGCGCGAGCAACGTCGCCTGGGAACACCCCACCTCGCGCGACGGTGGCCGCAGCTACCCCCGCGCCCGCAAATACGACCTCGTCGAGCTCAGCCTGGTCGATAATCCGAGCAATCCCGACGCGCTGGGCATCACCGTCGTGCGCAGCGCCCAGCCCGACACCGCTATTTTAGACGAAATCGAATCCGACGAGGAGCGCGCCGAGCGAGAGGCGCAGGAGCAGCGTGTGGCCCAGGTGCAACAAGACATTGCCGCCTTCGGTGATCCAGCCGCGGCTGCCGCTGACCTCGCCCGCGAGATGCTGGCCGGCGGCGAGCAGATGGGGCTTTCCGGCGCGCTGGCCCTCTCGCGGGGCGCAGACGATCCTCTCGTCGCGGCCCTTGCAGGCGAGGGCGCGTTCCCAGGTTTTCCCGGCCTCGCGCTGCCAGCACAGGTACGCGGTGTTGCCGCCCCCATACCCGGCGGTCTGCCTGCGCCGACTGCTCCCGCGCCGATGGCCTTCCCGCCGCGGTCCGCCGGCCACGGCGGTGGGATGCAGGTCGCACCCGTGCAGGTGCCTTCCGCCGCGGAGGCTGACGCGACGCTGCCCGATCCGTTGGCCTATCTCGCTGCGATCCCCGAGCAGGTGGCGCGCCGGGGCGCTGCGCCCGATCGCGTGCACGTGGCCCCCGCCATTTACCGCGCGAACCTCGTGCGCGATCTCCAGGAGCGTGCGCGTCAGCGATACCTGGCCGATGCTCGCACACAGGCGCAGCAGGCCACCGCGCCGTTCGACGAGCAACGCGAGACCTACGGCGACTTCATCGCGCGTGCCACCGCCGCCACCGCCGGCGTCGAAGGCCGCGCCATCGCCCGCTGGAACGACACCCTGCGCCGCCTCGCCCAAGCACAAGCACAACAGGCCACCACTGCGACTGCTACTATCACCACGGCCACGGCACCACGCGCAGGCAAGAAGGCCGCAGCGGATGACAACGACCGCGTGCCCAGGACACCGGCCTCGTCCGAGCCAGCCCCCGCCGTTGCGGGTGAGAGCGCGGAGGAAGACGGCGCTGGGGACGACGGTGCTGGCGACAGCGAGCGTGTGGCTGTGGTGGCCGAGGCGCGTATGCTGGGATCGCAAACGCAGGACGTCGGCATTGCGGTGACGGCCGCGCGCCCTGCCCCAGCCGTACCGGGCACGCGCGTGGGCGAGGAGGCGCTCGGCCGCGAGCAGGTCGCGCACGTCCACGCCCACGCGCACGGCGCCTCCTACGAGTCGCACGGCGCCTCCGGCGATCACGAGCACACGCATACCCATCGCGACGGGACGTCGCACAGCCATCCCCACACCCACGACCACGATCACCACGACCACGGCATCGTCTTCAGCCGCGACGTCGCCGGCACCGGCGGTCACAGCCACGAGCACCATCACCACCACGATCACGTCCACACCTACCGCAACGGCATGCCCACCGACAGCCGCCTAGCGACGCCCGACGATGCCGCCACGCGCGGCAAGCCCTTCGGCACGCAGCAGGGCGAGGGCAACAGCGGCGCGGTACACCAGACGAGTCACGCGTCCGGCCAGCTCAAGGTCGGCAAGGGCGGCCCGGCGGGCAACGACAGCGTCTCGCCGATCGTGACGGTGCAGCCGCAGCAGGTGGGCCACCGCGTGCTCTACAACACCGAGGACGTGAACGCTGTCGAGGGGGGAGTACCCGCCCCGGCCGAGGAGCGCCCGTCGCCTACGGAGGATATCACCCTGAACCCCGAACAGTACCATGAGGGCGGACACGCCCCCGCCCACGGCGACGCTGGTGAGAACACCGGCGACTATGACGAGGACGGTGACCATGACGGCGCTGCGGAGGACGCCCAACAGGACCTCGGCGCGTCGCCCCTCATGCCCCGGCCGACGCGTGTGCCTCGTGACAACAGCACCGTGAAGAACAGCGGCTACGCCAATGGCGCCGGCCTCGGCCAGGTGAATACACTCGGTCGTGCCGCGGCTGCCGTCGCGAGCGGCGTGCCGCAGGCGGGCGGTCCCGCTGCGGTGGCTCTCCCATCCGCGAGTCCCGCCGGCGCAGCGAATGTCGCCAATATGGGCCAAGTGTCCGAGGACGGTCACGACGGCGAGAACGACGACGCGCCCGATGCGCCTCAGGGCGACGGCGTGGTCGGTGACGGTACCGCCCCAGCCGCGACGAAGCCGGTCCATGCCGCGCCCGCGACTTTCGAGGCGGGCAAGGATCCTGCCGACACAACCATCCACGTCAACGCCAGCGGTTCCCCGTTGCCGGGTGGCATGGCGTCCCCCTCCGCTGACCAGGGCGTCGCTGGTGGCCTCAAGCGCGTGGCTTCGATTCCGAACCTCACACCGCAGACGCGAACCGCGACGCGCGCGGGCGCGCGTGTGTCGGCTGAGAGCCGGGCGGCGTTGCATGAGGTCCGAGACACACAGCTTGATGCGGTGCGCCGCGCCTGTCGTCATTGCAGCGGGAGCGGCGGCGAGTGCCCGGAGTGCGAGACGCTCATGCGCGTGCTCGACGCCGGCCTCTACGGGCCGACCGGCGCGCATGAGGGCGCGACCGACCTGAAGCCGTCGGACGCCGACGACACCGCGATGTTCGGGCAACTCCGCGTGATGCAGGCCACGATGCAGGCCCTCGTCGCGCGTGAGATCGCCGACGCACGCGCGGCGCTGGCCGCCGATGTGGCGCGACTGCGCACTGAGCTTGACGTCGCCTTTACCGACCTGCGCGGGGCGGTCTCCGACGCGCAGCTTACCCTTGCGGACCATCAGCGCGGCGCCTCCGCCACGCTCACCGATCGACTCACCGATCATTTGACCACTGGCCTGACACACTCACTCACCGTCGCCCTCACGGGCGATGTCACCCGCGCCGTCGAGGCGCAGGTCGCCGCCCGCGTGGATGCGGCGCTGTCCCCTGTCCTCCAGCAGCTTGGAGCGCTCGCCTCGGTCGCCGAGGGAGTGAAAGAGGCTGTGGAGCGCATGGAGAACCAGCCAGATCCTCGCCTGCGCGCCCCGCACTCGGGCGTGTCCCTGCCCGTCGAGAAGCGCTCGGCCTTCTCCCCCGCTCCAGGCGAATTCACTGGCGCCGAGCCGGGCGGCCTCGTTCCGAGCAAGGCCGATGTACTGCAGCAATTGGCCGCGAGCCTGCCGGCGGGCGATCCTCTACGGATCCGCATCGCTACCGAGCTTGCGAGCGAGTCGCGGCGCTTCATCAATGCGCCGCAGGGCGTCTGGCAGCAGTAGTGACACGTCACCGCCGTTGACCGGACATCCATCCACACTCACCCACACCCCACGCACACGCATCGACCCACATGTACCGATCCACAGTCACCCACGTTCTGAGGAGAACCACCGACCATGTCTAGCATGGCACCGCAATACGTCGTGCCCAACGGGCGCACGATCCCCGACGAGACGGTCCGCATGGTGCTCGACGCCATCAACGGCGGCGTGCAGATGCCGGACGCCGCCCGCGGCATCACCACGGCCTCCGGCTTCATCGGCTACGAGCTCGAAGCCCCCGCCAAGGTTATTGTCCCGGTTATCACTCCGCTCGTCAACATGCTGCCGCGCCGTCAGGGCACAGGCATCAACGTCGTCAACTGGAAGGCGATCACCAGCTTCGACACGGCCCGCGCCGATGGCGCGCTGACCAATGCGGCCGCGCTGCCGCAGGGCGTCACCTACAACGTCGTGCCGATGTCCAACATCTTCGCCTCCATCGCGCTCAGCAATACGGTTGATTTTGAGGCGCAGTGGTACGGCATGTCGCTCGAAGGCGACGTGCGCGCGCGCCGCGTGG
>CAYYCB010000065.1:6168-13791 GCA_964469715.1 uncultured Ktedonobacterales bacterium | reverse complement strand
GGCGCGAGGTCATCGATTTCTATCTCGCCAAGGTCAAGCACGACGACATGCCCATTGAGAAGCTCGTCGCCGACACTATGGGTTACACTCCCGTCGCCATCAAACACATCATCAACGAGGCCGTCGTCATCGCCCATTTCGCCGGCCGCGACCGCATCACCTATCGCGACGTCAGCGAGGCGCGCGAGACCCACGAGCACGGCATCCGCTATCCAAGGACACTCTCGCTCCTGGAGAAGCGCCGCCTGGCCTACCACGAGGCCGGCCACGCCGTCGCCAGCGCCAAGCTGATGCCGCGCTGGCGCGCCTCCTACGTCACCATCACCAAGCGCCTGGAGTCGGGCGGTGAGGCCTTCGCCGCGCGCAAGCCTGTGGAGGAGATCGTCACCGAGTCGGCCGATGAGGTTTTCGCCACGATTCAGGTCTGCCTGGCCAGCCGTGCCGCGGAGGAGCTATTCCTGCATACGCGCCTCAACGGCGTCGGCGGCGACCTCCACACCGCCACCCAGCTCGCGCTGAGCTATCTCGCGCAATGGGGCATGGGCGACACGTTCTTCTCGGCGCTGGCGACGATGGCCCCGCAGGACGTCTACACCGACCCTGAGCTTCGCAAAGAGGTCGAGGCGCTGCTACGCAAGGCCTATACCGAGGTGAAGGCGCTGATCGACCGGCACCGCGCCGCCGTGATTGCCGTCGCCGAGGCGCTGCTGGTGCGTGAGGAGCTGCACTCCGACGAGATCGCCGAGCTCATCCGTCAATCCGATGCGCCCGCGCTAGCCGAGATCGCCGCCGCGGCGCTCGCCGATGGGGACACAGCGCCCCGCCTCAAGGCGGTGGACGCCATAGCCAACGGGTTCGTGGCGTCTTCGGGTACGACGCCCACTGAGACAAGCGGCTATACAGCCACACCGTCCAACGGCGCGGATCATCGCACTTCGCAGTCTCCCGCCGGGACGCAGAACAACTTCTTCAGCGCGGGCATCTAGCGCGATGCCCCCGGCAGGTCGCCGCGCAGCGCCGCTCGTGCCGCCTCGCGTCCCGCCTCCTTGATGCTCGCGCCCAAGCCCGTCGCCAGCAGCCGCTCACCCACGAAGACGCCGACGGTGTAGCGGCGGTCGTTGGCGCTGCCAGACTGCTCCAGCACCTCATAGCGCGGGAGCTGGCCAGTCTGCCGCAGGATGTGCTGCTGGAGCGCCCCTTTAGGGTTGTTCTCGCCGAGCGAGGCTCGCACCTGTGGGATGATGGGCACAATCTCGCGTTCGATCAGCCCTATTGCCGCCTCACGGCCCTGGTCGAGCGAGGCCGCGCCCAAGATCGCCTCCAGGGCGTCGGCGCAGAGCGACTCGCGCGAGCGTTCGTTGAAGGTCCGCAGGCTGGCCACATCCACCCGCACATGGTGGTCGAGGCCGAGCCGCAACCCGACCTGCGCCAGCACGCGCCGGCTCACCACCTCGGACTTGAGGGCGGTCAGCTCACCCTCGTTGGCGTCAGGATACGTGTGGAAGAGGTGTTCCACCACGCGCTCGCCCAGGATCGCGTCGCCCAGGAACTCAAGCCGGTCGTAGGAGCGCGCCGGCTCGTCTGGGTAGACCGAGTGATGTGTCAGCGCCTGCTCAAGCAGGCGGCGTTCTCGGAAGCGCAGGCCCAGCCGCGCCTCCAACGCATCCAGCGGCTCGCCGCCGTCCGCACCGCTTGGCGTGGCGTCGTCATTCTGTGGATCTGCCATCGGCGTCACGCCCTCACCTACGGTTTGGCCGTGATCGGCAGGCCGTCGCGCACGATGAAGACGAAATCCGTCGAGCCGTCGGTGTAGCCGAATGCTTTACGGGTCCAGAGCCAGTCCCAGATGCGGCCTACAGCTTTGCCGAAGACGAAGTCAGGCTGCCCAGGTTGCGGCGCACGGCCGTAGGTCAGGTACGCGCCCAGACCCACGCCGTAGACCACGAATTGCGACGAGTCGGAGCAGGGATGCCCCTTCGTGGCCACGCAGGGCTTCGGCTTGTAGTCTTCGGACCACCACGAGCGGAGCTGGTACTGATGCATCTGCCAGCCTGTCGGATGCGACGCGGCCCACGTCTGACCGTCCGTGCCGATTGAGCTGCCTGACGGCATCGCGATGATGACGTCCATCGGCGGATATTGCTTTTCGTCCGACGCGCGGTAGCCGAAGTAGCTGTACTTGTAGTCGCGCAGATACCAATACCAGGGCCACTCCATGCCGTCGCCGACGCCGATCCTGAGCAGATGCTTGCCGCCGTAGAGCTTCTGGTCGGCGGCTTTGATCTTATCCATCACGAGCTGCACGTCTTTGGTCGTCTGGACGTAGACCATCATCTCATGCGGCGCGTTGGCGGCGTCCACCTGGGTCAGCGTGAGCATGCCGTAGAGCATCGGCACGAGCAGCAGCAGCGCCAGCGCCGTCCCCACGACGGAGAGCGCGGGCTTGAGCGGCGCGGCGCGCAGTCCCGCCGTGTCGTTGGCGGCAAGCCGCTCGATGACAGCGGCGCAGACACCCACAAGGCGCGCGAGCACGATGGCCGCCAGCAGCACCAGCGGCAATAGGATCTGGATCGTCAGCCACGGCATCTTCTCGCCGGCCCAGGAGTAGAGCGCGAGCGAGCCGAGGAACCACCACGCCAGGAACAGCCGGAAGCGGCCCGGCCGGAGCAGGCAGTAGACGATGCCGACGACGCCGAAGAAGCAGACGAGCTGCTCATACATCGGCAGGAGCATCAGGTAGTAGTACCAGGGCTGGCCGCCGCGAGCGACGTGCTGCTGCTGAAGCCAGTAGTAGAGCCCCTGCCAGATGCCCTTGCCTATGCCTATCCGGAAGCCGTCACCCAGCGTCGCCACCTGTGAGGTGCTGCTCGACGTGCCCGGCACGATGAAAAACAGGATCGCGAAGAGCATGAAAGCCACAACGAATGCGATGAAGGCATTTATCCAGCTCACGCTCAACAGCGTACGCAAGAATGGCTGTGTTTCAGGGTCAAGTCGCTCGCGCAGCCGCACGACGGCACGAGCCGGCGCCGTGAGCAGGTCATCCAGCCGGGCGATGCGCTCAACCGACTCGGTCGAGATGTCGCCCGGCATGTTGCCCATCTGGGTGGCGTGACGATCATAGGCGTCGTCGCGATACATCTGCCAGATGACCGTGCCGATGACAAGCAGCGCAATCACAAAAGAGACGAAGATCAGCACACCAACCGAATTATCTTCAAGCTGGCGCACCGCGAGATCCGCGGCGTTCTGATAATTCTTGTTCGTCACGAAGTCGCTGAGCTCGTTCAGCTTCTGCAAGCCGATCTTGGCGATCACCGCCGCCACGGCGCCGAGAAGAGCGAAGAGCCCGGCGCGCGCCAGAAAGGCCCGCTCGCGCGACGTAAAGGTGGCGGGGAGACGGTCGGCCAGAGGCGTCGCCAGCTCCCAGACGGCGAGTAGTGCCATGAAGCCGACGAAGACGGTAAGCGTGAGGAAGACGCCTTCGAACGTCGAGTAGGCCAGAATGGTCGCGGCGGCAAGGCCCACGAAGGCGCGCGTCGAGCGTGAGCGGGCGAAGCGCACGGCGCAGACCACCATCGCGAACATGAAGAAGTTGAAGTAGACGTCCTCGCGCAAGAACCGCGAGAAGTAGACGAAGGCCGGCGAGACCGCCAGCAGGAACGCGGCGATCAGGGCGCCGAGTCTCCCCAGCTCGCGGCGCAGCCCGAGGGGCAACAAGACGATACCGATGCCAAAGAGCGCGGGCACGAAGCGCGCGGTCGTGTCGTTGATCCAGGGATTGCCCACGGCGCCATGCGCGAAGACGGACTGTAAGCCCAGCAGCAACCAAAACATGAAGCCTTCGGCGTGGAACTGGAACGGGCCGTGCAGCAGCGGGTTGTATGCATAACTGCTGGGGTCCTGCGCGAAGGCCAGCGAGAAGTAGGCGTGCATGCTCTCGTCGTGGTGCAGCGGCCGGTCGCCCAGGCCCCAGAAGCGCAGCACGGCGGCGAGCGTCAGCACGGCGACCCAGGCCCATTGTTCCGGCGTCATCGCGCCTAGGCGCTGGCCGGCACGCGCCAGCATCGCGGTGGCCTGCTCACCCAATGAAGGATGCGGCAACGGCGTCACCATCGGGTCAGGCGCCGCATCGGCCTCGGCGGTGACAGGTGGTTCGGCGACGGCAAGGCGGTGGCCAGGAGCGGAGCCGGCATGCTCCTCAGAGACTGCGGCGTCGTAGGCATGATCGGCGCCCTCAATGCTGTCCGCCTCGTGGGTAGACGCTGCCGCGTCAACCTTTGCCGTTTTTGCCGTTTTTGCTATTTGTTCGTCGCGGGATTGATCCGCGCGCCGCATCTGCAAGTCGCTCATCCTCACCCCTATGGCGCCGCATAGATAGTCACGCCATCGCGCCGATAGACCGTCCGCAGGAACGATGTGAAGCGGTCGAGGTCGGCGCCCGAATAGAGATTACGCTCCGCTATGCCTACGTAGACGTACCGTGCATCATATCGCTTCAACAAAGCGAGAACGGTCTGCTTATCCGGCGTCGTGTAGATCGTATCGATAGCTCTCTTACGCTCGTCGAAGATATTCGAATCGAGCTGCTGGGCAAGCCAATTGACGCGCCACTCACCCTCATGGCCACCAGGCCAGCCGAGTAGTGTCGGGAGCCCTGTGAAAGCTGAGATGCGGCTGTAGTGTGACCACTCGCACCCCGGCGCTTCGACGATCACCGGCGAGCCGGAGATGTTGCGGTTGAGCCAATCGATGGCCGAGCCGTCGCCCAGGTTCGAGCCGGCCGCGACGGAGCAGCCACCCGGCGCCTGCGCGCTGTCGGTCACCATGTAGGCCGTGCCGTCCAGCGTGAGGCTCCCGCCCGACGCCCCGATCCCACTGAAAAGACCGCTCGCGCCCGGACGCCAGCCGAAATTGCCTGTGCGCGACGAGAACGCCAGCACCGGGAAGATCAGCGTTGCGGCCACCAGCACGACCAGCGCCACCGTCCAGAGCAGCATACCCGCCGCCGGCACATACCGCAACGCGGCTGGGAGTGGGGCATACCGCGTCGCAGGTGTGGCGGTAATGGCCAAACCCTGACCGCTAGCGCCTCCAGCCTCTCCTCCGCCGGAGGTCACCGAGACGTCCCAGCGGCGAAGCGACCCGGACGGCACGCTCGATCCGGCCGCGGCGACGGCAATGACGGGAGGCACGGACGCGCTGGATGCGGCGCGGCCGTGAGGCGCATGGGTAGACGGCAGCAAGCCGCGGATCGTGCGCGAGACGGTTCCGAAAAGTAAGGAGAGCGCGGGCGCAGCGGCGATGCCGAGCAGCAGCCACGCCTGGTAATACAGCTTGAAGACGGTATTCATGCGGGAGTTGAAGATGTCGAGGAGGTACACCAATTCGCAGGCGGCCACGAGCGCAGCCGCGAGTCCTACGAGGCAGAGCAGCCACACTTCGCCCAACATGGCGGCGCTCGGCTCCGCCGCCGCCTCGGCGTCTGCCCGGCCGCGCAGGTGTCTCACGACGAGTGCTCCGCAGCCCAACAGCAACGCAACGGCCCAGAAGAGCGTCCAGCCCTGATTGGCCGGCGTCTTGGCCGTCAGGAACGCGAGCACAGCCACAACCAATAACGACGACGATATCGCCAACACACGCGGGCTGGCCACCCAGTCAAACCAAGATGCTCGGGCCCCGGTGGACGTCGCCTCGTCACCACCCACATAGGCCGCCGCCGCCTCGCCGGCCCAGCGCGCCAGCCAGACGATCAGCAGTGTGAGCAGAACGAAGAGCGGCAGGCCGAAGATGACGAGCTCATAGCCCACCTGCGTGCGATCCATCGGAGGTACGGCGGCGAAGCCCTGCGATGGCGAGACGAAGCCGCGATAAAAAGGCACATAGAGCAGAACGCTCAACGCGGCCAGAACGGCTCCGGCTGCAAAGGCGTTGAGAAACAGCCTGGAAGCGAATTGGCGATCATGCACGAGCCACTGCTGTATGGCGACCGCCAGCAGTGCCAGCCCCAGATAGGTCGGCAGGTCCCATCCGTTGATCGCGTAGAGGCTGCCCAGCGCGACGGCGGCAGTCCCCACGCCCAGCCAGAGCAGCCGCCCGGAGCCGAAGGCCCGTAATCCCTCGCCACGCGCCAGCAACACATTCAGCGCGACGCCAACTGCCAATGCTGCGAACGGCAACGCCAGGACGTGCGCGTGCAGGTCGGCCAGGACGAAGCTGAACGACGGGAATTCATTGATTGTCGAGCCGCCCGCAGCCAACGGGATCACACGCGATGGAAACCACCAGCCGTAATTGCCCCAGAGCGCGCGGTCACTCCACCATGCCCAGGGATTGCCGTGCAGCGCGGGCGTGTACGCCGTCGCCGCGAGCGCATCCTTCCACCACTGCTGTGCCCCGGCGAGATTACCCGCGAGAAGCACCAGGAAGACCGCCGCCAGCCCAAACGGGACTCCCCGCGAGAGCGCGCGGTCCCGCCCACGCCCCACGAGTGCCGTAAGGTTGGTCGCGACGGCATAGATCGCGAGCGCCGCGAGCGCGAAGATCAGCGCGATGCCGACGTTGAAGGCCGTGCCGGGCTGCGTGCCGAGCACCTTGGCGAAACTGGCGAGCAAGAAGTGGCCGAAGTAGTAGTAATTGATAGGATAGCCGCTCAGCCAGGGATCGGGGGCGGGCAGATGGTCCGCGCGCCAGAGCGAGCTGAGAAAGGCAACGTCCATAAACTTCTCGGTGTCGCGGACCTCCGGCGCATATGCCCGCACCAGCGCCATGAAGACAAGCCCCGCGGCAAAGAGCGCCTCAGAGGCGATCACGTGGCCACGCGCCCGCGCCCAGACGCCGCGCAGCGCCTCGCGCGTCTCGCTCCGACGGAGCAACGCCCCATTGGCGAGCGCGTAGGCCAGGAACGTGCCGAGAATCCACCATCCGCTATAAGGCAGCACGCCGAGGACGCTTAAGGGGAACCAGATCAACCAGCCGAGTACGACGATGCCCAATGGCTTCGCCAGCGTCCAGCCGCGGTCGGGTAGGTTGGCGAGCACGGTAGCCGCCAGCGGTAGGCTCATCAGGCCCACCAGCTCCGCGGCAAGCCACCAAGAGAAGACGATGCCCATCAGCCAGTAACCTTATAAATCGTGACGCTTGCCGTGCGGTAGACGGGTTGCAAGATGCCGGCCCGCTCCAGCGCGTCGAACTTACCGAGCGCGGCGCCCGTCATCGACTGGCAGATCTGCGCCTGGCGCTGCGGATCGAACGATTTCACGTAGCAGGTTCTCTCCAACTCGCCGAGATACACATACCGCACATCGTACTCTCGCAAGATGTCCAGTGCTGCGTTCGGGTCCCCGGTCCCCCAGAATGTCTCAACAGCCTGCTGGCGCCGCTGCACCTCATATGGGAAACGCTGCTCATTCTCGTGGCTCTCGTCGACAACCGCCGGAAGGCCGGTGTAGACCGCGACACGACCGTGCCACTCGTAGGTGCCATAGCTCGCCTCGATGATTGTCGGCATGCCGCTGATGTGCGCGTTCAGCCAGGAGATCGCGTCGTAATCGCCTGGATACCAGGCGCGCATGAACGCCGTGCCGTCCAGGGAGAGATCTTGCGGCCGCGCGCCCCTCGGCG
>CAYYCB010000065.1:0-6068 GCA_964469715.1 uncultured Ktedonobacterales bacterium | reverse complement strand
CGCATGAACGCCGTGCCGTCCAGGGAGAGATCTTGCGGCCGCGCGCCCCTCGGCGGCTGCACCTGTGCCCAGATAGCCGGATCCTGCACACGGGCCAGCGTGCCCTCCACAGCGAATATCGAGGACGCGAGCACGAGAGCCACCAGCACGACCAGCCACGCTGTCTTCAGCGCCACCCGGCTGAGATCGTAGCGATCGCTCGCAGCCCTGAGCGCACTCCAGGCCTCAGCTTCATTGGAAGACGCCGCATCCCCAGCGAAATGTTCCCCAGCCTCCGGCACGCTCGACTCGTTGGTAAGCATCCGCCGGATGACAAGGGCGAAGGCGAGCGCCCCGCCGAGCGCGAGCAGGGTCCAGGCCTGGTAGTAGAACTTGAAGACGGTGTTCATCCGATTCCACGGCGGCGAGTCGAGGAAGTCGCGGACGTAGATCACCTCCACACCCAGCGCAATCGCCAACCCGACCAGCAACAGGCCGTAGGTCACGAGCTTGATCGTCGAGTTGCGCGGATTGAGCGCGAGGTATAGCCCCAGACCGAGCAGGACGAGTAGCCCCACCTTGACGCTTAGCAGCATTGCCAGCACAAGCACTGCGCCACCGCCGCCGCCAACGGCCCAGAGTCGCCGGTGGTGGGCGCCCGCGTCGAGCGCAGGCAGCGGGCGATCGGCGTCAAGCCGCGCTCGTAGCTCCAGCAGGAGGAAGGTTGCCGTGAGGAAGAGCCAGAGCCCGAAGATGGTCAGAAATAGATTGGGCGGTGTCGGCGTCGTCACCGGCCCCGTCCCACCGGAGAGGAAGTTGAAGAACCAGACGTGAAACGGCAAATAGAGCACGTAGGCCGCGCCGAACGTCAGCGCCAGCGCCAATCCGTAGTTCCGGAGCGCCGGCCAGGTGAGTCGCGCCCGTAGGTCTGACCAGGCTGTCCCTGGGCCGTGTGGCAGCAAACGCAACGCCAGCGCGAGCGCCACAAGGATGATGCCGAGCGGCACATCCCATGTGTTGATGCACCACGCCGCGCCCAGCGCGAGCGCCGTCGCTGCTAAAGTGGGCGCAGCTCGCCGCCACTGGCTGCCCTCGCCTTTCGCGCCGGCAACGAGCGAGGCGCAGCACCCGACGAGGAAGACGATCACCGGCAGATCGAGGACGTGCGCGTGCAGATCAGCGTAGAGGAAGCTCCAGAAGGGAAACTCGTTGATGGTGTACGGGATGACCCGGCTGCTGCGCCAATAGTCGAAGGGCGGGATAGTAACACCCTGAAGCTTCGCCTGCCACTGTTCGAAGAGTTGGAGCGCGCCGTCGAAATTGCCAACCACCGCCAGCCCCACTCCACCCGCGAGGCCTGCCCACCAGCGCCCGGTCAGACCCGCGACCACCGAGAATGCGCATGTCAGCGTAACGCCGAAGAAGAGCGGAATCGCCAGGTTGAAAGCGGTTGCCGGCGCAATTCCCGTGAGCTTGATGAGCACGGCCACTAAATACTGGCCATAGTAGTAATAGTTGATGTAGCCGCCGGAGAAGAACGGGTCGTAGGGTGGCATGTAGCGGCTGCGCAGGATGGCGTTCAGATAGGCGAACTCCATCGGCTTCTCGCCGCCACGCCAAATGTGCCAGAGGTCGGGGTCCAGCGCGCGAATCCACGCAAACGCCAGGAAACCAGCGACGAAGAGCGCCTCGCAGGCCACCACCAATCGCCAGTGATCGCGGAAAAAACCGCGGAACTCGTCCCGACTACGCCACCCTATCAAGCCGCCAATTAGCGCCAGCGCGACGAAGATCGCGATCACGAACCAGCGGTCGAAGGGCAGCAACCGCAGGCTTGCGGGCAGCCAGGTTCCCAGCCCCAACAGGAGCAGCCCCAGCAGTTTGCTCATGCCCCATCCGCGGTCGCGCAGGCCGGGGAAGACCGCGTAGGCGAGCGGGAAAGCGATCAACCCTAGCGCCTCGACGGCCAGCAGCCACCAGATCAGCGGTATCTGATTCGGCAGACTATCAGTGGGGAACTGAGAGGTCATCGCCGGTGAAGCGGCGTTGGCTTCCGCGTTCGCCGCGGGGAGCAACAGCGGCTTCTGGCTGCCTGAGCGGTTGGATTCCGCCGGCAGGTATAGGCCATCAGTCAGCAATGCCTGAATGCGGTCCGCACCGAGCGCCGGGCCAGATCGCATGAAGATCCACACTGGTGGATGATCATAAAGCGACCAGCTTTCGTCCGCTCCCGAATCATCGAGCGAGATGCCCAGGAAGCTCGGGTGCGTCTCGACGTGCTCCGCAAGCGTGAAGCCGAGCTTGCCGTCGAAGAGGAGTTGGTAGTACCGCATGGACATTGGATAACGGTCGGGGATACGCGGGATGGAGTGCAGCAGGTGGTTGCTGCTCAGGATGACGACGTCGGCGCTGGCGAGCTGACGGGCGAGTTGCTGCGCCTTCTCCGGAGTGTCTTCGGCGTAGATATCCAGCCCTATCTGCTGATATTCACCCGGATTGATCGCGTGTCCTGCCGCCGTTTGCGCCACTCCGTCGGACTCCGTCCGCGCCGCGGGCACGTCAATCGGCAGCGCGCGATCCCAGATCTCGTACGTCACCGTCGAGCCAGCCGGCACGTGATCGAAGAGCCATTCGGAGGCCTGCACGCGCGTATTCGGCTGACTGTAGACATGTAACAGCGCGAGCGTGAAGAAGAGCGTCGCGCCCAGCACCATGACCCCCAGCGCCCCACAAGCCGCCCGCCACCAGCCCAACCCGTATATGGCTGTCAACCGGCGCGCAACCGGCCAACCGAATGGATCGCGCCGAAGCATCGCGCGCCATCCCATGTCGGAGGGCATGTCGCCGAGGTCTGTCGCACGCGCAGCCAACCGGCGCGTGCCCCAGGTCGCGAGCGCGGCGAGCGCGGCGGCGGCACAGATCGCCAGCGGCGCGAAGACCGGCAGCATGTAGCGCGTGAACTTCATATACGCCGCGCCGACCACCGCGAAGTAGCCTGCGACGAACACGACGATCACCAGCCACTCGTCGCGCCAGGAGCGCCATACGCGCGACATCGCCCACGCGAAGCCCGCCAGACCGAGCAGGCCGAGCGGCAGCGCCATGTCAAAAAGGAGCAACTGCGCGATCTGATAGAGGTATGGCGTCGTGCCAGAGAACTGGCGCACGTATGGATAGTCGAGCCTGCCTTGCGAGAGATCCGTCTGCTCGGTCACCTGCCGCAGAAACTCGGTCGAATCGAGTAGGGCGTACGGGCTTACCACCGCGAATGTGAGCAGCGCCGCCGCCGCGACGCCGAGTAAGGCAAAGAACGCCTGGTCGAAGCCTCGCCTCGCCCCGCGCAGCGTCAGAGCCGCACCGATGGGCGCGAGCAGGGGCAGCGCGCTCACCTTGGTCGCCATCGCCAGCCCGAACGCGACGCCGACGAAAATGCCCGCAGCCCAGGCTCGCCGCACCTCACCACTGGCCGCCGTGACGCTGAAATCCTCATCCCCCAGGACGACCATCCGCGGCTCGCGCCCGCGCGCCAGGACCAGACACGCGAACAGAGTCAGCAGGACAAAGAAGAGCAGCGGTGTATCCACGGCGTAGAAGTGCGAAACCTGAACGTCGAATGGAATCACCGCGACGAACGCCGCCGCCAGGATGCCCGCCCAACGGCCCGCGAGCCGGCGCGCAATCAGCCCAGCGAGCAGCGCCGAGCCGGCGTCGAAGAGGGCCGAGAGCGCCCGGCCGATCAGCGTGAAGTGGTTGAAGTCGTCCCATACTCCGCCATCCGGCGGGACGAAACGCCCTCCCGTCGCGTGAGTAAGCCATGCCAGGCCACGTGCCACGGCTGCCAGGAGGTAGAGCGGGAGCGAGCCATAGGCGAAAAAATGCGGATTCAGGGGGGACTGTGGCGAGAAAAGCCAATTGGGTCCGGTGTAGGCCGAGCCACAGGAAGGGTCGCGCGGGGTACCCGGCAACGAGAGACAGCTCGCGCGGAACATGATCTCGCGCTCATCAGGGTGGAGCTGATTATTGGCGTCCCAGTTCAAGCCATATAGCCGTGGAATCAACGCCAGCAGCGCAACCGCGACCAGCGCCCATAGCGTCCAATCCTGCCGGGCAAGCCACGCACGGAGACGCTGCCCAAGGCTAAGACGCAGCGCGCCACCGGCGGCAACATCCTTCCCTGCGGACACATCCTGCTCGTCGCCCGCTCCGAGATTTGGGGCAACCCGCGGGCCATCTGCCTGTGAGCTTGTGCGCTTTCCGAGCACGCGGATCCTCCGTGCCCGTGCCTTGCGCTCGTCGCGCGCCTTGCCAAATGCGCGCCAGTCTTCCCGCCGGGCGAAGTCGCCCGGATTGTAGCATTCACACCTCAGCGCCGCAACGCAGGCATGCGGTATCGCGAGGGCAAGCGGGCATCGCCACTCCGGGATCAGTCCAGAGCCAGCGGAAGACGCGGCTATATGCGGCGCGCGACGTCAACGGGCTGTGCCGCTGCGGCGTCGCCTGCCTTACCCCAGCAGAAAGCTATCGCTGAGAGGTGTTCGCGGCGCCGGACGCTGACGGTTCGCCGGCTTGCGAACCGCCGGATGCTGGCCAGTCAACTGCGCCAGCGACTCGAAGGGTACCGGCTCCAATCGAGGCACGAGCGGGCGCGACTTCACTTGCGACCGCACATAGGTGTGTGCGCCGGTCGTCGAAGCCTGGTTCCAGCCGTCCTGCGCGGCGGCAATCTCGTCCCATGTGGCCGGCTCGCGCGGACCCGAAGGGAGGGGAAGAGACGGACGGGCCTGCTCGTCGCGCAGCCATTGCGGCGTGATGGTCTGCGACTGCGACTGCGCACGCGACTGCGCCGGCTTCTGGGGCTGCCCGCGCCGCGGACCAGCCTGCACGGCGCGCATCGGGCCGGTGAGCCAGGCGTCGTCCGGGAAGGCGGGCGTCTCGGCAGCGACGTGCTGCGCCGCGGGATGGGGCGCGTCGGGTGCGCGCCGTGGCGCGCCGGTCGGCCGTCTGCTGGGATAAGTCTCGGGCATCTGCGTCGGGGCGTGCGCCTGGGGAGCGCGTGGTCCTGTGGCAATCGCTGGGTGCTCGCCGGTGTGGATGGAAGGCGGAGCCGCAAGCGAATACGATCGACCCTGGATGACGACGGCGATACCGACCCCACGGCGCAATTCGTCCAACTGCCGCCGCAACTCTCGGTTTTCGCCCTCAAGCTCGGCGATGCGCCGCTGCTGGCGCTCCGCCCATCCAGGCATCTGCTCGAAGCCTCCGCGTCCCATCCCCATATCTGCCCCCGTTCGCCCAGCGCCACATCCGATTCGCGCGTCGGCCCGTACCATTACGACGTGCATAGCCAGCGTAACATAACACGCAACTCGACCGAGGGCGTCTAGGAGTTCCGTACTTGCCAGCGGCATGCCCTGTCTGGAGATGCTCCTATACGGGCAGCGTTACCCCTCAGATCTAGGTTGCCGAGGCAATAGAGGCGCCACGCGGTCCCAGATCGCCGCCGCCACCGCGGCTTTCGGCAGCAGCGTCAGCGGCTCAATGCGGCCATCGGCATGATAGATCGTGACCTCGTTCGTGGTCGTGCCAAAGCCGCTCCCTGCTCTGGAGACGTCGTTCGCCACCAACAGGTCCAGCCGCTTGCCGTTGAGCTTGGCGACCGCATGCTTCGCTAGGTCCGTCGTCTCTGCCGCGAAGCCCACGCGCACGAGCCCGCTCGCCCGCGCTTCAGCGGCCAGCTCGGCTAAAATGTCCGGATTGCGCACTAGATGCAGCATTATCGACCCATCCGAGTTCTCCGCCGCCGAGCCTTTCTTGATCTTCTGCGACGCCGGCTGCGCCACGCGATAATCCGCCACCGCCGCCGCCATAATCAGCGCGTCGGCCTCCATTATCGCCTCACGCACGGCGTCGCGCATCTCAATGGCCGTGCCCACCGACCGCACCGCGACGCCAGCCGGTATTTCCGCCGACACCGCGCCGACGATCAGCGTCACCTCCGCGCCGCGGTCGCGCGCCTCCTCCGCCAGCGCGAATCCCATGAGCCCGCTTGATCGGTTACCGATATAGCGCACTGGATCGATCGGCTCCTG
>CAYYCB010000064.1:12578-13851 GCA_964469715.1 uncultured Ktedonobacterales bacterium | reverse complement strand
ATGCCGCCGCCGAGATTGCCGAGGATGCCGCCTACGAGCACGATGCCGCCGCCCAGAATTGGCACGAGGCCCTTGCTCAAGCCCGCAGTCGGGAAGGCGCCCGGAGTCGTCCCAATAATCGCGCCGTACTGGTTGTACTGGGTAACGACCTTCCCATAGGCGTTGCTCAGGTAGATCGGTAGGAAGCCGGTTACCGCCGTCAAGGCGAAGAAACCGAAGGCGTGGGTGCCGATGACCGTGCGAAACGTCGGGATGCGCAGATACGCCTTCGTGCGCTCGATGAATGAGCGGCCCTCGTTTGCAAGGCGGTCGGCTGGGGGATCGTCCTCGTGGCGGATCTTCTCGCGGCTGCGCCAGATAAGGGCGGCGAAGATCAGGCCGGGAATGCCGGTGAAGAAGAAGGCGAAGCGCCAGTTGTCGCCGGAGAAGAAGCCCGCCAGCAGGAAGCCGACGGCCGCGCCGATCAATGCGCCAACGCTCCATCGCGAGAGGATGGTCGCGCGGCGGCGGGGCGGATACTGCGCGGCGAGCATTGGCGTTCCAGCCGGGTAGTAGCTGCCTTCGCCGATGCCGAGCACTGCGCGCACGCCCAGGAGCGTGAAGAAGTTGCTCACAAACCCTGTGAGCGCCGTGGCGAGGCTCCACACCGCGACGCCCGCGCCGACGATACCCTTGCGGCTGCGACGATCCGCCAAGAATCCGAGGGGCATGGCAACCACGGTGTAGACCAGCAGGAAGGCGCTGCCGAGCACACCCAGGCGGAAGTCGTCGATCTTGAGGTCTTGCTGGATGATGGGGCTGAGGCCGGTGAAGATCCAGCGGTCGAGATAATTGAGAAAGTTGATGACGAACATCAGCCAGAAGACGTAGGCGGCGTAGCGCGCGGCACGCCGGGCCACATCAGGCGTCTTTACGGAGGCGGAGGTGTCGGGTTGGGGGACCGTGGCGTCGCTCACAGGGCGCTCCTCGGCTAGGAATACCGAATTGGGACACCGGATCAGGAATGACAGGGGAGACGCCGCAAACCCGCACGGCGGCCAGCGCGAGTGTATCATGCTTGCGACCGGCCTACAAGCGCAGCGCGGATCACCCCTTTGTTGTCTCACGGATGTATTTTAAGGGGCCAATTCGTCATAATGTGAAGTACATCTCTTTACGCATGGTTATGGGCGCGCTATACTACAACAAATAAAGTAGTTTCTCCGCGACGGGCATCCACCCACGAGCGTCCCGCGATTGCGCCGGCGGGAGGAGCAAGCGCATGACACACCGA
>CAYYCB010000064.1:0-12478 GCA_964469715.1 uncultured Ktedonobacterales bacterium | reverse complement strand
ACTGTCCCCGCCGTCCACGAGCATGTCGTTTGCCCCGTGGCGCGCACGGCGGAGATCGTCAGCGGCAAATGGACCCTGCTGATCATCCGCGATCTGACCGAGGGTACGCGGCGCTTCAGCGAACTCGAACGGTCCCTGGCCGGCATCAGCCCGAAGACACTCTCCGAGCGGCTGACCGCACTTGAGCGTGAGGGCGTTTTGCGGCGCCAGACCTTTGCCGAGGTGCCGCCGCGGGTCGAGTACACGCTGACGGAGAAGGGACAATCCCTCGCCAATGTCATCGAGGCGATGCGTACCTACGGCAAGCAGTGGCTCGACTGCGGTCCTTGTAACTGACCGCGACATGTATGTATGCGACGCCCCCGACCTCACGGCCGGGGGCATTTTGTATGCGTTCTCTTGCTCGGTGAGCTAGCGACAGCGGGACTCCAACACATTAGGTAGCGACCGACCCAATACTACCGATTCGGGGTGGAGCGTTGTCGTTCGCGGTCGCGGCCCTGAAGGGGCCGGCGCAGGGCGCTCCGCGGGCTGCAGCCCGCACGAGTCCCTAACATCCCGACGAACGAGGGATTTTCACTCGTTCCGCATGATAAGGGCTACCGCATGGCACGCCATCCCTTCAGCGCGGCCAGTGAAGCCCAGGCCGTCGGTCGTCTTCGACTTCACGCTCACGCGCTCTAGCTCTATGCCCAGCAGATCGGCCAGACGCGCCCGCATGGCGGGAACATGTGGCGAGAGGCGCGGGCGCTCGGCTACCACCGTCGCATCCAGGTTGACGATGCCCCAGCCGTGCTGTCGAATCAGATCCACAGCATATGTGAGGAACGCCGCACTCGGCGCGTCGTGCCAGCGCGGATCGGAGGAGGGGAAGTGTGTGCCGATGTCGCCAAGGGAAGCCGCGCCGAGCAGGGCGTCCACCACCGCGTGGATCAGGACGTCGGCGTCAGAATGCCCAGCCAGCCCGCGGTCGTGCGGCACTGTCACTCCACCCAGGACCAGCGGCCGTCCCGCTTCCGCCGCCGCAAAGCTGTGTACGTCGTAGCCGATGCCTACTCGCGTTTCGCCGCTCGCCATGCCCACACCCTCCCTACGAGATGGGTCAGCGCAGGCCTCGCAGGCTCCCTCATGGTGCGCTTTCCACTCGAATGCCATAACACGCCGTACTATGCGCCGGCAAGTGTGGCTAGATCATCGCCGTGCGCCTGGCATCAGCGGTCCGGTTCATGCAGCGCACGACCCTGGCGATGCGCCACTGCACAGCATTGCATCAAGCCGAAGTGGGCCAGGGAGGCGGCATCTCATCACGATGGGGGCCATCTCTTGTGACCATGGCTGGCAGTGCCGAGAGGGGACGTGGGAGGTGGGTATGGGTCGCGCTCCGATTGGGCCGGCGCGCCTTCCGATGCTATTGGGACTTCCTGTGGGCTTCCTCACGGCTCGACGATGACGTGCTATACTCGGCGCAGAGCCATGTTTGGGGCGCAGGCCGCCGGTGTTGGGCGCACCGGACGACCTGCTGAGCACATCCCTGGTGTGAGCAGGGACAGCTTGACATCCTCCTATGCAGGGAGGATGCCAACGGCTAGCGCGTGCCTTTTCGCGAGGTGCGAGGGCCACGCGCATGTCCGCTGCGCCGCGCTGAAGGGAGCCGCGGCAATGCGGCGTGCGCGTGGCCCTTTCGTTCGTAGGTGTTGGCGCCCGACGATCAAAACGACGGGAATGGCCATGCTGGAGAGGGATGCGGCTCGCGGCGTGCGCGTGCTGGTCGTCGACGACGAGGCCGAGATCCGAGCGGCGTTGCGTATGGTGCTTGAGGAGGCGGGCCATGCCGTGGAGGAGGCGCAGAACGGACGCGAAGCGCTCGCGTCACTACGCGCCAGCCCTGAGGCGGTTGTGGTCCTGCTCGACTACATGATGCCCGTGATGGATGGCGGCGAGGTTCTGCGGGTCGTGAGCGCCGACGGTGATGGGCGCCTCAGGCGGCACGCTTTCATCGTCCTGACGGCGGCGCGCCAGGTCGCGGCATTGCAGGAGCATCTTCTCTCGCTCGGCGGTTGGATCGTGCCGAAGCCCTTTGATATCGACCAGCTCGTGGGCCACGTTGCCCATGCCGCTACCCAGCTTGGCACCACTCCCTCGTAGACGTCTGATGAATGCTTTGACGCCGCGCCGAGACTCATTGTCTACGGCGAGTGTGCTATACGTTGAACTCCGCCTTGAGGATCGCCTTGACCACTGGGGCTGCGTAGGCGTCGCCCAAATCGGAGTATTCGACGAGGGCACCGATCGCTATCTTGGCCTGCGTGGGCGGCGCACCTACCTGTGCCGCGGGGGCGTAGGCGGTGAACCAGGAATGGGGATGGCTCTGGCCGGACTCCGCCGTTCCCGTCTTGGCGCCGATGGTCAGCGGCAGGTCGTGGAACGTGTCGTACGAGGTGCCCTTGGGTGACATCGCCGAGCCCAGCATTGCGACCTGCATCGTGGCAAGTCCGTCGGAGGTCAGCCCAACCGAGCCGACCTGAGTCGCGGCAAACGCTTTCACAACGGCGCCACCGGCGTCAGTGATGTTGCTCACCAGCCGGGGCTGCATGCGGTTGCCGCCGTTGGCCAGCGCCGCGCTCACCAGTGCCACTTGCGCTGGCGACGCTGTGAAGAAGCCCTGGCCGATGCCCAGGTTCGCCGCATCGGTGGGGGACCACCCCGCGCCTTTGTTTTGCTGGAGCCATTGCGGGTCAGGCACCACTCCGGCGTTCTCCACGCCCTGTGGCACGCCCACAATGTTCGGAACCGCTCCATAGCCGAAGGCCTTCGCTGCGCTGGGCAGCCATGTCGGGTCCTGCGAATTGAGCCGCACCGCGAGCTGCCAGTAGATGGAGTCGCACGATGGCCCTAGCGCGTCGGGCGCCGTCAAGCTGCCGTGCCCCTGCGGAGCATCGTCTATGCGTAGGTGGTTCTCGCCCGGCACCTGATATGAACCCGTGCAGGTGAAGATGTCGCTCGGCTTCACTCCATGCTGCAGGCCCGCTGCCAGCGTCACGATCTTGAAGATCGAGCCAGTGGGGTCCGCGCATTGGATGGCACAGTTGAGCTGTGGATGCAGATTACTCTGCTGGATCTGAGCGATCCCCTCCTGGAAGTTCAACGAGAAGTCGTTGGGGTCGTAGATGGGGTTAGACGCCATCACCAGCACCTCGCCGGTTGCCGGGTCCACAGCGAAGGCCCCGCCCGCATAGCCGTTGGCCTTGGCTCGCAGCGTCTGCATTGCTGTCTGCTGCAGCGCGAGCGCGATGGTCGTGTGGACGTCCGCGCCATTCAAACCAGGGCGTTGTGCGATGAAATACACCGGAGTGCTCAGGTTTAGCGAGCCATCGGCGTTGCGGTTCACAATGAGGAGTTTGCCGCCTCTCGTCGGGCGCAGGTACTGCTCGGCCCACTGCTCGACGCCCGCGTGGCCCACTTCCGTCTCCGTCCCGCCGTAATACTTCGGGTCGGCTTTGACGTCTTCCGCCGTCACCACCGACGTATAGCCGGTGATGGCCGCCATATCAGCCCCAAAGGGATAGATCCGTCCTGTACCCTGGAATACTTTTACGCCAGGCAGGCCACCAAGCGTGCCCTGCATCGTGAAATAGAGCTGGGGCGGCACGATGCGGATGAGTGCACATTTGCATCCGTCGTCCCACGTATTGCTTGTAGGTTGGTATTTCGCTTTGATGGTGTCGGCGCTCATGCCGAGCTTGGTCGAGAGTGTCGCCAGCAGCGCTGCCTCGTTTGTGATCTGGCCTGGGGCAACGGCGATGCGATAGACGGTGTCGTCCTCCGCCAGGATATTGCCGTCGCGGTCAAGAATCTTGCCCCGCTGGACGTCGTCGGCCACGAAATGTATGGCCCGCCGGTAGGTAGGATCGTTCGGGTCGTCGAGTTGCGGGAAGATGAGGCCAGGGCTCCAGGTGACGTGCCACTGTCCCTTCTCGTTCACGAGCGGGATCTTGATGTCTTGATTGATTGGTCCGACTTTGACGCTTTGGAGCACCAAATGCACGGGAACAGAGACCGTGCCGTCTTTGTTCTGTACGGCCCGGCCCGGCGTGGCGTCAATCACCGACACGCCCGCCTCTTTTAGGATGCCGACCGTGCGGTTCACGATGTAGTCGTGGGCGTCTGACCATACGTTGTTGAGGATGGCGGCATCGCTGAAGCGCTGCTGGCTGGCCTGCGAAGTCAGGGCGTACATAGCCTCATATTTGCCCGAGGCGTAGGCTCGCAGGTAGGCGTTAGCCGAGTTGCAGGCGCCACCGCCGCCGCAGGGATCTTTGGGCCCGGCTGTGGAGGCGCCGCCCTGGGCGTGTAAGACCGCGAAGACGAGGCCGGCGAGCAGGCCCATCACCACGAGCACGCTCACCACCACCATCCACGGCTTTGCTCCGGCGGCGCCTGGCGCACGCGGCAGCTTCTTGGGCAGGGCCGGGGGCACGTAGCCTGGCGGGAGGGGTTTGGTGTAGCGCTCGTCTATGGGCAGTGGATCGTCCCAAATGCCTAGCCGCGGCTCGCCGGCGTCGTGGTCCGGCGAGGGGCCGCGCGGCTGGATGCCACCAGCCGGCACGACGTACACGGGCTCGTCGCCATTCATTGGGGCCGTGTTGCCTAGACCTTGCTCTTGTCCCTGCCCCGGTCCCCGCCGCTCCCAATCCATCTCGCGCCCCTCCTCATCCGTGGGATGCCTGGCGCTATTGTACACCTCGTCTCAACGCTGGCTTGTGTGCGAGGTCACAATTGGGGGGGGTGCCGTCAGTTTCGAGCGCGGCCAGCATGAACCATGCTCACTCACTCTTTGCCACGAGCTGCGCGCCGGTTGTTTCGCGCTTTAGGAGACCGTGGGCGTTGGCCCTACCCCTGGCACCGGCACGTTCGAGGGCAGCGTGTTGGTGAACGTCAACGTCTCTGTGCCTAGCGGCGTGAGCCGGTTCACCTGCGGATCGTCGAGGACGTAGGTGGTCGTGAAGCTATTGGCAATCTGCTGCACCGTGCCGCCGTCGGTGGCGTTTCCGCGCAGGTCGTCGAATGCGAAGGGATCGGGCGCCACCTGCGGCCCGCTCAGAGCTAGCGTGATCTTTGCCCAAGGATGTAGCACCATTCCCGCCTGGAAGTTTGCGACGTTCCCCGGCAGGACGTCCGCCGCCAGCGTGTTGCCTGCGACGACTGGCTGATAGAGCGTGTTGTGATAGTGGCTGATGCTGAGCACGATGTGTTTCGGCACACGGAGTCCTTGATGCCCTGCCACGAACTGATAGTCCACGCGCACCGTGTGGGCGTCCACCAGAGTCACCACTTCTACCACCTGCCAACCCTTGCCGCTCATCGTGGCGAAGACTTGATGCTTCGTGGCGTCGTAATCATAGCCGTGGAAACTGTCCCACAGGTTCGATACGTTGCCGTCCACCGAGACGCTCGAGCTCCACTCCTGCCACGTCAGGACGGGCGCGCCCTCGTACGTGACCGCGGGCCGATCAACGCCAGCATCCTGTTGGAACGTCGCCTGCAAGCCCTCCACGCTGTACGTCGTTTGCCCATGGTAGATGCCAACCTGCGTCTTGGTCGTGTCCAGCACACCACGATAATTCATGAGCAGAAGCAGCAGCAGCCCTGCCACCAACACCACCGGCGTGATGACCTTTGCCACAAAGCGATTGATGTGTATGTTCAGCCGCTTGCCCGTGCCGGAGCGGCGCGTCTCGACCAGTGCCATGTGTCATCCACCCTATGTCGCGCGGTTGCGCGCTCCAAGATCCATTATCACTCAGCCAGCCGGCGCCACCTGGGCTGTCTCCGGCGGGGCAGAGGCACGCGGAAATCGCCTTTGGCTCATCTGAGGCTGTTCAGGTTCGTCATTCTGACCCGCGAGCGTACCTGTATCTGAGAAGCGCGGCGCGGCCCGTAGTGGATCATAACGATGCCAGGCCCGTGGCGGCCGTACCGGCCAGAGGATCGCTACCAGGCAGAGTATCCAGAAGCCGACGGACAGGATGGCGATGAAGATCGTGTCAACCTGCGGATCGGTCCACGGCGCGAACGGCCACTCGACTCCCGTGAAGCCGGTCGCGGCAATTGGATCCGCCTGGGAGCCAAAGACGGCGTGATAGAAGAGCCACAGAAAACGCCCGATGGGAACGCGAACGGCAGCGAATGCTAGCGGGACAATCCACAGCAGCCGTGCGAGCCACTTCCACGCGCCGCCGACGCGACGGGCCTCGACCATGGCAAAGGGCAGCGCCAACAGGGCGTACTGCTCGTTGACCAGCTTCGAGCCGAGAAAGAAGGCCAGCAGCGTCACCAGCACCATGCGGTTGAGCGACATCGCTCGCGCCGTGAAGCCGTACCAGTACGCCAACAGCAGCGCAATCGCCAGCATCGGCGTCCCAAACGCCGCTAGCGCCAATGCTTGGGGACCCAGATCTTGGCCGTGTGGGAAGAACATGTATAGGCGCGCGATCATCTGCCAGGTCATGCCGCCGCCCACACGATTACCATGGAAGGTCAACACCTGGATGACACCGCCCGCGAAGGGGCCAAGCAGGACGAGGCAACCGACGGCGTAGGCGCCGAGGAAAAGGAGTAGCTCGCGGAGGGGTCGCTGGCGTTTGATGAGATAGAGCAGCAGGGTCGGCACGACGAGGGCGGGGAAGAACTTGACCATCGTGCCGAAGGCCAGCGCCAGACCGGCGGCGGCTGGTCGGCCCCGTTGCAGCCAGTAGACGCCCAGCACCAGACCCAGCAGCATGATGGCGTCGAAGGTCCAGGCGCCGCTGACGAGCAGCACGTAGGGGTTGAGCAAGTAGTCGCGCCAGCCGCGCAGGGTGCCGGTCAGGCGGGCCAGCACCGCTGCCACCAGGAAGTCGGCCGCCCAGATCGGCGCCTTGAGCAGCACGAAGAAGTCCAGCGGCAGGCTCGGCTGGGCGTAAGTGTTCTGGACCGGGATGAAATAGGTAGCGCCGGGATGCAGCCAGGCGTAGAGGTGGGCGAGCGGCCAGTAGAGATAGAGCGGCACCGGTGGGTACGCATAATATTCGTACACCGTGTCCCAATGGCCCGCGTAGGCGATATGGGACAGATAGAGCATCGTGGAGTAGGGCGAGTGGCCGTGCGCCAGGTCGATGAAGACGTTGTAATCGACCGTCAGATCCCAATAATGCCCAAGCGGCAGCAAGAGCAGCCGCAGCGCAAGCGCCATCAGCCCGACGATCCATAGCAGCCGTCGCCGGCGCGGCCCCGCGATCTCAGGATCGTCCGGCAGGTCATCGTCCAGCGGTAGGGGCTCATCGGGCCCGACGGGCACGCGCTGTCGCCGGTAGCGTGTCGGTCCTTGGCCGTGCCGGCCACTGAAACGCAGCGTATACAGTTGCCCCAGCGTCACTGCTGGCACTACCGAATGTTTCGCAGCCTCGTCATCATTCTCGCTCAATGCCGTACTGTTGCTAGCTCGCTGGTCTGCCTCACTTACCTCGGCTGCATCCATCTCCAAATATGGCAGCTCGGTCAGACGCGACCAGCGGCCGCGCGCCAGCACCTCCAGGAGCATCCCCGCGCCGGGGTCCCGCGTCGCGCTGCCCGGTGACTGATCTCCTAGCACGTCGCGGCGCAGGAGGTAGAGAGGGCTGAGTGGATCGGTGCAAGCGCGCACCCGGCGGAAGAGAGCTCCTGCCGCATACCGGCTCATCTCGGCACGCAGGCGTAAGCCGAACGGCGCTGCCTCACGCTCGCCGCCGGGAATGCGTCGCGACGCCACCACTACATCGGCATCTTGCGCAGCCGCGAGCAGATCAGGGACGAGCGGCAATGCGCGCTCGGGATCGCGCTCGATCACACAGATAAACGTGCCAAGCGACGCCGCTATGCCTGGGCCAATCCCCCGCGCGTCTTCTGGGATGAGCAGTTCGTGGGATATCCCTGCCAGGGTTGCGGCCGCGCGCATCTCTAGCGCCGTGCGGTCTGCACGACCGCGGGCGATCACGAGCGAGAGCAGCGGCATCCGCCGCCGTGACTCGGCCATCTCCACGCATCACCCCATGCATCATCTGTCAAAACGGTGACGTCGGCGGTCGTCATTGGCCCCTGGGGCCGGGCGGCGCCCTCGCCGCCTATCTGCCGAGAGGCCACTGGCGCAACCTCGCGCCCCATCCGCCTCGTATGGCGAGAGCCCCTACTCAGCCTCGTTCGTACCATGTTGCGTGCCACTCGGGTGAAGCACCGTGCCGCCTTGCCTGGCTCGCACGCTTCGCAACCGGACACGTCCTAGTCTAACGCGCCGCGCACGCCGTGACCAAACACTGGGATGCTTGTCCCGTTTCCGAACCTGTATAGGCATACTGCCGAGAGGATATGCGAGCGCAATGCGGCCCCAGTGAGCCGCTTGCCCGCACGCTAGTTTTCGCCGGTCACCGTCTGAGTAAGTGGCAGCGTGAACCAGAATGTCGCGCCGTTGCCCCCTGCGCTCTCCACGCCGACTGCGCCGCCATGGCGCTCGACGATGGTTCTGCTGATGTGCAGGCCGAGACCAAGCCCCACCCCTGACCCCGAACGGTGGGCAAGGCCGGGAACACGATAGAATCGCTCCCAAATATAATGCTGCTCTTCCAGGGGCAGCCCTGGTCCCTCGTCTATCACGTCAACTCGCGCCGCGCCGCCTTTGCTCCCCAGGCGCACTCGCACGGGCTTGTCGGCAGTCGAATACTTCAGTGCGTTCGTCAGGTAATTTGTCACGACCTGGCCGATGCGGTCAGCGTCGGCCTCCACCAAGATGGCTTCCGCCTCGCCCGCCAGCGCGATATGGCGGTCGGGATGGGCCAGCCGCTGCTCCTCCACCGCCGCGCGCACTACCCCATTGAGGTCTACCTGCGCCGTCTGCATCTCTAGCCGTCCCGCTTGAATGCGTGAGACGTCCAAGAGGTCGCCCACCAGCCGATCTTGCCGATCCGCGGCTCCATGCGCCCGCAGCAAGAGGTCGTGCAGCGGCTCCATCTGCGTCTGAAGGTCCGGGGCGACGGGCGTTGCCTCGCCTAGCAGCCGCCGCACGCGACGCTCGACGAGCTGCAGGTTCATCTTAACCGTTGTTAGTGGTGTCTTGAGCTCATGGCTGGCAATGCCAAGGAATTCATCCATGCGCCGGTTCGCCTCGCGCAGCGCTAGCTCATTCCCGCGCGCCTCTTCGCGCTCGCGCAGAAGCCGATCTCGCTCCACCACCAGCGCAGCGAGCTGTGCCACCGCGCCGACTAACCGCAGCTCCTCCGGGGAATAGGAGTGGACGTCAGCGCCGTAGTCGATGTTCAGCAGGCCCACTATCTCGCCCCCGACGCGCATCGGCGCCAGCAACAACTCGCGCACACGGTGCGGGTTGGGAAGCGTGTCGTGGGGTGGCCGAGTATAATCGATCATCACCACATCGCCCTTGGCAAGCCGCGCCTGCGCTTCGCCGGTGAGGGTATCGCGCAGGTACGCGCCCTCTGGCCTCCCGTCACGCCAGCGTGCCTCCTCCTCCGCTGTGAGGCCCACCGCCGCCACCGGGACAAGCGCACCGGCGCGACTGGTCGCCGCTAGCAGCGCCACCCGCTCACACCCCAGCACACCAGCCGTCATTCCTGCTACGCGTCTTCCCAATGCCGTCATGTCGAGCGGACCTTCACCCGCCGTTGCCGGCGAGACCACCAGCTCGGCCATCGCCAGCAACGCTTCAAGCGCCTCGTGCGTCCGCCGTTCAAGCCGCCAGCGTTCGGTCACGTCACGCGAAACGATCACCGCTCCTTGCACACCGCCCGTGGGACCGCGCACCGGCGCGCCGGTTGTGCTCAGCAGAATCTCCGTCCCGTCGGCCATGCGCATCTTCGTATCGAACGCATGCTCAGCCGTCAGCACCTCGCCACGCATAATGCGCGACACGGGCGTATCTTCGGGCGTAAGCGGCCGCCCTTCGGCATCTCGAAGGTCAAACTGCCCGATGCGCTCTTCGAAGGCACGGCCGAGATAGTTGCCCTGTGTCGTCTGGGGGTTGACTCGCCGCGCGGCGGCGTTTGTGAGCGTGAGGCGCCCGGCGCCGTCGTAGACGTAGACCGCATCCTGGATGGCCTCAAGAATGGCTTCGAGCCGTGCGGCGTGTGCGGCCGCTTCTTCCGCTGTGGCGCGCGCTTCGCCCTCCAACCGTCGCTGCTCCGTCACGTCGCGTATGATGAGTACCGCGCCTAGGACTCCACCAGCCGTATCCCTGACGGGCGCGCCGCTGTGATTCAGCCGCACTGCCAGCCCGTCCGGCCGGTCGAGCAGCACGTCGTCCGCGTCGCCAAGTAGCGTCTCGCCTCCGAGTATGCGCCGCACCGGCCACTGCTCCGCTAGCAGCGGCGAGCCGTCGGGTTGCCGAGCCGTGAATTGCGCGATCATCTCCTTGGCTGATGCCTGCTCCTCCAAGCCCAGGATATCCTTCCCCGCTCGATTCACATAGAGCAATCTCTCCTTGGGATCGTAGATGAGCACGCCGTCTGGCATTGACTCAAAGACCGCACCCAGCAGACTTGCCCGCTCGGCGACCTGGCGCTCCAGCCGGCGGCGCTCTGTCACGTCACGCGCCACCGCCACCGCCCCGACCACGCGCCCATCCGCGCCGAGTAGTGGTGTCCCCGTTAGGTTGACGGCGAGCTCGGTACCCTCTGGTAGCGTCCGCCGCATGTCCACTGCGGCCTTCCCGCTCAAGACTTCGCCCCGTAGCAGCCGCGCCAGCGGCCACGTCTCGGTTGTGAAGGGTTCATCATGCTCGTTGCGCAGGCCGAGCCGCGCGAATTGATCGCTCGTGTCGGCTCCGGGTGATTCGTAGCCGAAAAGGCGCCGGCCGGCCGCGTTCACGCGCACTACTCGCCCTGAATTATCGAATAGCGCCACGCCGTCTGCCACCGTCTCAATGAGCGTCTCCAGCTCGCGTGCCCGCTCCTCAGCCTCTGCCCGTGCTTGTCGCGCTTCGTCCAACAAGCGTTCGCGCTCTGCCTGGGCTTCTCGTTGCGTGGTGATGTCCGTGCCAAAGCCCGCCCACTCTCGTACCGTGCCCGCTTCGTCTAGGAGCGGCACCCCACGGTCGAGGAACCAGCGGAAGACGCCGTCTGCCCGGCGTAGTCGGAACGTCGTTTCATATGGCGTCCGCGCGGCGATAGCTGTCTCCCAAGCTGAGCGCGCACTCTCCCGATCATCGGGGTGTACCGCTTCCAGCCAACCCCAACTGGCGCATTCCTCTGGCGACTGGCCCGTGTAGGCGCACCATGCCCTCTGCTCGCCCATCATCAGCCCACTTGCGGGCGTGACCCAGGTGATATATCCGCTTGCTCGCACCAGCGCGCGGTACCACTCGTCATTCTCGCCCCGCCACGCGAGGGTATCTCCGGTGCCTGCCTGGACGTCTGACGTTCCCGGCGGCTGCGCCGGCTCATCGAGAGCCGCCGGTCGCATGTGTTGCCCGCGCTTGGGCTTCTCCAAAGCGATCTCCCTCAATCCTGGCCATGCGCGCCATATGGCACGACAGTCGGGCGGTTTGACCTCGACAGGCCGCAAACATCATGCCGGTTCCTGCCTGGCGCGCCAGGGATATCTCCCGATCAGTATATCCTCTCGATAGCGTTTTGCCCTCTGGTCCAATCTCACTCGGCCGCTGCCACTGCCGGTTGCTCGTCTGCTCGCTGCAGGGATGATCGGCGTGCGACCTCTTAGATGAAGGAGTACTTCGGTCATGGGAACGAGATCGTGTTGCCCCTTGACGTCAAAAGAGCATCTATGGCATACTCATCTTTGCGCCACGAAAGTGGCCCATGAGATTGGCGAGACACCAGTCTCGCAGCACCTTCGCCAGTACCTCATACGCTCGCCGTGACACTCGAAAGAGTCGCTACGTCTGGTGATATGAGGCGCGCAGAATGGGGCGCCGCGATGGACGCGGCCAGCTCGACCGCCCGGTCGGGTGCGCATTTCAACTCCACGTTTCTTGGTAACCGCTCCGTGCCGTTTTGCGGCCGCCGGTCGAGAAGCGCTCGGTAGGTGACGGCGAGTGAAATGCTCGCCGGTTGCGAATCTGAGACGAAGTTGAAAATTCCCTATTGACGGCGACGCGAAGACATGTTAATCTCATGAGGTCGCCAGAAAAACGGCGCCGATGCAAGCGAATCGCGAATGCGGCGTTTGCGGGATCAGGAACCTTGACAACTGAAGAGTGAGAAGCAGCAGCGTTTTCAGCAACGGGAACATTCCGTGATACTGAAACGGGCTCAGTCAGTCTCGCGTGAGCGAGATTACTTTGAGTATATGTCCTTGCGCTCATGAGAATTGAGAGCCGTAAGGCTCGCTACAGTGAGCAGTGCTAAGAGGCGCCACGCGAAGGCGTGCGTCAACTTAGTGAGCCAATACTGGATGGCGAGTTTGATCCTGGCTCAGGACAAACGCTGGCGGCGTGCGT
>CAYYCB010000063.1:0-13870 GCA_964469715.1 uncultured Ktedonobacterales bacterium | reverse complement strand
CGGATGGACGAGCGGGCAGGTCGCCATGTCGATGACATCGTGGCTGCCCGAGCGGCGGAAGCCAATCGCCCCATCCGGCCCAATGGCGAACTGCGCCACCGTGCGATAGCGCCACGGGTCCGTGCCTACGGGCATGCCCAGCGTCGGCAACACAGGCGCATTGGAGAAGTGACCTACCCGCGCGAGAAGCTGCCGCACGATGCGCGTCTTCCAATAGACCTGCGCTGGATAGGCTAGGTGCTGCCACTGGAAGCCGCCCGACTCGCCCAACTCTGGGTAGAGTGGCTCGATGCGGTCAGGCGACGCTCGCAACACGTCCACTATTGTCGCGCGCGCATAATTGCTCCGCTCCCGCGTGATACGCGCCCGCACATACTCTCCCGGCAAGCCGCCCGTCACGAAGACCGCTCGCCCTTGATATCGCCCCACCGCGTCGCCGCCGTACGCGAGGTCCGTTAGCTCTACCTCGACGACCGGGCCAGCCGGCTCCCGAATCGCCTGGAAGCTGATGGTTTCCTGCCCGATGCCCGCGACGCTTCCCTCCAGGGGATCGTCCGTATCACTTGACCCTGCTGCGCCCATCACCGCTACCCCATCGCTATGCCGCTGCCGCACATCCTGGTCGACAAGCACGAACAAGCGTACCACTCGCGGAGCATGTCGCAACTGATCCCCACGGGTCGTGCGGGCATTGTAGCATACCTATCCCGCCAATCGTCCTGGTTATCCTATGCTTGCCACTGATTGCCGCAGTCTCCATAAGGATCCTTCCTCATGTGGTCAACCGCGCGCCGTGCAACTGCTACGTCTCGTCGCGTGCTACTCAATGCAGTATATACGGCCTCAACACGACAGGTCCCTGGATTAGGACTCTATCAACTCTCCGCTCGCCGCTCACATGCGCCCAAAAATTCTACCATCGGTCGCGAGCCAGCCGGCTCCCCACGCGCCCTAGTGTGACGAGCATGAATAGCGGCAGCGCACCAAGCAGCAACAAGAATGTCGGGCTGACGAGCTCGCCCCCCTGCAATCCCACTGCCGCGCGTGCCACCATGACCAACAACACGCCAGCTCGCAGCAGGGTAGTGAGGAATCCTAGTGTCTGTGTCGGCGCCAGCACGGCAAACAGACAACCCGACGCCAGCGCCAGCATCGTTGCTAACCCCACCGAACCAGCGAACGCTCGGGCCAACGCGCGTATGGAAAGCACGCCCCCCATCATCGCCGCCATTGGGTCCAGCGTCTCGGATTGAGTTTCGATGCGCGCCATCACACGTGCTGTGAAGTCGACGGGCGTAACCGCTCGCTGCGGGCGAGCCGTGCCCATGCCGATGCGCGCGCGCCAGCATTCCTCCTCGCGCCGCTCGCGCTGCACTTCAGTATGCCAATTGCGCGTCGGACACCCATCGTTCCGCCAGCGTGCGACATGTTCGTCCGCGAGGAGAGAAGCCCAACGACGCAGGTCAGCGCCTGCGGCTCTCACGTCCTGTAGTCTATTCTGCAGTCTATTGCGCCACGGCACGAAGGCTCCCCTCCGGCGCTGCCGGCATCTTAACCCGTTCGGCATCCTCACCGAGACGGAACTCCAGGCCCTGCGCCTTCATCTGGCGCGCCACCAACTCGCGCGCCCGGTGTAGCCGCGCCTTCACGAGCGGTGCGGTGAGATGCAGCGCCTCGGCGATCTCCTCATAGGAGAGGTCGTGCCAGTATCGTAGCACCAACACCGCCCGATATTTCGGTGGCAATACGCTCAACACCTTCTGCATCTCGTCGGAAGCCTCCACCGCCAGGGCAGACTCCTCCGGGCCAAGACTCAGGTCAGCGATCCACTCAAGAAAGGGCACATTCTCCAGCGGCAGCGCCAGAAAGCGCCGGCGCCGGAGCTGGTCGATGGCCAGGTGTGAGGCAATCGAAAGCAGCCATGTACTGAAGCGGTGGGTATCTTTATACGTGTGCAACTGCGTGTAGGCGCGCACGAACGCCTCTTGCGCCACGTCTTCAGCCTCGCTGCCATTGCCGAGCATGCGATAGGCCACGTTGAAGACGGAATCTTTGTACTTCTCTACCAGCGCCGCGAAGGCCTCCTGATCGCCGGCCTGTGTGCGGCGGACCAGCGTGACGTCTTCCGTCTCGGCTGGCCGTATGGCCGCCACGCTCTCAGTCGAACGCTGCGCCGCACCCACGGAGGGAATGGCCTTCCCGGGGATAGCCGCGGCCCCGCCTACTCCCACCACCTGAGTCCTCCTTTTCGCGCCGTCCGTGCCTCGCATGCTCCCACCGGATCTTCACTGTCGGCAGGCCCGCGACACAGAACTCACGCCGGAAGCGCCTCTGCCCTCTTCGGGCGCGCTCCCCATATCTTTACGCCGGGCCATTCTCAAAGTTGCGGCCCAGCTCGGAAAGGTTCACCTCACGCCAACATCGTATCGCGGCGGCTGCGAATGTTGCAGTGGCGAAGGTAACACTCTGCCCAAGTCTTTAGCATGGCCCCGGCGTGAGGAAACCATGACTTCCGGCATAGGGTTGCGCCCGCGCTCTTACCATAAGACAATTCTCCTCCGGCGTCCCCACACTCCACAACGCATCCATCATCCTCGGCGCAAACTGCATCCAGCAGCAGCGCCGGTCAACAAAAAGCGTCCGCCGGGCATGTGCCCGGCGGACGCAAAAACAGAGATCACGCGGCGTGTTAATACGCCGTCGTGCGGCGGCCTGTGAAGAGGCGCACCAGCAGCAACAAAACGACCGCGCCGATGAACGCGACGATGATGCTGCCCAGATTGATGCCTGATACCCCATACGACCCAGGCAGCAACAAGGACAGGAGAATACCGCCGATGATGCCGCCGATGATACCTACGACGATGTCGCCACCAAGGCCCAGGCCCGTCCCACGAACGACAAGGCTCGCAAGCCAGCCGGCAATCGCACCAACCACAATCCACGCGATTATCGCACCGAGCATACGAAGATCCCTCCTAACATGCGGCACGAGGCTCACGGCCTGCCCCGTCGTCCAAATACCCGAGTCGGGCTGTCTCCCGCCGTTGGCAGGCCGCTCCACTGGAGCGAGGCGCCTTTGCCATCGTGGGTTCGCGTCGCTCGACAGAAACGCATGTTCCATGCCACCTGCCTGCCATCTCAATTCAAGACGACCCCATGGCAAAGCTTCATACTGGCTTGTGAGGTTATCGAGTGTCTGTTACACTGCGGGCACATCGCAACAACACATCCCGGTTGCTAGCGCGCACCCCAATCATGGAGGCGCCCCTATGCACTACGATACCTCCATACCCGGCCAGCAACGCACTGGCGACATCATGGATGGGCTACCGGACGCAGGCAGCCATCGTCTTGAAGATGTGCATGTGGCCCAACCCGCGGTGCCGCTCGCCGACAATCGCTCCGTAGCAATTCCCGAGGCGCCGCCGCTCTCCTTCGGCAAGTCCCTCACCTATTCGAGCGGCAACTTCGGCTCTGGTATCTGGTTTGCCTTCAACAACTTCATCCTGCCACTCTTTCTCCAGCCGCTGAGAGTTCCACCCGTCATCATCGGGCTGCTTGCCAGCTCTCGTTCGTTCGAGGGCGCCTTCGTGCAACCCGTGGTCGGCGCATGGAGCGATCGCATCTGGAGCACACGCCTGGGCCGGCGACGCGCCTTCATCGCGCGCTTCGTGCCCATCAGCGCGCTTTTCGTCGTCCTCACGGCATTCTTCCCTGGCTGGGCGAGTGTCGGGCCGCTCGCGCAGGTGCAACACGCCCTGAATCTCTCGCACAATCGCCTCGTCGTCGCCCTGGTCTTCTTCGGCATCTTCGTCTTCACGCTTGCCTTCAACATCATGTACGACCCCTACCAGGCGCTGCTCGCGGATATCACCCCTGAGGCTCAACGCGGCCGGGTCAATGGGGTATACCAGGCGCTCGGCGCCTTCGGACAGACTGCGATCCTCCTCGTCGGGGCGTTCCTCGGCCTGAGCATCGAGATGCTCTTTGTCCTCTGCGGCGTCTCGCTTTTCCTCTTCTTCATCCCCACCGTCTTCGGCATCAAAGAGCCGCGTGAGCTACCCAGCATCGGCAAGAAACACCGCTACACCGTGCGCGACTATTGGAATGGCGTGCGCGGTGATCCGCAGGTGTTGCTGTATTTTCTCAATCAGGCGTTTATGTGGTTCGGCATCAACGCCATCACGCCTTATCTGACGCTCTACGCGATCAACGAAGTGCACTTCAATTCGAGCCAGGCCCTCTACCTCGACTTCGTCCTCCTGCTCTGCAGCGCCGTCTTCGTCTGGCCGTTTGGCCTGCTCGGCGACCGCATTGGACTGAAGCGTGTCTTCTTGATCGGCATGGTCTGCATGGCGGGAGCGGCGGTAGCAGGCGTCTTCACCCATGATATCGTGCCGCTCTTCGTCGTGGTAGCAATCGCCGGGATTGGCAACGCGGCGCAGACGTCAAGCTCGTTCCCGCTCCTCACACAGCTTGTCCCTGGCGATCAGATGGGCCTCTACACCGGCCTCGTCAGCTCCGTCACCTCCATCGCAGCGCCCGCCTCCACCGCTCTCGCCGGCCTGCTCATCGGCGCGTTCACCTACTCCGCCATGTTCCCCATCGTCGCCGCCATGTTCCTGCTCTCGCTCATCCCGCTAGGACTCCTGCGCGTGGAGCGCTCTGTCGTGCAGCGAGCGAAACGCGCCGCCGCAGCGGGCGAGGCGGCCCTGACCGCCGGGTAGCGCACCTTGCCGCTCCGGCGCCGGAGTCGGCTGTATTGTGATCCGCTCCGCAGCCCCCGCACACCTTGCTACGCTACACTTTTCTCAGGCTTCCCCTTCGGCTGCCAGCACCCAGCGTTCATGGAGACATCCTCATGCGACGAATCCGCTGGCGCACCGCCTGGCCTGTCGCACTCGGGCTCGCCCTCGTCATCCTCGCCCTCGTATGGACCTTCGCCCTGCCACGCCTGGCCGATCACAACGGGTTCGCGCTGCCCCGGGCATGCGGTGTCCCGGCACGCATCAATTACGAGGGTCGCCACTACGCCAACGAGCCTCGCTGCGCAGGCGGCTCCACAACCCACGGCTGCTACACGGAGGCCGACCTCCAAGCCCTCGGAGCGTGGCCCCTTGCGCGCGTCGGCTCGGTGCCTACCCTGCTTGGCGACGCACATCCCATCGCGCTCCCCACTGACGCGGAGGCAATCCCGGCCGGCGTCGTCCCCACCACTGTCTATGTCGAGGACAATTCCTCCTGCTATCTAGAATATTCCCTGGAGGGCGGACCTTAACGACGAGTCCGGCGAAGGCGTGAGGTCACCCCACGCATCTCCCGTCGGCAGCGGCCCACGAAATACCGGCTAGCCACGCGGCCGGACCATCGCCGTCCCGTTTCAGCTTAGCGTACGGCATGGATTGCTCGGCGCACTCAACGCGCGCCCCGTTCGATGTACAAGTGCATCTATACCCGCTCCGCAAACGCCCAAACACTCTTGACAACCTTCACATTTTACATTACAACCATCATATATATGATGACTGACATATATAGTGCGCGAGGTTAGCGCTATGCAAGTCGATACCCGCGGCTCGCACGCCTCTGCCGGTGCCTGCTCACCGCCAACCGCGACGGTGCGCCTGCGCGACGGCTCCTCTGTCCACCTCCGCGACGCTACCTCCGCCGATCTGCCCCGTCTGCGTGAGATGTTCTTTTCCCTGAGCGACACCACCCGCTACCTCTACTTCTGCGTCGGCGCGCCGGCAAACGACATCTGGGCCGAGCGTGTCGCCGCGCTGGGCCGGACCGACGAGCACGCCTCGTATGCGATGGTTGTCGAGGCGGACGGCGCCGTCGTCGGCGTCGCCCGCTTCGATCACAATCTGGGTAGCCGCAGCGCCGAGATCGGCATCCTACTCTCCGACGCCTGGCAGTCGCGCGGCCTGGGCGGCGAGGTAGTCAAGCGCCTGCGGAATGAGGCCACCTGCCGTGCCCTCTCCGGCTTCACGGGCATCGTGCTCGGCGAAAATCGCCGCGCCTATCGGCTCCTCCGGCGCGCGTTCCCCGATATGCGCGCCACATGGTCCGACGGTCAGTACGCCCTCAGCATGCCGTTTACACCACTCTCCGCAGCAACGTCTCCCACTCCACCGACCGCCGGCATATTGTCGTAAAGGTGACGCATCATGCCGTATACCAAGGCTCATAAGGCCCGCACCCATGCCCGCATCGTCGAGGCCGCCGCCCGTGCCTTCCGCGAGCGAGGCGTCGAGGGGGTCGCCATCGCGGACCTGATGCAAGAAGTCGGGCTCACACATGGCGGCTTCTACGCCCATTTCCCTAGCAAAGACGCCCTGATCGCCGAGGCCACGGATCGCGGGCTGGCCGATTCGCGCCGCGAGTTCCTCTCCGAGGCTGTCGAGGCCAATCCTACGGCTCCGCTACGCGAGATCATTCGCCGCTATGTCAGCCGCCACCACCGCGACTCGCCGGCCGAAGGCTGCGTCATGCCGGCGCTCGTCGGTGAGATCGCCCGCGAGCCGGATGAAGTCCGCCATGCGTTCACCGGAGCAGTCACGGACCTGATCGCAGGCATTGCCGAGCACTGCCCCGGCGACACACCTGAGGCGCGCCGCGATGCGGCTCTGGCCCTCACCGCAGGTATGGCGGGCGCCGTAGCCCTGGCTCGCGCCGTGGATGATCCCACGCTGAGCGACCGCATCCTCCTTGCCACCCGCCACTTCTACACGGATGCCCTCGCTCCCAATGACACGTCCGACGACACTCCATCACCCACGCAGGCTGCCGAGCCATAGGTGCGAGCGTGATGTGACTTCCCGTCGTCGCGCATCCTCAGCCGCCGGACCGTACAGTCGTGCACTCGCGATGACCTCATCCACACCACGAAAGGCGTGTATCATGGAGTCAGAGAGCACTCGTGGCCCTCACCGTCGCCGTATTCCGCCGCCCATCGCCGAACTGCTCGGTATGACGCTCACATCATCCGGTGACGGCCGCTCCGTCGTCGAAATGGATGCAAATGAGCGCCATGCCAACCCCATGGGCACGTTACACGGCGGTGTTCTCTGCGACCTCGCCGACTTGGCCATGGGCGCCGCCTACGCCAGTGCCCTCGCCGAAGGAGAATCGTTCACCACACTAGAGCTCAAGATCAACTATCTGAAGCCCGTGTGGAGCGCTCACCTCCGCGCCGCCGCTCATGTAATCCGGCGGGGACGCACCGTTGGCATGGTCGAGTGTGACGTCACCGACCACGACGGCGCGCTCGTCGCCCGCGCATCCAGCACATGCCTCACCCTGCGCGATCAGCAGGCTGCCGGACGCTAACGCTCGCTCGAACGGAGCTTTCACGTGGAACTAGGCGCGGGAGATGAACAGATTTGGCCGGTTCGGGCCTTCGTGTACGATTTCCTCGTCACTCACGAGCGCCCGCCAACCGCCGCCGAAACCGCCACGTCTCTGAACATCCCAGCGGAGGCGGCCCTCGCCGCCTATCGGCGGCTCCATCAGCGCCACGCGCTATTCCTGAATGCGGACGAGCAGAGCATCCGCATGGCCCACCCGTTCTCAGGTATTCCGACCGATTTCCGCGTCTTCGCCAACGGGCACACCTATTGGGCAAATTGCGCCTGGGACATGCTGGGGATTCCCTGCGCGCTGCACGCCGACGCCCGTATCGAGGCCCGCTTCGCAGACACGCGCGAGCCTGTCGGCCTCTCCATCGAAGACGGCGAGGTACACGCCCACGACGAGGTCGTCCGCTTCCCGCTGCCCTTCGCTCGTTGGTACGACGACCTTATCTTCACGTGAGCGAACATCCAGCTCTTTCGGTCGAAAGAGGACGCCGACGCACACTGTGAGCGGACGGGCATGCCACGGGGAGAGGTCCTGACCATCGAGCAGACATGGCAGCTCTCCAAGCGTTGGTATGCCGACCGCCTGAGGCCCGACTTCCACGGCAGGACACCCGACGAGGCGCAAGCCATCTTCCACGCGCTCGGCCTGACCTCGCCATTCTGGGCCACGGCGGCTGAACACCGCTAGCCGTGGCATCCGCCTCACTCGTCATCACCATGACCAGGGCAGTATTATAGAACTACTGCACGAACAAACCTGTCAGGAATTCTATGAAATCTATCCTGCTCTGCTTCGCCCACCCAGACGACGAGGTCGGCTGCGCGCCGCTCGCACGGCGCTATATGGATTCTGGTGCGCGCGTCACGCTGGTCTGCGCCACGAACGGCGACGTCGGCACAGTAGACGAGAAGTACATGCGCGGCTACGCGTCGATTGCAGAGTTGCGGCTCGCCGAATTCACCTGCGCCACTGAGACAGTCGGCTACAGCGAAGTCATCTCGTTCGGCTACCGCGACAGCGGCATGATGGGCAGCGCCGACAACGAGCGTCCGGAGAGCTTCTGGCAGGCCCCGGAGGAAGATGTGACGCAGCGGCTGGTCGAAATCATGCGTCGCACTCAGCCGCAGGTCGTCGTCACCTTCAATAGCTTCGGCGCCTACGGCCATCCCGACCACATCAAGATCCACCGAGCGACAGTCGCCGCGTTCCAGTTGCTGCGGAGCGAACCCGACGGCCCGCGCAAACTCTACTACACCTCGATTCCGCGGCGGCTCCTGCGCATCAACCTCGCCATCCTGAGGCTGCGTCGGAGGGACCCCCGCAAGACCGGCCGCAACGCCGATGTGGACCTGCAGGCCACCTACGACGCCGCAAATCCCGAGACGACGCGCATCCCTATTGGCCGTTACTTCCCCATTCTCTGGCAGACACTCCACTGCTACGCCAGCCAGATGGGCCTCCCCCCACTAATTGAGCGGTTCGGCCCTTCCATCGGCCGCCTATTCTTCCGCAATACTACGCTCTCGCGTGTCTACCCCGAGCCCAAGCCAGGCGAGCGCGCCGAACACGACCTATTCGCGGGAATCGTCTGAGCACTGAACGCGCGGCCCCTACCCTTGTGGGATAGGGGCCGCGCTAAAAGAGGTTCGTTACGTCTACGCCTGCGTGCCGCTCACATCGGGATGGTCCTGAATCGTCCCGCGCCACGCGCCGGTCTCGCCGCCCGCGCCCTGGCTCTCGATGAACTCTTTGAAGCGTCCCAGGTCGCCTTTCACGCGGCGATCCATGAAGCCCAGCGCCGCACCCGCGCTTTCGACCAGGCCCTGCGGGTCGTAGTCGATGGAGAGCAGGACGCGCGTCTTGTTCGCCTCAAGATAGTTGAACGTCACCACGCCGCCGTTCGGGTCGCCGCTAATACTACGCCACGCGACCTTCTGATCGGGGATCTGCTCCGTGATCTCGGCGTCCCACTCCTGCAGCTTCCCGCCGACCTCGGCCTTCCAATGCAGTCGTTTGTCGTCGAGCTGCCGAACCTCCTTCACACCCTCCATGAACTGGGGGAAGGACTCGAACTGCGTCCACTGGTTGTAGGCGGTGCGTACTGGCACGTTCACATCAATAGACTGTTGCGTCGTCGCCATGTGTACTCCTTACTGCGTAATGGGTTTCGGCCCACCTTGAGGCGTAGCGCCCGGTCTGGACGCCGCAACCTACACGCAATGGTTACGCACGCAAGAAGGATTCCACTGGTCCTGGCGGGCGCTGGCATATGCCACGGGCGCCCGCACGGACGGCGCCCCCTACTATCGCCCCGTAAATCGTGGCGTCCGCTTCTCGCCGAAGGCCCGTAAGGCCTCCTGCAAATCCTCGGTCGTGAAGCACGTGCGAATCGAGGCCAACTCTTTGCGCAACTGGCTGCCCAGGTCCGCGTCTAGCGAGGTCGCCAGCAAGCGTTTGCTCAGGGCCAGCGCCACCGGCGGACCAGCCGCCAGCCGCGTCGCGTAGTCCAGCGCCGCCGCCGCGAAATCAGGGTCCGGCAACACCCGGCTCACCAGCCCGATGCGCTCGGCCTCCTCAGCCGCCACATCACGCGCCGTCAACGTCAGGTCCGCCGCCCGCGACAAGCCGACGACCCGCGGCAAGAAGTACGATACGCCAGCATCCGGGCTGAGGCCACGCCGCACGTAGCCTGTCGTCACCGTCGCGTTCGAACTCATCAGGCGGATGTCCGCCGCCAGCGCCAGGCCCAGCCCAGCGCCTGCAGCCGGGCCGTTGATCGCCGCGATCACCGGCTTCGGACACTCCACCAACGAGAGCACCCAGCGGCCTACCCACTCCAACTCATCCAACCGCGAGGTTCGGCTCTCTGCCTGCCGCCCCAGCCACACGCCGATATTCTCCGGCGCGAGATCCAGTCCAGCGCAGAACCCGCGACCCGCGCCGGTAATCATGACCACCCGCGCCGCTTCATCCGCCGCCGCCTCGGCCATCGCCCGCGGAAGCTCCTCCGAAAGCGCCACATTCACCGCATTCAGCCGCTCTGGACGGTTCAACGTCAGCGTCCGTACGCCTTCCGGTGTCGTCTCGACCAGGATGTGCGCGTACTCGTTGGTCATGGCCCGGTTTCCCTTCTCCCTCAGCTCGGACACCTACTCAGCCCGCATCACGCTCGACAGCATACGGCACCTGCCGCCTCCTCAACCACCCGGCCGCCTCATATCGAGCATCCACGATTCCGCGTTTCGCCCCCTTGCAGAGTGAGCGTACCACGGGCGAAACGCGGTCTCACCACCATGCGTCAGTGAGAGGGAGAAGGGCTATTGGACACAACGTCGCTAGCATGCTGGCGTGGTCCGCACTCTGCTATGTTCGGATTCACTCCGCATCCCCGCTGTACGGCGCGAGCGCCCATCCCATGCGGCTTGTGTGGCGTCCTGCGCTTCTTGACAGGTCGGTGTGGAACGGGGTATGCTACTCCAGTTGAGGAAGTCTTCTCGACGTCTGGCATTGCGCATGAATGCGCCGCAGCCAGCGCGAGCGAGTGCCTCGCACCTACACGAGATTGTCCATATCCACCCCAACGCGGGACAAGAAGAGCATTGCTATGTGTGCTTAACCAGGGCGCTCGGGGCCTCCTATCCACTGCGATGACGGATGGCCTCTGAGCCACTTCCTCTGGCCCAGACACAAGACACTGCGCCGCGTTGGGCTGGCACTCTCTAGAGCATGGAGAGCGGCCAGCCACTTTTATTACTTCTTTTCGGTGTCTTAATCAGTCTTACCCGCCACAGGAGGCTTTCATGTCTGAATCAAATGCCCGTCCCCCCACCTCCGGCTCTAAGAGCGGGTCGCGCGAGGGCGCGCCAAATCGCACACAGAATAATACACAGAATGGTCCACGGCTGGTGCCACCCGGCGCCGCAATCCGCAAGCCTGCGCCGCCTCCACCTGCGCCATCCACCCCGATGCCCCGCATTGTGACAACATCTTCGCCTGCCCGTATGCCGGCCAACGCCGCGCCACCACGGCAGGCGCCTGCGAGCCAGCGTTCGTCCGTGGCGCCAACCGCGCCGCGCCCGGCGAACCCATCCACGCCCCCATCCACGCCGCGTCCGGCGAATCCCTCCACGCCACGCCCAGCGAACCCCACCTTTTCGCGCACGACGGCTAGCCCGGTGCCGGGTATGATCTCGCGGCCCGCTGGCGGACCAGGCGGCAACGCCGGACACCGCCCCATGCCAATGACGCCACGGCCTGCCGGCGGCCCTGGTGGACAAGGCGGACCAGGACGCCCCGCGGGGCCGGGTGGACCCGGACGCCCCGGCGGCAACGGCCGTTCAGGAGGCGCACATGGTCGTTCTGGCCCTCGCGGCGGCATGTCGGGTCGCGGCGGCGCACCTGGAGCGCCCACGAGCAGCCCACGCGGACCCGCCGTTGCCGTGAAGCCGTCCGGCCCGGTCGCCATCCCGGCGCAGATCATGGTGAAGGATCTCGCCGATCTGATGAGCGTCTCAGTCAACGAGATCATCCGCTCGCTGATCTCCACCGGCACCTTCGCGAGCATCAATCAGGTCGTCAACTACGACGCAGCCTCCAAAGCTGCGACGGCGATTGGCTTCGAGCCCAGTGAGGCGCAGGTCGCTGTCCCGGTAAGCGCGGCCGTCAAGCCCGAGGCCACCAGCATCGGCGCCGCTGCCCACGCCAACGAGGCTGGCCGCATCACCCGCCCCCCTGTCGTCACCGTCATGGGACACGTCGACCACGGCAAGACGTCGTTGCTCGACGCCATCCGCAATACCCGTGTGGCGGCGGGAGAAGCTGGCGGTATCACACAGCATATTGGCGCCTATCAGGTCGAGATCAACGGCCGTAAGATCACCTTCCTGGATACGCCGGGCCACGAGGCATTCACCGCCATGCGCGCCCGGGGCGCTCAGGTGACGGATATCGCGATCATCGTGGTAGCCGCCGACGACGGCGTCATGCCACAGACGCAGGAAGCCATCGACCACGCCCGAGCGGCGAAGGTGCCCATCATTGTGGCCCTTAACAAGATCGACAAGCCGGGCGCGAATCCCGACCGGGTGAAGCAACAGCTCGCCGACCGCGAGGTGGTCATCGAGGAGTATGGCGGCGACGTGATCTGCGCGCCAGTCTCCGCGAAGAAGGGCACCGGCATTGATGACCTGCTAGAGATGATCCTGCTCGTGGCCGACGTAGAGGATCTCAAGTCCAACCCGAACGGACACACCGTCGGCGCGGTCATCGAGGCGCGGCTGGATAAGAACTCCGGCCCGACGGCCACGGTGCTCGTCCAGGAAGGTACGCTCAAAGTCGGTGACATCGTCGTGGTGAATACCATTCAGGGCAGCATCCGCGCGATGTTCGACGACGCCGGCAAGCGCATCAAGAAAGCGCCACCCAGCACGCCGGTGGGCATCCTCGGCCTACCCGAGGTGCCGGCGGCAGGTGACCGGATCGAAGTCGTCGCAGATGAGAAGGCGGCCCGCGCGCTCGTCGAGCAGCGCCGCACCGACGCCCGTGCCGCGGCACAGGGCAACGTCACCCTCGACACCCTCTACATGCAGATGCAGGAGGGCAAGGTCAAGGAGCTCAACCTGCTCGTGAAGGCCGACGTGCAGGGGTCCATCGAGGCCCTCAAGCATGCGCTCTCGCGGGCCGGCGACGAGAACCTCAAGGTGCGCCTCATCCACGACGGCGTAGGCAACGTCTCGGAGACGGACATCTACCTCGCCGCGACCTCGAAGGCGATCGTCATCGCCTTCAACGTCAAGGTGGACGGCCCCGCGCAGCGCCTCGCTCAGAATGAGGGCGTGGACGTCCGCTCCTACAACGTCATCTACAAGCTCGTTGACGACATCGAGGCTGCCCTCAAGGGCCTCCTTGAGCCGGAGTACAAGGAGCAGGTGGATGGCCATGCGGAGGTCATGCAGACCTTCAAGGCCGGCAAGCGCATCATCGCCGGCTGCCGCGTGACCGACGGCAAACTCATCCGGTCATCTAAGGTCCGGGTGCAGCGCGGCGGCAAGGTCGTCTTCGAGGGATTGATCGAGTCGCTGCGTCGCGGCAAGGACGACGTGCGCGAAGTTCTGCAGGGCTTCGAGTGCGGCATTCTGTTGGAGGATTTCAATGAGACCCAGGAGGGCGATATCATTGAAGCCTACAGCATGATTCGCGTCTAATTGCTGTATGCCGTAAACGCTGGTGGGGCCGCGGGCAAAATGCTCGCGGCCCCACTGTTTTTGTTCGGCAGTCTGGAGCACGATCTACGTCCCATGACTCGCGCTACAACCGACGCCCGCACATTCCGCGTGCTATCATCGCAGAGATATGCGGCGAGCGAGAAAACGCAGGTAGGCAAGATGAGCACAACACGTGAGCGCGGCGGTATAAACGCGAACAAACCGGCGAATCAGACTCAAGACGGAAGCAAGGAGCGCAGCACCCTCGGCGGCGACGCCAGCCGCGACGGCAAGACCGTGGC
>CAYYCB010000062.1:11739-13917 GCA_964469715.1 uncultured Ktedonobacterales bacterium | reverse complement strand
ACCAGCACGGCGACCACCACCTCTCGGAGACGTTCCGTGCTTACATCGCCGGTGTTCTGCGCCTGATGCCCGAGGTGATGGCGCTCTACGCGCCTAACATCAACTCATACAAGCGCTTCGTCACAGGCTCCTGGGCGCCCACGGTCGCCGCTTGGGGCGTCGAGACACGCACACCCTCGCTGCGCGTCATCACAGGTTCGCCGAAATCCACTCACCTCGAAAATCGTGTCCCCGGCTCTGACGTCAACCCTTACCTCGCAATGGCCGCCGCGCTCGCCTCGGGTCTACACGGCATCCGCGAAAAGCTTTCCCTGCCGCCGCCGGTCCGCAGCAATGCATACGCGTTGCCCGAAGAGGTCGCGCCGCGTCTGCCTACGACTCTGGAGGAGGCCGTTGAGCGTTTCGCTGCCAGCGCATTCGCGCGAGAATGGCTCGGCGACGAATTCGTGGACGACTACGCCACCATGCGCCGCTGGGAGGTGCAGCGGTTCCGCTCGGTTGTCACGGAGTGGGAGCGCAATCGCTACTTCGAGATGCTCTAGAGCCTCGCCATGCTGTTTGCTTGTGTACTTGTCCGCCAGCCTGCCACAAATGTCCTGAATGATTGACCGGTATGCGCGCCTCTCCGTATAATGGCCGCCGAGACGGGTTGCTCAGCGGTCCCCGCGCTTCGCTGGAAGCGAGCGCGATCTGGCGGCACTGCGGGGGCAGACACCGGACGGACGTGTAGATGGTGACGGTTGGAGGAGTAGACGTGGAGCGCGTGAACGGACGAGTCGCGATCCGCCCCGAGGTTGCCCGCGTGGAAGAATACGTCCCGGGCGAGTCTCTCGACGCCTTCAGCGCGCGCACGGGTGTGCCGATCGACCAGCTCATCAAGCTCAACAGCAACGAGAGCCCGTATCCACCGACGCCGCGCGTGGCGCAGGCGCTCGGCGCGCATCATGCCTACAACCTGTATCCCGATCCCGACGCGCGCCAGTTGCTTGGCGCGCTCTCGCATTACGCGGGCGTGGATGAGCGCCACCTGATCGTCAGCAATGGCAGCAACGAGCTCATCACCGACTTGTGGCGAGTCTTCCTCGGTGCGGGTGACAGTGTCATCACGTGCCCGCCCACCTTCAGCCTCTACAACACCGCCACGACACTTGCCGGCGCCGAGATGATCCATGCGCCGCGTCGTGCCGATTACGCACTGGACGTCACCGCAATCAAGGCCGCCATCCGGCCAAACACCAAAGTGATCGTCCTCTGCTCGCCGAACAACCCCACTGGCAATCTGGTCGCGCGTGCTGACCTCGATGCGCTGCTGGAGACCGGCCTCATCGTCGTGGTGGACGAGGCGTATGTCGAGTTTGCCGGCGAAGGCGCCCTGGCGGAAAGCCCCATCCATGACGTACCGCGGCACGAGAACCTCGTCGTATTGCGCACGTTCAGCAAATGGGCCGGTCTCGCCGGGTTGCGCCTGGGGTATGGCGCGTTCCCGCGATGGCTCGTGCCACATGTGCGCAAGATGCAGCTACCCTTTGAGGTGAACCTCGCCGCGCACATGGCTGCCCACGCGACGCTCGCCGATCTGCCCCTGCTGCGGGAGCGCATCGCCGAGTTGAGGACTGAGCGTGATCGGCTCTTCGCGTTGTTAAGCGCGCAGCCCTACCTGCGCCCCTATCCGTCCCACGGCAACTTCATCCTCTGCGAGCTCACCGATCCGCGGCTCTCCGTCGCCGAGTTCCGCACCAGCATGGAGGCTGCCGGCCTCATCCTGCGCTACTTCCGCACGTCTGACCTGGCCCACCACGTCCGCATCACCATCGGAACCGCCGAGCACACCCTCGCCCTGGCCGGTGTGCTGGATAGCCTCGCCAAACGCCTGGCTGCTGACCCTGAGGTCGGGATGGAGACGATGCCCACGCTCGTGCGGTAAGCCGAATCCCCGGGATATGCAATCCAGCCTGCTTCGGGGCACTGGTGGTTTATTGAGGGGGTAGTGGGGAACGACACGGACCGTGCCGGCCCGCTCCGGTAGCGCCTTCAGCGCCGGGAAGACGACCCCAAAATAACCCAGATAGGCGTGACATACCCTTGGCGGCTGTATCCTCAGCGGATCTGGCGCACTCAGGCGTCTTTCGGCAAGCGCTCCGCCGCCTGGCGCACAAGGCTGACCAGATTGTCGATGTC
>CAYYCB010000062.1:0-11639 GCA_964469715.1 uncultured Ktedonobacterales bacterium | reverse complement strand
CTTTCGGCAAGCGCTCCGCCGCCTGGCGCACAAGGCTGACCAGATTGTCGATGTCGAAGGGTTTGCGCACGATAGCACTGAGGCAGTCGTGCTCCGTCTGCGTGAGATGATTGAGGGTACTCATGTCCGCGGTCATGAGGATGAACGTATGGCGTTCTCTGAGGGCGGTATCGGCGCAGACCTGCTTGATGAACTCGATGCCGTTGAGAATTGGCATCAGAACGTCGAAGAGCACGACCGCGTGATACGGCGTGGCGCGCAACATGTCGAGCGCATATTGCCCGTCGGGCGCTTCGGCCACAGAGTATCCTGAATCTTCGAGCAGGACACGCAGGCTATCACTTGTCGCCTGGTCGTCGTCTACCACCAGTACCCATGCCATAAGCATCCCCCGCCCCATCCCCGCCGCGCTGCTCCGTTGACGCCGCCCAGCACTCCACCCCAACACCAGTACACATCCCGGGCGTTCGGTCTGAACGCTCGTGTTTCCCCCATTATAGCCCTTTTCGGTCTCGCGGTCACTAGGCCCGCCGGAAAGAATGCCTCAGGGTTGTGTCACGTTTGCGCTCGTGGCTGTCGCTGGCGCGACGGTCGCGGTTGGCGCGGGAGCATGAGTTGGCGCCGCAGTGGCCGTAGGTGCGGGAGTCGCCGTAGGTGCGGGAGTCACCGTCGGGGCTGGCGCTGCTGTCGTGGTCGGGTTGGGTGTCGCTGCGGGCGTTGGGCTCTCGGCGGGCGATGGATTAGCCGTGGGAGACGGTGTAGCGGTCGGCAAGGATGTAGGAGTTGGGGGCGTCGTCGGTGTGGCCGTCGGCAAGGACGTAGAGCTTGGCAAGGGGTTTGCCTCCACGCCCTGCGGCGGCTGCGTCTGGCTGAATAGAGGCACACCGCCGATGGAGACGATTGCTGCCACCACGGCCAGCAACAGGATCGCCGTCGCCGCTATGCCACCTACGATTCCAAGCTGACGGCGTCTCGCCTGCGCTACCATGTTCTCAAACGCGGAGACATGAGCCGGTTGCGCGGTCGCAACGGGCCATTCCGCACCGTTTCTCGGTGACCGCGACGCATTGTATTCGTACCGGAGCGCTGGCAGGCCGGGGTCGGTCGGCGCATCCGACCAATCCATCTCCTGCGATGCCTGCGCCTGGTGTGCCCGCCATGATGGTGTTGTGTAGGCATCCCAAGATGTGCCGTGCGCACGCCCCTTGGCCATCCATCCGCTCCTTTGCCCGATGCCACCTCATCCACATATCCATCCCTCCTATTTCGCATCACCTGGACCACAGCCTGCGGGCCGCGAACAGGCGTATCGTATGGGTGAGGGCAGGTGGTTGGAGAGCGAGCCGGTGAACGCTTTTGGGGAGCGGGGCAGAGAGGTAGGCTGCGCCTAAGCTTGGAGGCAATTAAAGCGGTGTACCCAGATGCGTACGACGTCGCCGTCCGGTGGCCAAGCGCGCTCGAAGGAAGTCTCTGTGTCGAGCCATCCGCGCTCGCGTGCCGCGGCGACGAACGCTCGTGAGACTCGCCTACCCGGCTCTGCCAACCAGAAAGGGGCGCCCGGCTTGAGGAGCCGTGGCGCCAGATCGAGCAGCGGCGCGAGGTCGTCCTGCTCGTAGAGCACGTCGGCGGCGAGCAGCAGGTCATAGGGTGCGGCTCGAAGGCAGGCCGCGCGCCCAGCCTCGGTACGCCAATCGATCAGGAGCGTGTGTGGTGCGCGGCCGGCATTGCGCAGCGTGTTGTAGCGGGTAAAAAGGAGGGCCTCGGAGAAGGTATCCGCGGCCGTGAGGTCGAGCCCGGCCCTCAGCCCGGCAGCCGCCGTCACGCCCAGGCCGCAGCCAAGCTCAATCGCCCGCCGCCCGGCGAATGTTGCTCCTTCGGCCAGCAGTGCCTCCGCCAGGGCCATGCCGCTCGGCCAGAGCAGTCCCCAATAGGGCATGTGCGCACCGGCCGCGACGGATTGGCGAGCGGCTGCGGCGGCGTGGTCGAGGCCTCCTGTCATCCGAGCCGATCCACCATCTCCCTGAGCCAAATGCGAGGCGAAGCTGTCCAGCGGGGCATCCGGGTCTGCTGGGAATGTGACGCGGAGACGGCGGCCAGGATCGGGTAGATCAATGTCCAGTTCGCGGAGAGCGTAGCTACGGCCCGCGCGACGGCGCAACGCCTCCATCGTGCGAATATTAGCCATGCGTTGCGCCAATCCTACCGGGCCGTGAGGGATGGGCTGACCATCCACACTTCGAATCCGGCGGCGCCCAATCCAGTATGCCGCGCGATACGACCGGCACGGCTAAAGCACATCCTTACCACCCTGCTCGATGCGAGGAGTCACGAGCTCAGGGGATGCTGGCTGGGCGAGCGGCAGCGCGACGGCAAAGACACTGCCCACACCCGGCGCGCTCTCCTGCAACCAGACGTCGCCATCCATCGCCCGTAAGATCTGCCGGCAGATGTAGAGCCCAAGCCCCGTGCCGCGAATCTGGCTGGCACGCGCCGATTCCGTCCTGGCAAAGCGGCCGAAAAGCTTGACCTGCTCCGCCGGGGCGATGCCCATGCCCTGATCGCGCACGGTGAGAACCAGATACGGACGCTGCGCAGCGGCGGCGAGAACCGACGGATTCGGGATGCATGGGTCGTCGGCCGGATCGGTGGCGTCGGCTGTCAGCAGTGGCAGAACCTCCGTCGGCCGGTCTTCGATGTGCCCTGCGCCCTCCTGCATGATGGCGGCGCCATCAGGTTGGCCGAACTGCGCCCGCGCGCAGCTTACCGTAACGACGCCGCCCGCCGGGCTGTACTTCACGGCATTGCCGACGAGATTGTCCACGACCTCTTTGAGCCGGCCGAGATCCGCGAGGACGTAGGCGTCAGGTGGGATATCCGCGATCAGCTCGTGATGGCCGCCTTGGGCCTGTTGCAGGGCCTGGATGGAATGCAGAGCCTCGCCCACTACGGCGTCCAGGCGTACCGGCTCGCGGTGCATCTCCATGCGTCCCGTATCGAGGCGCGACGTCTGCAACAGGCGCTCAGAGATCGCGGCAAGCTCGGTGGCTGCGTCCACAGCATTGCGTAGGAACTCCACGGCGAGCGCGTCGTCACGCGAGCCAGGGAAATCGAGCAGGAGATCAAGAAAGCCCTGCACGCCGGTGAGCGGCGTGCGCAGCTCGTGCGACGCGGTAGCGATGAAGTCGTCCTTCATGCGGTCCAGGTCGCGCTGCTTGCGGTACGCGCGTTCTAGCTCGACGTAGGTGCGCGCATTCTCGATGGCCTGGGCCGCCTGGGCCGCGAAGAGTTCGAGCAGCCAAAGATCGTCGTCGGTGAACGAGCGGCGCTCCGCGTCGTCGAGCACTTCAAGCACGCCAACCACTTGCCCACGGTGGATGAGTGGCACGGCGATAGACGCGCCGAAGCCCTCGTCGTGAATGCTCTCGCCAGTGGTGAGGCCGTTGTCTACTTGCGCGAAGCGTCCCTGACCAAGTTCCGCGACACGGCCGGGGAGTCCATCGCCAATGAGGATGCTACTTCCGGCGTAATCGCCGCGCAGGCCCTGGGCGACGATGACGTCGAGCCGCGGGCGGCGTGGATCGCGGACGTAGACCACTCCGGCGCGGCCGCCAAGCAGGGCGATGGAGCGGCGCAGAATATCCGCGAGCAGGTCGCGTGGGTCGGCGCCAAGCTGGCTAGCGACCGCGAGCGATGTGGCGTGGAGCGTCATCATCTGCGCGACGCGCTCCTGGGCCACTTCTGCCGCCTCCTGCGAGCGATGCCGCGAGACCACCTGTCGCGTCACCTCCACGGCGGAGACCAGCAGCCCGTCGCCGCCGCCAGGCAGCCCCGCGAGCGGCGACGTAGTCACATTCCAGTACGTGAGGCCCCGCTCGACGTGTCGGATAGGCAACTCGATCATCATCTGCGGCTCGCCCGCCGCGGCGACCGCATCAAGGCGAAGGCTAGCGGCGAGTACTTCCGCACGGTCGGGAGCGACCTGGGCGAGAGTCCGTCCGACCAGCTTCGTGTCGCTGTCGATGCCGATCAGGTGACCAAATGTCGGATTGGTGAGGGCGAAGGTATGTTCCGGGCCGGTGAGCGCGGCGAGCGCAACTGGGGCGTTCCGCACGACGGTCTGAGCCAGCGCTCCGCGACTTCGCGTCGTGGTCATCTGACGGTCGCGGTCGGCGGCGAGCGTAGCGAGGTCCGCCAGATCCTCCAGCACGTTCAGATGGCGCGCGCTGAGGTGGTGGAGAGTAGCCACGCCGAGGATGCCCAGGAACCGACCGCGAGTGCGCAGCGGATAGCCCGCGAGCGTGCCCAGGACTATGTATTCCCCGCCGGCTGCGGCATGCTCGAACGTCGGTTGAAGCAGTGCCTGCCACTCGTCCCCAAGCGGCTGGGTGTCGCGCTCATGCAAGACTACGGGACCACGCGCGTTCACGACGTCTTGGAGGAACGGATCAAGGCTCGCATGAGGTCGTACGCCTGCGGGATTGCTTGCGGCAAAGTCCGGCGTCTCGGGTAGTGGTGGCCCTCCTACCACGTCCGTCCGCGCCATCGCGCGTAATCGAAAGATCGGCACAAGTTCCTGGCCGCCTGTGCGGCCCTGCTCGCCGGCTAGCGGCGCGGCATCCGCCAGCCACACCTGAACGGCGGCCGGTGCGAGCGCGCTCGCCAGACCCTCTGTGACAATGGTGAGGGCCTCGTCCAGCGGGCGATTGAGTAATGCCTGCCTTAGCGTGTGGGCATTGAAGTAGATCGGATCGGGAAGTGGTAGGTAGGCACGGACGTCGCCGGTCTGTCTGGCGCGCTGGCCAAGGCCTGCGATGTTGCTCTCACGGGTCCGGCTCCGCACGGTCGAGCGGCGGGTGCGCCCATGTGGGTTTGTCGCGTCCGTGGATCCATCCTCGGCGACTTGGCTTGTTGCGGATCGTTTACGTGCCACTCGCCGCGGATTCTTCGCGGGCGCAGGGATCTCGGCCTGATCGTTCGGCGGCCTCACGCCGCCGGGCGCGTCGGATGCTGTGTCATGCTCCCCGCCGTGCGAGTCCGAAGCCACGGAGGGGCGCCAGGTATCGCTCGTCATGCCATGCCACTCCGCTCCCGCTTAGCCTGTCACGATGTTCGACTGCGCGCACCCGCGTGTGGACGCCGATGAAGTGTACGCATGCTGGCCGCGCGGGGTCAATGCGCCATGCGTGTGGGACGTGCGAGTGCCAGGGAGAGTCACGTGAGTGCGAATTGTATCCGTGCAGGAGGCAGGAACGCTGCCGAAGGAGGAGGGCGCAGAGGCCGAGAATACCTTTCGGATAACGCAAAACGCCCGGACCGAGATGGTCCGGGCGTATAGCGCCGGGAAAGAAAAAGCGCGCTCCCTACCAGCGGGAGGCGCCGTAGCCGCTGCCGCCGCTATGGGCGCCGCCGCCAATCTGCTGGAAGCAGTTGCTGCAGTAGACGGGCTTGTCACCGCGCGGCTGGAAGGGCACGCGCGCCTCGCCGCCACAGTTCGAGCAGGTGGCGGTGTACATCTGCCGGGGGGCACGGTCGTAAGACGACCCAGGGTTGCCGCCCATGCCGGACTTGCGCGCAGCGCGGCACTCGGGGCAGCGCGACGGCGTGTTCATCAGGCCTTTGCTGGCGTAGAACTCTTGCTCGCCGGCCGTGAAGACGAACTCACGACCGCAGTCGCGACACCGGAGTGTCTGATCGGTGGCCAAACTGGTAACTCCTCTTTTGGCTCGGTCACGCCTACGTGACCGGCCATTGCGCCTCGCGATTGGGGGGCGAGGCACCGCTGTACTGGGCTAGACGGACGTTTCGATGCTCACCTGCCCACGATGACAGGTGCGACACGCTGTGGGGGAGAACTGAGGGCTAGCGTCCCAAAACCAAGGTCGTACCCTGACAGGCCACCGACACCGACGAGCGTAGGAGATGCGCGGGTCCCGGATGCTCGCGCAGCAGGCGATGCTTCGCCTACGGGCGAGAGTATACCATGAGGGTTCCCCGTATTCAATCCCCGCGAAAGAATCCGCCGGCATGCTCTGTTTGCGGGTTTACTTGCGGCTCCGCTGCCGCTCGTGTAGCATGTCGGTGGGATGCTCCGAAGCACCCTCCACCTGTATCCCATGTAAGAGCAGGCGAGGGCGAATGAGTGGGCAGACTGAAAGGCGCACGATGGGTAGCACTCCTGTATATATTCCGGGGGACGAGCGGGCGGATCAGGATGCGCGCGGTGGCGCGACGTTCTCGAAGGCCGACCTGCATTTGCACACCAACCTCGGTGACGGCACGGCCAGCCCGCGACGAGTCATCGAGGTGGCGAAGCAGCGCGGCATGAAGGTGATCGCGGTGACGGACCACGACCACATGGAGGGCGCCAAGCGCGTCTACGACCTCATCCAGACCGAGGGACACGACCTCGACATGATCTGGGGCTGCGAAGTGACGGCGCGTGAAGGGCACTTTCTCGGGCTGTTCATGAAGAAGCCCGTCAAGTTCCTCATGCGTGTTGAGGGTGCCATCGAGGCCATCAAAGAGCAGGGCGGGCTCTGCATCATCCCCCATCCCATGGGGCGGCTCGTGCCGAGCCTGAGCCGCAAGAAGATCGACGAGTTGCTGGAACGCGGCTATCCTATCGACGGCATCGAGCTGTACAATCCCTCGCCTGCCAACGCGGGCGCCCGCAAGCAGGTGCGCGAGCTCAACGCGCAGTGGGGCTTCGCGGGGACAGGCAGCAGCGACGCCCACTTCTGGCAGCACATTGGCGCGGGTTACACTCAATTCCCCGGCACGACGGCGGAGGATCTGCGCCGCGCGATCGTCGAGAAGACCACGCGCGACGGTGGTCAGGAGCGCAAGCCTGATAGCTTGCCCATCACCTCCTACATCGGCCAGTGCTTCTGGAGCATGGTGCTCGACCCGCCGCGCAAGCTCGCCCGCATGGCATTTAATGAGCCGGCGATGGCGCCCGACGCCGAGCGGGAACCTGCCGCCACAAGGTCGTAGGAATGAGATACGCTCGCTAATATCTACGCCTGTCGTGGGCGGGTCGCGCCGCTCGGCCCGCCCACGATCTGCGCTGTAGCGCCCAGATGGCAAATCGCCATAACCCACCTGGACGTGGTGTCAAGAGGCGCACGCTTGCAGGCACGCTTCGATGTCGGCGATGGCCTGGGCGGTGTCTCTGAAGAGGACGCCGTAGAGGCCGCACTCGCGAGCTGCGCTGACGCTGGCTTCTACGTCGTCGAGGAAGATGGTCTCTTCAGGCTTCACGCCGAGGCGCGCGCAGGTGAGCGCATAGACCGCCCTCTCGGGCTTGGCGATCCCCACTTCATGCGAATAGATGATCAGGTCCGTCATCTCGTCGAAATGGTAGCGCTCCTGCTCTCTGGCGCGCGCCCCAACAAAGCTTTTGCTGAGAATACCCGTCCGATAACGCGGGCGCAGGCCGGTGAAATAGGCCGCAAGCTCGACGTTCAGCTCGCCGAGATATTCCGTCCATAGATCGTGCGTGAAAGCCGCCACCTGCGCCTCATCCATGCCCAGGATCTCCCGCAGACCGGCATACACGTCTTCCTCCGAGCAGTGACCAAGCGAGCCAGCCTTCCACACATCCCTCATCCGCTCATTGAGTTCCCCCGGTTTCAGATGCAGATGGCACTCCCACTTGGCGGTCATTCCCGTGTCAGGCGTGATTTCCAGAACCCCGCCGATGTCGAAAACAACTGCCCGGATGGCCATGTACGCATCCCCGTTCCTGACTCCTCCACAAGCTACATGTGCTCGATTGTAAACGCTCTGCGCAACCGTCATCGCCGGCCCTATGGCGCCTCCTAAGTTGACGGGAAGGTACACATCAAGACCTGCATGGCGTATGCTGGCAGTGGAGTGTCACCCGGGTATATGAGGCCCGCGCGGCCTTGGGAGCATCATCATGGCGGACGACGGCGCGAAAACGTTGGTGTGCCTCGCCAGCTTCGAAAAGGGGCACGAGTTCCTACGCGAGGCCAAGCGTCTCGGATGGCGGGTCATCCTGCTAACGGTGACGGGGCTCGAACACGCCGACTGGCCGCGTGAAATCCTGGACGACATATTCTTCATGCCCGATCTCTCCAGGGTGGATGACGTCATGCACGGTGTCGCCTACCTTGCGCGAACCAATGACATCAGACGCATTGTGGCCCTCGACGACTACGACGTGCTGACCTGCGCGGCGCTACGCGAGCACATGCGACTGCCGGGGATGGGCCAGAGCGCGTCACGGCTAATGCGTGACAAATTGGCGATGCGCGCACGGGCGGCGGAACGCGAGGTGCCAGTACCCGAGTTCGTCCCTGTCTTCAACCACGAGGCCATCCGAACCTATCTCGACCGCGTACCGGGCCCCTGGCTCCTCAAGCCTCGGGCGGAGGCTTCGACCATCGGCATCGCACGCGTCAACGCGCCCGACGAGCTCTGGCCGCGACTCGACGCTCTCGGCGACCGGCAATCGTACTTCCTGCTGGAGCGCTACATTCCCGGTGACGTCTGCCATGTGGATAGCCTCTCGCGTGACGGCGAGGTAATCTTTGCCGAAGTGCACCAATATGGGCGCCCGCCGCTCGACGTCTTTCACGAGGGCGGTCTGGCGGTTACACGGACGCTTACACGCGAAAGTGAGGATGCGCGGTCGCTCCTCGCCTTGAATCGCCGCGTGCTGGAAGCGCTGGAGTTCCGCCACGGCGCGGCGCATGTCGAATTCATCCGCGCGCATGAGGACGGGCGCCTATATTTCCTGGAGTCCGGTGCGCGTGTGGGTGGCGCGCACATCGTAGATCTCATCGAGGCAGCTACCGGGCTGAATATGTGGCGCGAGTGGGCGCGCATCGAGCTGGCTTCGCCCGAGCAGCCCTACACAATTCCCGATTTGCGGCGCGACCACGCTGGGCTGATCGTCACGCTCGCCCGGCAGGAGCTTCCCGACCTCACGGCCTATGCCGATCCTGAGATCGTCTGGCGGATGGAGAAGCATCACCACGCCGGGCTGATCGTCGCCGCGCCGGACGCTGGCCGGGTTGAATATTTGCTAAACGAGTACGGCCGGCGCTTCACCCAGGATTTCCACGCCTCATTGCCTCCGTTGACCGACGCGGCCCAGATTCGGCAGTCTCACGGTACCCCACCGCTCGCCGACGATGCCAGTGGACAAGAGTAGCCCCGCACCGCTGTACGTCGGCGCTTTCGCGACAACAGCCCACCTCACCTACTGGCGGGCAGCCTGGACGCGTCCGCCAACACATCCTCCAGCGCATCGCAGAGCGTGGCGACTCCGTCCTCATGGGCAATCTTGTCGCGGATCGCAGCCGTCTTCGCGGCGATGTGCGAGCCCTTCAGTAGCTCGTCCAACGCACGCGAGGCATGCTCCGCAGTGAATCGTTTGCGCAAGATCAGGCGACCGGCGCCGATATCTTGCACGCGCCGTCCGGCATAATATTGGTCAAAACCCCACGGGACGACGAGGGCGGGAACGCCGTAGCGGAGCGCCTGGGCAGTGGTGCCGGCGCCTCCGTGATGGATGATTGCCCGCGACCGAGGGAAAACGTAGGAATACGGAGCGAAGGGCAGGGCCATCACGTCCGTCGCGCCAGGCTCCGCGACTTCGTCAGGCAGCGCTCCGATGAGCAGACTGCGCGCGCCCACGCGTCGAATCGCTTCGATGCTTGTCCGGTAGAATGAGGCGAAGCTTTCGGCCACCGCCGGTGCGATTGATCCGGCGGTCACGGTGACTACGGGTCGCGTGCCATCAAGAAAGTCCTCAAGCGCGGGTGCCGGCTGCCAATCAGACGGTGTATCCCAGTAGAGGAATCCCGTAGTGCGGACGTAAACGGGCCAGTCCGCTGGCTGCGGCTGGAAGGCAGGCGAGACCGCGACGGCGGTAAGTCGCGGCGAGAGGTTGCCCCACCAGAAGAGATCGCGCCGTGGCGCCAACCCGAACGAAGCGCGGATGGCGTTGACGGGGCGGTCCACCATCCGCCTGAAGAAAACCCCGCCCAGCGCCCAGGTTATGTGAGTGTTGAGGCGGCGAAGCATCGGCGGCAGCTCGAACGGCGCGGGTTGCGCCTCAATCTCGTCCGAGGGCAGCGTGAGTGGCGTGAGGGCGATGCTGGCCCACGGGATGCCGGTCAGGTCCACCACTGTTGAGGCGGCGAGCTGCGCGGCGGCGGAGACGAGCAGGTCCGCGCCATCGCAGGCGGCGCGCAGATCGCGAATCTTGTCCGGCAGCGTCGGCAGGATGTAGTAGTCGAGCAACGCCCTGAGTGAGTTGAGGGGAGCGTTCGCGCCGAAGACCCGCTCTGCGTGCGGCGCGAGCGCGGCGACGCTGTCGCCGCTGAGATGGCGAACCTCGAACCCGGCGCCCTGGACCGTTGGCCGAAAGTTCTCTTCGACGCAGAACACCGCCTCATGGCCGCGCGCTCGCAGGCCGATGGCGAGGGCAATGAAAGGATTCAGATCGCCGGCGGAGCCGAAGGTCGAGAGGACGATGCGGGCCATATCGCCATGCCCTTTCAGTGGGTGAAAGGCGGCCTCGTTACCCCATGCTTCATTGTGTCGCAATGTGTGCCGGGTGCGCGACCGGCCGCTGCGAGCGGCGTGCTCGCCTGACGATCACCCGACGAAATCCTCCGTCAGCCACTCCTGGCCATTCGCGTAGATGACGCCGATGCCTGTGCGTGTGTAACCGGCGTTGATGATATTCCAATGGTGGTCGTAAGGGGTAAGCGGCTCGGCCATCATGTTCTGGTCGTTCATGTCCAGGCCACCGATCAGCCCATAATTCGTGGCTGTTCCGATGTTCTCTCCCGCCGTGCGGTAGTGGATTCCCGCCGACTGGATGCGCTGGAACGGCGATGATCCGTCGCTGCCGGTGTGGCTCATGAGCTGATGCTGGAGCATGTCGCACGAGTGTGCGCGGGCGACGTCCGCGAGAGTTGGATCAACAACGAGCGGCGCAACGCCCACTGCCGCCCGGTGCGCATTCAGCAGCGCGACGACGTGTTGCTCCGCGTCCGTCTGCGCCTGCGTCACGGCGCAGACGCTGCCTGTAGCCGTGGCCAATGAGGGCGTCGGTGTCGCCGTCGCGCCTGGTGTGGCGGTGGCGAGCGAATGGACGGCAGGAGGCGCTCCGAGAGCGTCCCGCGTGGCCATAGTGATCCGGCCCTGCGGCGCGGAGGCGAACGGGCCGATCCGCAGGGCGAGCGCGCTGACGGTGACTTGTGCCATGAGAATGAGCGCCAGGATCAGCGCGACCGGCCACCGCAATGCGGCGCGAGCGGCATTCCTACACCGCAGCAGACGACCATTCCACATGTGGCCCCTCCTTGCCCATGCCGTGTTCCAGGCGCCGCGCCCGCGGCTCCCTGGTTGCACTCTACGTCTCTCCGGCACGGCTGTCACTCCAGCGGGACTTACCGGCCCAGCCCGGTCCTATCTCATCGGCTCACTGAGTCCGCTCGCAACACAAAGAGGCGGCCCCGGCAGAATGCCGGGGCCGCCAAGGGAAAGGACCAATCTCAGGCCGGTGTCACGGCCACATTGTCGAGCGTGACGGCGCAGAGGGCGCCGCTATCCTGCGACGTGACCGCCAGACCTTATTTGGTGGTGACGGCAAAGAC
>CAYYCB010000061.1:0-13980 GCA_964469715.1 uncultured Ktedonobacterales bacterium | reverse complement strand
GGACCTGACCGGCTCTGGGCATTCGCCGAGCGTCACGGCGTCACCGTCATGGGCATTGCCCCCACGGTTATCCGTTCCCTCATGTCCCACGGCGACGAACCCGTCAAGCGCCACGACCTCAGCCGGCTTCGCATCCTCGGCGCTAGCGGCGAGCCGTGGAACTCTGCCCCCTGGCACTGGGCCTTTGAGGTGGTCGGTGGTGGTCGCTGTCCCATCATCAACTACTCCGGCGGCACCGAAGTGTCAGGCGGCATTGTCGGCTGTACCACCATCACGCCCATCAAGCCCTGCTCCTTCGCCGGACCCGTCCCCGGCATCGCCGCTGATGTTGTGGACGAGGCGGGCCAGCCCGTCCGCAATCAGGTCGGCGAGCTCGTCATTAGACAGCCCTGGCCAGGCATGACCCGCGGCTTCTGGCGCGACCCTCAGCGCTATGAGGGCGCCTATTGGAGCCGCATTCCCGGCCTCTGGGTGCATGGTGACTGGGCCGCCATCGACCATGACGGTTTCTGGTATATCCTCGGCCGCTCTGACGATACTATCAAAGTTGCCGGCAAGCGCCTCGGGCCAGCCGAGGTCGAGTCCGCTGCCGTCGCCCACCCTGCTGTGGGCGAGGCTGCTGCCATCGGTGTGCCACACGAGATCAAGGGTGAGGCCGTCGTGGTCTTCGTCGTCGTCCGTCCAGGCGTCGAGGAGTCCAATGGACTGCGTGACGAGATTCGCGCCGAAGTGGTCAAAGTGCTCGGTCCCGCGCTCAAGCCGGAGGCGGTCCTCTTCGTCGCCCAGCTCCCCAAGACACGCAACGGCAAGGTGCTGCGGCGCATCATCCGGGGGCGCCACCTCGGCAAGATTGGCTCCGAGCTTGGCGACCTCTCCTCTCTCGAAAGTCCCGAGGCCGTCGAAGCCATCGCCCGCGCACACTAAGGCGACTCGTCTCGCCCTGCTCACCACCAGTACTCCTTCGTCTCGCGATGCAATCAGCAGTGTTATACTGGAGCCGGTTGCATGCGCGCGGCGTGGAGCAATGCGCGGAGCTGCGCCGGGAAGGTCAGCGAGCATGGCGCATCTGGAGATCGAAACCCGCGAAGGCAAGCGCAAGGTTGCCCTTGAGCGAGATCGCTTGAGCATCGGTCGTCTTGCTTACAACGACGTCGTCTTACCTTTCGGCCAGATTTCCCGCCAGCATGCCGAGCTTCGCCATATTAACGGTCAGTGGTGGATTGCTGACCTCCATAGCACCAATGGCCTCCACCTTGATGCCCGCCGCATTCAGGAGCACGCCCTGCGCGACGGCGATGTCATCACCCTTGCCCCCGGCATCGTGTTGCGCTATGTCGGAGATGGTGCCACGCAGTTGCCCGCGAACGGCACAACCGCCGGCCAGCGCGCACCATCTCCACGCCCTCCCACCGATCCCTTCGTCCCGCGAGATTCCGTTCCGCCGATGCGCCCCCGCTCCGTCTTTGCCAATGACGAAGCGCCTTTCGTCCCGCCCGGCATGGCCCAGATGCCCGGAAATGGCCGCGACTCCTCCATCCCACCCTCCCCTAGCGGACGTCAGAGCCAATCGCCGAGCGCTCGCACGCCGGGATTTCCGCCTTCCGCGGCATCTCAGGGCACGCCCACCCTTGGCCCGGCGATGGACGACCCCTACCGTCGTAGCGGACCCGTGGTGCCGCGACCTAACGTGCCCTCCGCGCCCGCATCCATGCAGCTCCACGTCTGCCAGACGTGTGGCCGGCTCACCGCCGCCGACGCTATTTTCTGCCAGAGCTGTCACCAATCCATCGCCCGCGAGTGCCCTATCTGCCGGCTTTCTCTCTTGCCGGTTCAAGATCGCTGCCCCCGCTGCCACACGCCGAACGAGGCCTACGTCGGCCGCCAGCAAAACGGCCGCCAGCCCTGATCTCGCGACTGTCTTACCGCTCGTGCGTGTATACTTGACACAGCGCTGCTAAGTGGCTAGCCTACCCGTGACAAATCAAGAGGGCAGCTTACCTTTCGCCAATATTCGTCCCGCCTCGTGCGGATATTCACCCAACTTGGGAGGCGCGTGCACCATGACCCCCACCCTTGATGAGACGCAGACGGAGACTCTTGCTATGGCATTTGCCATGGGGCCTGGCGATGAGAACGAACTGGAGGACGGCGAGTTCGAGGACGACGATTTGGACGAACTGGACGACGACGAGTTCGAGGACGACGACGACGATTGGGACGACGAACTGGAGGACGACGAAGAAGCCTGATTGAAGGCAGTGCCGCCTCGACCGCCCGCTCTTGTCAGCGAGCGCGAAGTGGAGTCGCCAATGACCAGGAACCCGCCCGCGGCGCTGCTCCGCCTGCGCGAAGCTGACGTGCTGCGCTTCTGCGGCCTCGATGGCGCCGCGCGCGGGCTAGAGATCGTGGACCAGCGCGCGGTGCGCCAGGGACGGCGTGAGGATGGCCGGCTTGAGGCTGTGGTGATCGATGGTGGTCCCCTCCATGTCTGGTGGCAGCAGGGTCTGGAGAACGCCTCCCAGGGCATCATGTGGGGGTGCGAGCGAGACGCCCCTGCTAGGAACGATTCGAGCGGCGCTCCCCAGACTCCGCCCCTGTGCTGTGCGCACGTTGCCGCGCTGCTCACCTCTTGGATTCGCTCGCCGGCTGATTTCCCCTCACCGCAGGGTGCAATGGATGCCGCCGACCGCGTTGTGGTGCGTCCTCAGGCCGCCGTCACACAGCCTAAGCTCCTGGAATCTGTGCGCACCCCGCGAGCCCACGATCCTTCACTCGTAGCCGCACTGGATCGGCTTTCGCTTTCCGACGTGGCTGTCCTCTCTCGCCGTGTGCTCGGCGTAGAGGCCGGTGAGCGCGAGGCTCGTCGGGCGTTGGCTGCCTTCCTTAGCGCTCAGGGCACGCTCGCCGGTCATATCAACCGACTCGATCCTGAGGCCCGCGCGCTCCTGGCATTGGTCGCCCTCGCAGGGGGCGCAGTCACCGCCGCTGACCTCGACAGCATGGCCGAACGGGGCGGAGAAGCGCCCAGCGCTTTACGCTCGCGAGCGCAAATTCTGGAGCGTAATGGGCTGCTGTTCGCGGCGCCTGGCGCCGCTGGACATACGGGCGGCGAGCGTTCCTGGCGTGAGGTTGCTGGTTGGCGTATTCCGCCTGAGATTCTCACGGCACTGCCCGCGACGTTGCCCCTCGACCCACTCCCAGCGCGCGGCCCTAACGGCCCTCCCATCTTTGACGCCGACGGGGACCGTCCCCATGTCGCACGCCTCGTCTCCGGTGTCCCCCTGGCGATTTGCCGTGTCCTCGCCCTCTCAACTCGCGCCCCAGCACCTCTCAATCCGTTGGCTCGGTCGTCCGCCCCTGCCGAGGGCGGTGAGCGTCGTTCCGTTTTCGCGCTCGTTCCCGGCGATCTGCCACACGGCATGCTTACGACCGTGGCTCGTGCCGCCGAAGCATCGCCAATGCTCATCGCCATGGTGCGCCGCGTATTGCTCTGGGCGCGCGCCGCGGGTGTCGCGCTCGATCTCGCAGCCGCGCCTACCCAGGCGTGGCCCTCGCTCCTTCGGCTCGCCTTTCGGCTCTGGCGCGATGCGGACATCCCCTTCGAGCTAGCCGATCTGCCGCTTACCTCCCATCTCCGTGCGGGTTATGATCCCGACCATCCTGCATTGCGTCCGGCCGCCATCGCCAGTGAGGTGCGCGACGCGCGCTTCTTCATCCTTCGCATACTGGCGGCCGCGCAGGCCGGGGCCTGGTATTCCATAGATAGCCTGCTCGCACTGATCTGGCGCGTCGATCCGCTCTTTCTGCGTGGTCGCCAGCTTCCCCTCGAACGTCCCGCCTGGTGGCTGGAGCGCGCCGGCTCGCGCCGCCCCCTGCGCCCGCTGGAGCATGACGAGTGGCTCGCGGCCGAGGGCGAGTATGTGCGCGCCCTGCTCACGGGCCCGCTCCACTGGTGGGGTGCATTGGATCGCGCCGTCATGGCTCCTGGTGAGCGCGTCGTCGCTTTCCGTCTGACCCCTTTCGGCGCTGCCCTCCTTGCCTCCGATGATCGCCCCCTGCCGTCCCTTCCAGCGCTAGAGCTTCACGATTGGGGACCGCCCGCGCTCGCGACACGCGAAAATGCGCTCTCAGTGCAGCCACTCTCTGCCCGCGAACCTACCCTGCGCCTTCTTGATGATTGGATGTGCCCATCGCGCGTCGCTGCTGGGCGTCTCATCTATACAGTCGACCGCGACCGGATAGCGGCTGCGCTCGATGGCGGGCGTTCGCCCGACGCCGTGATTGCCGCGCTTCGCGAACTCCCTGGCGGCGCACGCGCCGCCGATGTTGTTCACCATCTGATCGAGGATGCGCGCCCTGCCTATGGAGCGACTGCGTTGTATGAGGGATGGACGCTGGTGGAGGCGCGCGACGAGCCTGCCTTAGAGGAGGCGCTCACCGTATGGCCGGCCGCGCGTCGTCAAGCGCGTCGCCCCGCGCCGAACCTCGCCCTCGTACCGCCCCGCGACGCCGAACATCTCGAAGCAGCCCTGCGGCGCAAGGGACATTTGTTTTAGCGCGTGGCGGAGGATGCGGTGGCAGCGGACAACGTGCAGTCACTTGAGCTGGGCCTCGGTGAGGCCGTGGCATTTCAACGTGATCTCTATCTCTACTGGCGCGAAGTGAATAGGCTCGGCGTTCTGCCGCTTACCACCAGGGGCCACGTCACGCGTCAAGCGCTCCGCCACCTGCGGTCGCGCCTGGCTGCTGCCGGTCAGTTGCCCGCGCCTCAGGGCGATCCGACCGAGCTAGAGGAGCCACGCCTCTACTTCCTCCGCCGCCTTCTGGAACGCCTGCGCCTGCTGCGCCCCGCCCCAGAGCCTGCACGGCTGTTGCCCGCCGACAGTGCCGATATGGCGCGCTACATCGCCCTCCCACTTGACGAGCGATTGCGCCTTGCCGTTCGTCTGTGGGTCGCGGGCGCATGGTGGCCCGAGCGGCTAGACGTCGCTGTCGCACCCGCCGGGATTCTAGCGCCCGCGCCGCCGCGAGTCGCGCTTGCGCGACGCCACGCCCTCGATGCCATCGCTGCGGCGGGTATAGGTGCCGCGATGCCCGATCCGTTGCCTCTCCATGGGCCGAGTGGCCGCCGCGCGCCTGCTCAGCGCGGTCGAACCACGAAGCGGATGGCTGCCCGTGCCGTGACGACGTCAAGACCTATGCGAGAGGCGGGGCTGATGGAGCCCCTTGTGTGGCTTGGTCTCGTTGCGGCGGGTCCGGGGGACATATTCGTCGCGACACCAGCGGCTCTTGCCCTGCGTTCCGACGAGCGACAGGACGCCTTGCGCGAAGAACATGGCCCGGTCGCCGTCCTGCCCAACCTCACCATCATCGCCTATCCACCGCTCACCGCCCCCGTGCTCTGGCTGCTCGATACCTGTGCCGACGAAGCCGCGCTCCAGCAAACGGCGACCTATACCCTGACCATCGCCGGTATCGCCCGCGCCCGTACCCACGGCCTGGACGCCACAGTGCTGGCAGACCGGCTTGGCGCGCTCACTGGCAAGCTGTTGCCCGCCAACGTCAGGACGACGCTCGATGATTGGGAGCGACGCGCGGCACGACTCCGAATCACGCCCGCGGCCGGTGTCCTCGAAGTCCGTGATTCGGCCCTGCTCGATGCGCTCTTTGCTGATCCCGCTACCGCCACATGGCGCGACCGCCGTCTCGCGCCCACCGCTGCCCTGCTCAAGCCCGACGGCGTTGGCCCTGCCCGTGAATGGCTCCTCCGCCACGGCCAGATCCCTGCCCGCGTCCCTCCCCCTTTGCCCACGGCTCAATCCGAAGATATGTGAGATGGGATTGGAGCGTTTGTAGGGGGCGCTTCCAGGCCCCGCCGCAGATGTTCGTATGTTAGTGCACGGCGGGTGTTGGCGTTGGCACTGCTACCGGGCCTCCATTCCACGCTGTCACCACCGTGTCCCCGGCCTTGAGGCTGCCCGGCATCCCCGCGCTCAGCACCTCGATCTGGCGCCCGTTGCTCTGGCCCAACAGCACGGGTATGACTAGCCAGCGATCGCCCACTCTTCGCACGAGGTAGCTTGGCGTCGAAGGATGGGATGGATCCTCCTTGCCGGCGTTCTGGTATTCCATCTTTATCTGTTGCGCCTGGGCCAGTGCGCGCTGAACATCGCCCTTCGAGAGGAATGTGTCGCCAGCCCGTTGGGCGAACGCCGCCGCGCTTGCCGGCACGAGCACCACCCCGATATGGCTGTAGGTCGTGATCGTCGCGCTGACCATCATACCGGGTAGGAGGCGTGCGCCGTTCAAACTGTTCATGTCCACCAGAATGGTGACGGGATACCGCGTCACCCCATTGACCGGCTCACCGACGGGACTGACGGTGTCTACCACCCCGAGAAATGAGCGGTCGCCGAATGTGGGAACCGTGAACCGCACTGGTTGCCGGGTCTGGACGGCGCCGATATCATTTACGCTCACCTCTGCCGTCAGGCGCAGACTACCGAGGTCCGCGATCTGGAGAAAATTTGATCCGCTGCCCGGTCCCGCAACGCTGCCAACCGTGCCAAGGATATCGGAGACTGTGCCGGCATGCGGTGACGTCAGTGTCGCCCCAGTGAGGTTGTCCTGTGCGGTTTGGAGGTCGGCTTGGGCCACCGCAACCTGGGCCTGTGCCGCGGCTACGGTGGAAGATACCTGCGCGTTGTTCGCATTTGCCTGGGCCTGGGAGGCGTTGTAGCTGTTAAAGGCGCGATTCTGGCAGAGCGTATCGGTGGTCGTGCATGATTTCAGCGCCGATTGTTCCTGCTGATAGGCGGAGGCCAGCGCGGCCTGCCCCTGCGCTTGCACCTGCCCCTGGGTCGCCTGTGCCCCGCTCAACGCGCTCTGCGCCGCCTGCTGGCGTGCCTGGGCATTGGCGAGCGCATCTTTGAGGAGCGTCATGTCGAGCTTGGCGAGCGTCTGACCTTCCGTCACCGTCTGGCCGACGTGTACGTCTATCTCCGCCACCTTTCCCTGAGCGGCGAAACTCACATCGTAAATCGCGGCCGAGAGTGTTCCTTGCACTGGAAACGACACCTCAAGTGTCCCAAGGGTCGCGTGCGCCTGCTGCGTATCGGGCGGCAGCGCGCGCACGACCACCGCTGCCAGCAGCGCGACCAGTGCGGCCAGCGCCACTGCCCCGACAAGCCGCATTTGCGGCGTCGTCCGTCCCCAGGCAGCGCCTACTTGCCGCAATGGTGGTTGGCGCGTTCCCATCCTCAGGCGTTGTACGGTCGGTTGCTCCACCGGATCGCCCTCCGCCGGTGCGTCCATATCCACCAGCTCCTCATTGCGGGTCGGCAGGTTCAGCGTTGTAGAATCCAGCGGCTGCTCGTAGTCCATGGCGGCCTCCACCCTGCTGTGCAGTGCCCTCACCCACATATCCGGCGTACGACACCACACGCCTCAAGATACGTGCCAATCGTCAGCCCCCATCCCTGCGTCTTACGTCGTTTCGGCGGTAGGTCGCATTGTCTTGACGTCGTACCGCCTGCATCCGTACACTGCCTTCAGCCGCCGAGGCGAGGGAGGATGCATGGGAGCAGGGATAAGCGCGACCGCTGATGCCGTGGGCCAACAACAGTCGGCACGCTGTTTCCTCTGCCACTACGCCGATCACCCTTGCGATGTCGAGATGGTCGAAGGGCGCATCCTGCGCGTATTCCCTGGCGAGCCTCGTGGCCGCCTTCCGGCGCTCCTGCTCGACGCTCAAGAAATTGGCGAAATCGCCATCACCCTCCCCGATCACACTCGACCGCTCTGCCAGCAGCTCGCCGGGCTCTCCCCGGACCTCCTGCGCGGCCTCCATGCGCGTGTCTTCCATCTGTTGCGCGGAACGCCACCCGCCGACGGCGAGGCGCGCCGTCCGCATCTCCGTTCGACGCCGGCCAGCGTCCTCGTGCTCGAACCCGATCTCCTGCTCAACATTACCGATATCAACAACGCCGAATACTGCGCCCGTCAGTATCCCTTGCGCCGCATGGCTCCGTCACCTCCAACCGCCGCGACGCTGCGCGGCACCCTCATCCACACGGCATTCAAAAGCCTCCTGCGCGGCGATATATCCGAGGATCCGGATACCCTGCTGGAGCGCGCCATGGGCAACACCTTACACGATCTGGCGCTCCGTGGAATTGCGCCCGACGTTCTCGCCGCCGAGGCGGCGCCCCATATGGAGTCGCTCGCCAATTGGCTCGCCGGCCAGCGCGGCAACCTCTGGGGCGCGAAGCCGGACGTGCGTGCCGAAACCTTCCTGCTGGCCCCCGAGGTAGGCCTCAAGGGCCGGCTGGACTTCCTGATGCGAGACACCCGAGGCGACGCTTTACTTGAGCTTAAGACCGGCGCAGTCCGCTCCGATCTTCCCAAGCGCGAGCACCGCTGGCAGGTCTACGGCTATCAAACGCTCCTCAGCGTCCGCCGCCCCGCGGATGCCAGCCGCCCAGGCGCGACGCTCCTCTACAGCGGCCTTCCTGGCACCGCCGATAGCTACGGCGTGCCGTTTGGCTTGCGCGAGCTTCATCGCGTGCTTGATCTGCGTAATCGCCTCGCGCTCATACACGCCACCGGAGCGGTCCCAGATCCGCCAGGAGGCAAGTGTGACCGCTGCATGCTCCGCCACACTTGCCTTCGCGCCTCGCTCCTGCACGGCTGGGTACCTCCTCCCTCCGACGAGGTGCCTGAGGTAGGGTTGCGCGACGACGCCGGTTGGTTCGCGCGCTACGCCGAGTTGTTGCGCCAGGAGGCTCGAGCCGCCGAGCAACAGGCTGCCACGCTCTGGACTCTCTCCGCCGAGCAGCGCTGCGCAGCGGGCATCGCGCTCGGAGGATTGGAGCCGCTCGGTGAGCCGGAGCAGACCCCAAATGGCGAATGGCAGTATACCTTTGCCTGCGACAATACCTCCGAGTTGCGCGAGGGCGACGAGATCCTGCTCAGCGACGGCGACCCCGTGCGCGGCGCGGTGGTCTCGGGCACGATCCTGCGCCTTACCGACCGCGGCGCCACCGTCTGGACGCGCGAGCGTATCGCCAACCCATGCCTGCTCGACCGCTATGCCAGTGACATTGTCCATGATCGCACTGTCCGCAATCTGTGGCGCTGGCTGGACGCCGATGCGCGCCTCAAGGCGCTTGTCTCCGGCGACCGCCGCCCCGAGTTCGATCCAGTCTCCACACTCGATGACTTGCCGCCGGATGTGAACGCCGAGCAGCGCGATGCCATTCAGCGGGCGCTCGCCGCTCGCGACTACCTCCTCGTGCAAGGTCCGCCGGGGACCGGCAAGACCCGCGTGGTGGCAGAGATCGCTCAGCGGGCCGTTGCCCGCGGTGAGCGTGTCCTTGTTGCCGCCTTCACCAATCAGGCCGTAGATAACGTCCTGCGCCGGCTCGTCCGTGACGGCTTCACCGATTTCGTGCGCCTCGGCCACGAGCTGAGCGTCGCGCCCGAATTGCACTCCTACCGCCTGGCCGAGCGCGCGCAGCGTTTGGCATCGGCTGGTGCAGAGGGAGGCGCGGCCTTCAATCCCGCCGCGCTGCGCGAGGCGTTGCTGCGCGCGCCGCTGGTTGCTACCACCACGGCGACATGGTCCGCTGACCGCTACGACGATGCTGGCGAGCCGCTCGACTTCGATCTCGCCATTGTGGACGAGGCCAGCCAGCTTACGGTCCCCGCCATCCTCGGCGCGCTACGGTTCGTCAAGCGCTTCATCCTGGTCGGCGATGAGCGCCAGCTCCCGCCCCTCGTCGTCAGCGCTGAGGCCTCTGAGCGTGGGCTTGGTCGCTCGCTTTTCGCCGAATTATTGAGTCGTTGGGGTGAGGTTGCGAGCGTGGCGTTGCGCGCGCAATACCGTATGCACCCCCTCATTTGTGGATTCCCCAGTCAGGAGTTCTACGACGGCCTGCTCATCGCTGCCGGAACCGCCCAGACGGCGCTCCTCGACCTCGCCATCGATGCCGCCGATCCCCATTGGTCTATCCTCGACCCAGACCGCCCGCTCGTCTTCATCGACGTGCCTGAAGGCGTCGCTGGCAAGGCTAGCCTCGCACAAGCAGAGGTTGTCCGGGCGCTCGTGCTGACGCTGCGGCGCAACGGTGTCGCAGCGGAAGATATCGGCGTGGTCGCGCCCTATCGTGCTCAGGTGGCGGCGATTCGCCAGCGTTTGGCTGCGCGCGGAGAAGGCAACGTGACGGTGGATACGGTGGATCGATTCCAGGGCGGAGAGCGCCTGGTGATGCTCTGCTCGTTCGGGGGTCGGGTTGAGGAGCGCATTGGCGCACGCGGGCTCGACTTCCTGACGGATCCGCATCGCCTGAATGTCGGGCTGACCCGTGCCCAGCGCAAACTGATTATGGTGGGAGACCGCGCATGGCTGACGCGAGCGCCGCGCTTCGCGCGGCTCGTCGACTATTGCGCCAGTCTCTACGGTGGACGTGGGGGTGTGGCTCGTGCTGCTGTGAGAACGGCGCGGCTTGGCGTCTGAGGGCGTTACGCGCTCATGCCCTCGACGATATACTGGACCTCGGCGGCCATCACCAGTGCCTGGATTTCTTTGCGCGCCGTGTCGACGGCCTCCTCATCGCGCAAAGAGACCACGGTGAGCAACTGCAATGCGCCGTCCAGAACGCCGCTGCCCTGGAGGAAACGCTCATAGGCCCCGGAATCGAGTGCGAGCGTGGAGCAGAGCGGCACGACGAAGATTTCGTCAGTCCTTCCCGCTGGTCTCGCGGAGCCTGAGCGGCGAGACATGGGGAGATGGGCTGAGACAGGGCGTACGACAGTCCAGCCGCGCGGAGCGCGCCCGGTTGCCTGTCCGCCTCCACGCCGGAAGACCAGCGTGTATTCAGAGACACCGAACCCTACCAAGCTCCACACCTCTCCCCACATAGGACGTTACTGCGTCCCCGCACGCCCGCTCACGTCAAATGACGTTATAGCTGAGGCGCAGTAACGTCCTGGGTAGCGGGTTAGCCTAAGCGGCTAGGCCGACTATCCGGTGGCTACCCAAACTAACTCTGCGAGCACTCTGAAGAGCTTGCCGCAAGTTCTATTCCACCTACGCGATGAGGTTGCGGAAGTGACGCATCTACCCGAAAGTACACCGCCTGCCTATCCCTGCGAGTGGCGGCGCGTTTAGTACCGGATTATCGTGTCATAGCTGGTAGGCGCGGCTCCAGCGGAAGAGCATATCCCAATGCGCAAGCTGAATCGCAGGCCCATTGTCCGCTCTGGCTTCTTCGCCGCCCTCTCGCCTGCACGCTATGCTCACTCCACTGCCGTCACGAAGGCGAGCAGCGTGGCGAAGAGGTCTCGCGCTTCGTGCGTCTCTGGTGAATCCTCGGTGGCCTTGTCGAGCGCCGCGCGGGCCTTCTCCGCCTCCTCGTGCAGCGCCTGGAGTACCCGCCCTCGCGCGTCAGTACGCTCCAACACGCCGAGCGCCGCCGTGATCTCTTCCTCCGTCGCCGCGCCTGGCGCGGCATAGATCGCGCGCAACGTCTCGCGGTCGGCGTCCGAGGCCGTCTCAAACGCATGGAGCACCGGCAGGCTCATCTTCTTGCGCCGGATGTCCCCTGCCACATCCTTGCCCAGTAGTTCCGCCGACCAAATGCCCAGCAGGTCATCGCGAAGCTGGAACGCCATCCCTAGGCTCCGGCCGAAGCGCCCAAGCGCATCAGCAACGTCCGGCAGGCCCGGCGCGCCGATTGTCGCACCCATCTCCGTCGAGCAGGCCATCAGCGCCGCCGTCTTGCGGCCGATCATATCCAGATACATCGCCTCTGTAACGTCCTGCCGGCCCTCGTAGCTCATGTCGAGGAACTGTCCCTCGCAGAGCTCCAGGCATGTCCGATCCAGAAGCTCCGCCAGCCGCACCACCGTGCGCGAATCCACCCCTGTGTCCACCAGCCGCCAGAGCGAGGAGCGCGCCATCGCGAAGAGACCGTCGCCAGTGTTGATCGCCTGCGGCATGCCCCAGAGCTTCCATAGCGTCGGACGGTGCCGGCGCTCGGCATCGCCATCCTCGATATCGTCATGGATCAGCGAAAAGTTATGCACCAGCTCCACGCAGACCGCCGCCGGAAGCGCCCTCTCCGCTATCTCGCGCCTTCCCGGTGCGTCTGCACCTCTCCGGCCCGCGCCAAGCTCCGCGGCCAACAGCACAAGCGCCGGCCGTAGCAGTTTGCCAGGATGTGCCGCCGTTGGACTGAGGCTCTTGTCGCGCCAGCCGAGATGATATTCCACCTGTCCGTGGAATGAGGCCAGCAGATCGTTCACAGCCGGCGCAGGATACGTCGCCGTGCGCGCGTCCTCCAGCGCCCTTCGCAGCCCATCCGTCACCAACTCGCGGTAGCGCACAAGGGCGAGATTGACGTCAGCGGTGGGTATGGAGTGGCTGGCCTGCGTCACGGCGATCTCCTGGGGACGGTTCGGGATTCGAGCGGCGCACTGTTGTGGTACGTCGTGAGCACCGATGGCCATTCTGGCAGCGAGCTCATCGTGAGGCAAGTGCGAAGCGTACACTAACCGTTCTCGCGCGCCTCGATATCCTCTTGATCTCTGAAGTGAGATCGCCCCGCTCACCTGAGAGCTTGTAACGCAAAAAATGCCGCGCCGGCAACTGTTACCGCCAGTGTGCTCCAGCGGGCCGCACCGAGGAGTCCGCCTACCTTACGAAGGGGCGCGCAGAGGCTACAGTAGCGCGTTGTCATATGGTAGCGGTGGCTGCGCAGGCTGTCGCGCTCGATTTTCACCGATTCGTCCTGAACCGCAGTGTGGCGCTGGTCGCAGATGTAGCGCCCGCATCCCTGACACTTGCCTGAATCCACGTAATGTAAAAAGACCGTTGTGGACCACTGCTGCGGGCGCACGGGCACGCCACAGACGTAGCAAACATACTTGTCGGCGTGGGCAGCAAGTCGATCCGAGCAGGGTTGGTGTTCGCCACGACCAAAGTGATCGACGCAGACGGTGCGATGGCAGGTAGGGCAACGCCCCGCGGACTCCAGCCCGCACTCCGTACACGACGCAACCGGGCGAAAAGGCTGCGTGACCATGACAGGCCTCCGCGAATCTCGCGTTCAAGGACTTTCGACGAGTATATCAGTCGGTGGGGGCAGCGGTCAAGCGGCAATTGCCGCTGAGCTGAGCCGCACGTCGTCAGCGTTCAACACACCTTCCCTCTCATCCGTCGCGCCGCATGCATGCGATACAATCAGGAATCGGCGCAGAGCGCGCCACACCAGATTGCACGAACGGGAGCACGAGCACCATATGGATACAGCACGCAAGGCCGTCGTCCTCCTTTCAGGCGGCCTCGATTCCTCCACCGTCCTGGCCATTTCCGCCGATCAGGGCTACGAGCTTTACGCGCTCTCGTTCCGCTATGGCCAGCGCCATGCCCGTGAGCTCGAGGCCTCCAGCCGCATCGCCGAGCACTTCGGCGCAAAGGAATACCGCGTCGTGGATGTGGATCTGCGCGCCTTCGGCGGCAGTGCGCTCACCTCAGACGACATCGCCGTGCCCCTCGGTCGCGGTGAAGACGAGATCAGCCACGGGATTCCTGTCACCTACGTCCCTGCCCGCAATCTCATCTTTCTCTCGTTCGCTACTGCCTACGCCGAGGTTATCGGCGCCGATGACATCTTCCTTGGCATCAATAGCCTCGACTACAGTGGCTACCCTGACTGCCGCCCTGAGTTCCTCGACTCCTTCGCGCAGACAGCCAACCTTGCCACCAAGGCCGGCGCCGAGGACGGCCGTCGGCTCCGCTATCATGCGCCGCTGATCCAGATGACCAAGGCGCAGATTGTCAGCGAGGGTACCCGGCTTGGCGTCCCCTGGGAGCTCACCTGGAGCTGCTACCAGGGTGGTGACCAGGCTTGCGGCGAATGCGACAGTTGCCAGCTCCGCCTCAAGGGATTCGCCGAGGCCGGCCTCACTGACCCGCTG
>CAYYCB010000060.1:6860-14104 GCA_964469715.1 uncultured Ktedonobacterales bacterium | reverse complement strand
GTACCCGCCGCCGGTCGAGCGCGGCCAGGTAGTCGCCAAGCGCCAGGGCCACCTCGCCAGCGTCACTCCCATAGGCGACGTACGCTACTCGCAGTGGATGCGCTCTCAGTGCCTCCGTTATTGCTGCGCCCGCTGGTCGCCGCCGTGCTGCCTCGGCCGTCGCTCCGGCCATCCCCAGGAATAGCCAGAAGAGCGTGCCCGTCGCGGGGGAGCGCAGCGGATCGATAAAGAGGCCGCCCACTAGCGTGAACAAGGCCACGCCCAACCCCGCGAGGGCCGTTCCCGCCTGCCCGCTCGCGGGGCGCAGCAGGTGGTAGGCCGTCCAGCACTGTGCCGTGGCGAAGCCAAGCACCGCAAGCAGCGCCAGCAGGCCAAGCAGCCCTAGCTCGCGCAGTGTAGTCACGTAGAGACTTCCCTGCGTGACGGCCAGATCCATGCCGCCGCCGAGCGGGCGCTCACTGGCGGCGGAGAGGGCCGCACCCCAGGTGTTCCCATCGAAGGCATGCACGACGGTCGCGGCGACGCCGGCCGTCCAGCCGCGCGCCACGATACCGAGAATGAGCAGCCCGATGGTAAGCACGGCGGCCACCTCAGTGAGACGCCGCCGCGCAGCGGCGACGGCCACAAGACCGGCCGATGCCGCGAGGATAGCGCCCGTCATGCCGAGGCGCCCGAGCGCTCCGCAGAGGACGGCTGCGTAGACAATGGCCGCGGAACAGACGCCCACGCGCGCCCAGCCGCGTTGCTCGCCGAGCGCCGCTTTCCATACCAGATGACGCGTATCCCATGCGAGCGCCACCACGAGCGCCATTCCTACCAGCCCCGCCACGTCCCCACCGGCGCCGATCTCACCTCCTGGCCCGAATATGAGCATGTCTAGCGCGACCGCGAACGTCGCAATCGAAATCGCCCAGGTGGTCCACTCGAAGCGACGCGCCTCACCAGCGCCGATGTCGCCAGAAGGTGTGCCGAGGAGCAGCAGGCCCACCACATAGAGGAGGACCGGCGTGAGGATGTCGAGCCAGGCAGAAAGGTGCGCGCCAGTCGGGCTCATCACAACTCCGGCGAGCGCCGCGAGGGCGTACACGGCGACGGCGGCATGAGCGAGGGACGGACGGAGTGCGCCTCGAGTTTCGGGGCGCAGCAGCAGCGCGGCAATCGCTCCGGGGACGAGCAGGCCGAGGAGATCGCCTAGCGCCGGGATGCCGAGCCAGCGGGCAGGGGCGTTCGTCAGGATGAGGGAGGCGACCAGCCCGGCGGCCAGGGCGCGCGGACGCGCCAGCGCGGCCACTTCAAAGGCGCCGACACTCGCGCCAAGCGCCGCGCCAAAGACAGCGACGGCGAGCAGGCCCGTCGGCCCACCGATGCCGTCCCATCCGACGCCCGCCGCTAGTAATCCCGTGGCGCTCGCTAGCGCGAGCGCGTCTCGCGTGCGCATACGCATCACCTACACTCGTTCGTTTATACTCGTCCGCTCGCCACTTCCATCCACCACCATTCGCCGCCCTCATCCGCCCGAGAACAACCCGCAGCGCGGTCTGTGAACTCAGCTATGTTAGCGATTCGGTGCGCTCCGTCGCGCCAATCACAAGAGACGCGGATACATATTACAAGACATACATATGTACGAAAGGTCACAAATGTTGTCCCGCGATGGACTTCCGGCGGCCCGAGGGCCCGCTGTGGGAGTGGTATGCTCTGGCGACGACGGGAGATGACGAGCAAGTCTGGCAGGGGCATATGGCGAGTGCTTGGGCATCGAACTCCGCATGGGTGGCCTGGGACGAAGCGGGCGCGAGCGACACGCTCGCGGACATGGCCGAGTTCCTTGAGGACGCTCGACATTTGGTCGTGCTCACAGGCGCGGGCATCAGCACCGAGTCCGGCATTCCCGATTTTCGTAGTCCAGATAGCCCGTGGCGCGAACGCCCGCCAGTGTCCTATCGTCGTTTCTTGGAAGACGCCGAAGCCCGGCGCGAATACTGGCGCACACGGCACGCATTGGCCGGTCCTATCGCGCAAGCACGACCAAACGCGGCGCACGATGCGCTCGTCGAGCTCGAACGGCGCGGCATCCTGGCGGGCATCGTGACGCAGAATGTGGATCGGCTCCATCAGGAAGCGGGAGCATCACCGGAGCGCGTGATCGAGCTGCACGGCACGACGAGGGAGGCGGCCTGCCAGCACTGCGATGCGCGCCTGCCAATGGAGGTGGTGCAGCGGCGGGTGGAGGGCGGCGACGAGGATCCGCGCTGCGCCTGCGGCGGGCCATTCAAGGCCGCCACCATCCTCTTCGGCCAGCCGCTCCCAGCGGCCGCCCTGGCGGCGGCACACGCCCTGGTTGAGGCCTGCGATCTCTTTCTCGTCGTCGGCTCGTCGCTGCGGGTGTTCCCGGCGGCGCGGCTGCCACGGCTCGCCTTGGAGCGGGGTGTGCCGTTGCTCATCCTCAATCTCGAACCGACACCGCTTGATGAGCGCGCCGACGTGGTGCTGCGCGCACCCGCCGGGCAGGCGCTGCCGGCGCTCTTGCGCCGATTGAACGCGCGTCGCGAATCCGCCGGCGTCTGAAGCTAGCCCGCGTCCCGTTCCCAGATGTCCCCATCCCATGCATGCCGATGCGCGATTGCCCGCACCGGGACCGGTGCGCCGCGCAGGATGGCGTGCGGTGTCTCGACGGTCATCTCCCACACGCGACGTGCGCCCACAAGCGCCTCGGCCGCGCGCAGCCCCTCGGCGACTCGCGGAGGCCGGTCGCCGTCGCCGCGTCGCCCCGACGCGAGCACATGGGCCAACTCGTGGCGCAGCAACGTCTCGGCCGTGGCGGCAGCCGCGGAGCCATGCACGCCGACAAGGCTGGCGGTCGACACCTGACCCAGCGCGCCGGCTTCGATCAAACGCGCGGCGAGCGCGGGATCGCGCTGGACCGCGAGGTTGCGCTCGATCTCCGCTAGCACGGGAACATAGCCCGCGCGTCGTAGGCGCGCGATGAGAGCCAGCGCCGTCTGCGTAAAGAGGCTCTGCGGCAGCGAGGCCAGCACGTATGGCCCATCGTTGATCGTGGCCGCGGCGCCGCTCGCGAGCCAGCCTTCCGCCTGCTCATCTAGAAGGAGCTCGCAGCCGGGGAAGACGCGAATGGGGAGGAAGGCGCGGCGTGCCAGCCGCCGCAGGGCCTTTGCCCGGCGCTGCACGTCCTCGGCAGTCAGTCGTTCATGGTCGGAGTCGAAACGGGGCGTCGCCACTACCACGCGAACCCCTTCCACCAGGAGGGCGTCCAGCGCCGTGATGGCCTCCTCGATGGTTTGCGGGCCGTCATCCACGCCGGGCAAGACGTGGGCATGCAGATCGAACATCGTTCGCCATCCTTCCGGCGCAGGCCGGCTCTGGATTTTAGCATCTCTTTCGAGGGTGTCTTAATCCATCATACGAATATAGGTACGCTGAACCGCATTTGCAGATTATGGTACTAGAGTAAAGACTTACCGATGCGCCGTCCGTATACTGCTTGCAGAGAGTCGTTCCGACACCTGTGGCGCAATGTGTATCGCGGGTGTTTGGCTGGAGGTACGTCATGCGTGTTTTGCTGCTCGCGCCGTCCCTCCCCGATCCGACCGATGCAAGCCCTGCCAACACCACGTTGCAGACGGTGCATTGCCTGGCGCGTGAGCACGAGGTGCTCCTCTTCGCCCGTGGTCGGGGAGCGGTTGATCTCCATGCGCTGCATGCCCTGCTTGATCTCTGCGAGCGGGTGGAGGTGGCGCCGAATGGCGATAACCTCCCGCGCGCCGCGGCCAATTTCGCCGCCAGCATGGCAACGGGACGACCGATTGCGCTGAACCGCGGCGACGTAGCGGCGACACGGGAGGCCGTCGGGCGCCTGCTGCGTGCGGAGCGGATAGACGTGATCCACGTGGCGGACATCAGCATGGCGCGGTTCGTTCCGGCGTTCTGGGCCGGACCAATCGTGCTGGACGAGCGCGGCCTAAGCTGGCGCACCATCGCGCGCCGCGCCCAGTCCGAGGGGAATGCGCCGCTTCATTGGCTGCTCGAACGCGAGGCGCGGCTGCTGCGCGAGGCGGAGGTGGCGGCTTGTCGCCGTGCCACCGTGACGCTCGTGGGCAACGGTATCGAGCGTGCTGCCATCGAGGAGGCTATCGGCGCGACCTGGTCCGTGCATGTCGTGCCCGTCGGCATCGACGTCACGAAATGGGACGATACGTGGGATCGGCGCGATCCGCTGCGTGGGCAGGCGCTCACGGTTCTCCATCGCGGGGACGAGCACGAGTCGGAGGCCGCCTCCTGGCTGCTCCGTCACGTATTCCCGCGCGTGCGGGCGCAGCTCCCAACGGCTCGCTATGAAGTGGCGGCGCCGCGCCACGGACGCGATCTCCGCTTGCTCGCGGTCGAGCAGGAAGGGGTAGGTTTGCGCACGCTGGGTGCGGCTCCCGCGCCCGTCTGGGACCGTGCCGACGTGTACCTGGCGCCCCCTCTGCGCGACGGACAAGCACACGCCGGCATCATCGAGGCGTTCGCCGCTGGCGTGCCCGTCGTGACGCCGTCTATCGCCAGTGAGGGGTTGGAGGTCGTGCACTATCAGCATGCGCTGATCGCCGACACGCCCAGTGAGATCGCCGACGCCGTGCGCCATATCGCGGAGGAGCCGCGTCTTGCCCATCAACTCGTAGCGCAGGGACGCCGCCTGGCCGGTGACCGCTACGACGTTGCCTATTCCCATGCCAATCTCGGCGCAGCCTACAAACACATCCAGGTGGGGGTGACCCGATGCGTATTGTGTTCCTGACTGCTAGCCCGCCCGCTCGCAGCCGTTCCCGGTCGTACGTCTTCGCCACGCAGCTCGCGCGGCGCCACGAGGTGACGGTCTTGTGTCTCTGCCGCACGCCCCGCGACATCCTCGACGTCGGCCAGCTCCGCGCCCACGGCATCCAGGTGACGCCCGTCTTCGAGGAGCCCGCCGCCGCGTCGCTGCGGACGGCCCGTGCCCTGCTTGGCGGTGTCCCGGTGGAGGCGGCCTTCGGGGAATCTCCACGGCTGCGCGAAGCGCTCTGGAGCGAGATCGAGCGCGGTGACGTGGGAGTGGTGCATGTGGAGCAGCTCCGCGCCGCGGCCATCGCCCGCAACTTGCCAGTTCCCGTCATCTGGGACGCCGATGTGTGCAGCGCGCGAAGGCTGCGCCTGCGCCGGGCGCATGGTCCAGGCCGCCTGCACCGTGCTGCCGCGCGGCTGGAGCTGCAGCGCATGGAGCCTTACGAGCGCCATCTGCTGCGGATCTTCCGCCATGTGGTCGTGAGCACCGAAGGCGAGCTCAAACATGCGCTCGCCGCGCGCAACGCCGGCTCGACCTTCACCCCAGCCATCACTGACGAGTCCCCCTCGACCCATGTGCTGCCGACCGCCGTCGACCTCGACCATTTCCAGCCGTCGGTGGTTCGGCGGCATCCGAACCGGCTTGTCTTCAGCGGCGCTCCCGGCGATCCGGCTAACCGCCGCGCGCTGGAGGTGCTCCTGCGCGACATCATGCCGCGCATCTGGCGTGCTCGCCCAGACGTCACGCTCACGCTTGTCGGTGGACCGCTGCCGTACGGCTTGTCTCGATTGGCGAGCGACTCGCGCGTGGTCGTTGCTGGCGAGGCGCCCGACGTGCGCCCGTATCTCGGCGCGGCATCGGTTGCGCTCAGCCCGCTGCCCTACGCCGTCGGAACGCCGAGCTCAGTGCTTGAGGCGATGGCGATGGGAACGCCGGTGGTGGCCTCCGACGCTGTCGCCGCCAGCCTGCGCGCCATTCCCGGCGCGGATCTGCTCGTGGGCGCCAGTCCAGAGCGGTTTGCCCATCTCGTGCTGCGCCTGCTCGCGGACGACGACCTGCGCCACTCCGTCGCGCGCAGCGGCCGTGCCTACGTCGAGAGGCAGCATGCCGCGCCGGCTGTCACCGCGCAGCTTGAGGCGCTCTACACCGTCGCCTCCGGTCACAACTACACGCTCGCCAGCGCCGCGCCGCTGGCCGCCATGATCGGCGCCGCAGTCGCCGTACGCTGATACGCCTGATCCTCGCGGGTCTGCGGTTATTGGCCGGAGGTGCCCGCCACACGCTCAGAATAGAACGTATGTGCTATCCTGAGGCGACAGCGGCGGCGTACTGTACGCTCTAGATGGGTACTACGTGTTACCGTAGGCACGCCTCGATCCGCCTTAGTACATGAAGTATCGCGCGCAGGCAGATTGGACGCAGCGTTGGCACGAGAATTGGTGTGCCCGACGATGCGACATGCGACCGCACCATTTGGTCGCGGACGGCGCGCAGACGCTTGCAACTTATAGTTAACCGTGGTATCCTACTGTATATCATTGAGTACGGCAAGTATATGTGCTCAATGATAGTGTCGCGACTAGGCGGCTGCGCTCGACAGGTGCGGCCCATGCGGCGGTGTGGCAGATGGACGTTGGAGAGGGAGTAGCAGCATGCGCTATACCATCGACGAGCAGCGGCGGTACGCTTTCCGCGACTGGCTCCGTGCCGAGCTGCGGCGGCTGGATTTCTATCAGCGCCGTGGTGATCGTTATCTAGTGAGCGAGTTTGCCCGGTACGCCGAGAGCCTGGGGGCGCACGTCGAAGAAGTGAGCCTCGGCCGCTATCTGCGCGACGAGAACCCTGTGCTGCCCACTCCCGAGAGCTGCCGCGAGCTCGCACGCGCGCTTGGCCGGCACTCCACGGAGGTGCTGCTGGAGGCGGGCTATCTCACTGCCGATGACTTCTTCTACGCACCCTCGCCCGGCGTCGGCGATGAGCAGATCCAGCGCCAGCTTCGCGAGATCGACACCTATGCCTATCTGCCTGAGGCCATCCGCGCGCAGATGAAGGCGTCTCTGGAGCGCCAGGCCCAGCAGCTTGCCTACGGCCGCACGGCGCCCGAGGTGGCGCAGCCGGCTCCCGCAGCGCCCACTCCGGCTCAGCCGCAGCCGTCCATGCCGGAGCAGCAATACGAGCCGCAGCGCAGCACGCGCTGAGCACTCAGCCGTTGTTACGAAGCACGGCCCCCTCCCATGCGTGAATCGTGTGGAGGGGGCCGTGTTGCAGGTTCGGAGAACAGGCGCTAGAGCGAGAGCTGCACATAGATGGGCTGCACATCGGGGATGTGGCCGCCGCGCACATTGCCCCCGGCCTGGACGGCGGCCAGATGGAACATGCGCGCGGCAGCTTGATAGCGCATCTGCAATTCGGGAATCTCCCG
>CAYYCB010000060.1:0-6760 GCA_964469715.1 uncultured Ktedonobacterales bacterium | reverse complement strand
AGCGCGAGCGCCTGCGGCAGTCCAGTGCAATCCAGTGGACGCACGGTCAGGCCAAGCCCGTAGTAGAGGATGGAGTAGATGTCGGTGGCGGCAAGCTCATCCTCGCCGGGGATGCGTGACGAGCGTACGTAGCGCAGCGCGCATTCGCGTGCCAGCACGCGCGGCTCGGCCTCGCCAAGCGCGATGGCGAGCTGCTCGAAGAACGCGGCCTCCTGGGCGCTGCCGGGATAGGCGACGCCGTTTCCGGGCCACCGCCGTCCGGTCATGCGCTCGTCCTCGGCGCGGCGCTGGCGCAATGCGACGCTCGTATAATCCTCGGCCGGCCGGGAAGCCGGCGGCTGATTGCCGCGTGCGGGTGGCTGGGTGGAGAGGTGAGGTGTGCCGGGCACGCCGGGGCGAACGGTGGCGTCGCGCGGCGCGGTGGGGGCGGGCTGGGGCAGCCCTTCGAGGGGCGTCGTCAGCATGGCCTCGATATCGCCGATAGATGAGCCAGTGGAGAACTCTCCGGAGAGTTGCGACGCTCCCGGCATCGAGAGCGAGCTGCTGTTTGGTGTTCCGGAGAGCCGGCCCTTCCACCAGTCGTCGACAGGCCCGAGGCCGCCGGAGAGGGCGCTCATGTTATCGAGACTGTCGCCGTCGTCGTTGCCGTAATGATCACCGTTCGCCACTGCCCGCGTCCTCCAGGACCAGGGCCGCGGGAGGTTCCACCTGAGCGTTCTCCCGGGCCGCAGACGTTGGTGGTGTCCGGCGGGGGCCGGGTGGAGTCCCGGAAGTTGGCCCGCTGCCGAAGCGCCACACGGCATACCTTGCCGTTACGCATATGCGCCATAAGTTCTTTGGCTGCTCAGTTCTCCAGTGAAGATCGAGGAACAGCGCCGCGATTGTAGCATGCTACAGCCGAGTTGCCTACGAAGTGTGGAGGGAAATAGGAAAGTTAGGATGGTTGCCGTAGGACCACCTGCGACATCGGGCCGCTAGGAGCGGGACCAATGGGCCACCGCAGGGGATTACACAAAGGATTGACGTGTGGTTTAACATACTATAATATGTATTTGAAGACCGCGATATAGGCGCGACGGGACAACGGGCACGCGACACGTAGCCGGCCCCATCCTCTCCCCCGCTCGCGCATCGGACCCGCCGGCAGCGCGCCTCAAGCGCGATACCTCCGGCATGGCGTAACGGATGACTCGGTGAGGGCGGTAATCCGCTCAAAGGCGGCGCGGTCTCGAACGAAGCCTGGCAGTGGGATGTGCGGACGTGTGGTGATTGGTTGGCGGAAGGATACTGGACACATGGCGACGGGTGCGTCGGGGCGCGCGAAGGCGGCAGTCATCGCGGCCGGAGGACGGCGGGCAAGCGAGCAGTCGGGGAGTCGATACGCGGGCCCGCGGCTGAACCAACAGGGTAGACTGGCGGGGTCCGCAGGATCGGCTGGCGAGCGCGCGGCGATCATCGCCGCGCTGGCGGCGCTCGATGCGCAACGCCGCGCCATTGGATGCTCACAAGAAACTCTCGCGCGGGCGCTGGGGGTGAATCGTGCCATCGTGTCGCGCCTCCTCCGTGGCGAGGCTGGCACGCGAGGGGTGGCCGCCACGCTTGCCACGCGCGAAGGACTTCGGCGCGTCGAGCTGGCCTTGCTGCTGCTCGCGCGTGCCGCCGCGCAACCGGCGGCAGGTCCCGCGACGCAAAGCGCGAGAGCGAATGGCCCGCGAGGGGTCGCGGCCGCGCGTTCGCGAGCGAGGGGCTTTGGCGGGGCACAAGACGAGAGTCGTACAGCGAATACGCGTACTGTGGCTGCTGCCGGCCGCTACCGCGTGCTTATCGCTGAGGACGACCCTGACACGGTGACGCTCTACAACCTCGTGCTGAGCGACCCCGAGGAGTGTGAGGTCTATGACCTCACCATCGCGCGCAGCGCGGGCGCCTGCCTGGATGCGCTGGCCGCGGCGGCGGCGGATAGAATGCCGTTCGATCTTCTGTTGATGGATCTCGGCATCGGCGACGTGCGCATCGGAAACGGTGGCGCGACGCTGCTGCGCGAGCTCTCTGCCCGGCGCGAGCTGCTGCCGCCGCGCGTGCTCGTTGTGAGTGGCGTCTCTCCCTATCAGCTAGAGCACAAGCGAGCTGAGCTCACCGCGCTCGGCGCCTCCTACCTCCCCAAGCCCTTCGACATCGATGACCTGGCCGCCGCCGTGCGTGCCCTCTGCCGCCGCAACGGCGCGCCTCTCCAGGCGGTGCGCGCGTTCGCCTGAAGCTCCTCGAAGCCGCGCACATCCGTCGTCGCGCCATGCGCGCGATTTTGGCTAACGCTCTGTCGCATCTACGCTCAATAGACTATAGTTGAGCGGGACCTTCGGCGGTTACGGACCTTCGTAGCCGGATATGCCAAGCCGGCATCGTATGCTATACTGGCGCTGCCGGAGTGCCCCGCGGTCGAAGATGGCCGCTGACATGCGAGGGTGTGATCCGGCAGGGCCAGCGCCGCCGAGGATGCGGCTGGCGCGCAGGGCAGGGGCGCGGAGAAGTCGGCTATGCAATGTTGGAGCTGTGGAGCGACGGTGCGGGATGGCGCCAAACTCTGCATATATTGTGGCGTGAAGCTCGGTGGAGAGCAGACTGAGGGCGCATTGGGCGACCGTCAGGGCCGCTCTCGTGGCGCTCCATCGCGTGCGCTCATGCCAAAGGGCCGCTCCGACGCCTCGTGGGATGCCGAACAGGATGACGCCGTGGAGGCGCCAGTGCGTACGCCTCGCGCCGCGCGAGGTGAGGACGACGATTCCAGTTACCAGCGCGGGCGGCGTGGCTCTGGCCGCACCAATTACGACGGCCAGGGCAACGGCGGTCGAGAGCGTCTCTTCCCGCCGACTGCCCGTGGTGGCACGGGCGGCTTTGCACCGCGCCAGGCCGACGACGGACGCGATGACTCCTCCAACGATTCCCGCATGCCACGTGGGCTTCTTGGGTCCTCCGCGTCATACGCCGGACGTTCGCGCGACGAACGGGATTCCGCAAGACGCACGAGCCGCGAAGGCTCATCCTCGCGTGGCCGAACGCCCGATGGATATGGGCGTTCGAGTCGTCAGGAGGACAATGGCCGCGATGGGCGTCGCGGCTATGAGCGCGGGTCCGATGATGGTGGCGACCAGCGCTCCTGGCGCGAGGCCGAAGGGCAAAACGGGGCGTACGGCGCCTCTGAGGCGTACGGCAGCGACGGTTATGCTGACCGTCGCGGGCGTGGTGCCTCGAGCGGCGGCAGTCGCACACCACGCGAGCGGCGCGCGTCTCTCCCCGTGGAAGAGTCCTGGGGCATGCCTGCGCTCGAAGCGGAAGCTGCCGCGCCGATGGGATGGGCGAATGAATCCGCGGGATGGGGCGCGGCCCCGAGCGAACAATATCCCGTGGCGCAGCCGCGTACCGGACGGCCGCGTGAGGCACGGCGGAGCAGTGGCGCGAAAAACACTGCGCGCCGAGGAGGCGCACGGCCCGCTCGTGGCAAGAGCCGCGCACCGATGTTCCTCGCGGTGGCGCTGCTCGCGGCGGCCATCGCGGCGGGTGCGATGCTTCTTATGACGCGAACCATTGGGCAATCCGGCAGGAGTTCCGCGGCCCCTAACTCGACCTTCATCGCCTATACGCCCGGCCCGACGCCGACGACGCTCCCCAACTACACGCTCTACCAGAGCGATACGTCGGCCTACATCGTCAATTATCCCAAAGACTGGACGCTGAAAAAGGCGGCCGACAGCGGCGACTATACCGATACCTTCTCCGCCAAGGAGGGCCTGCCCTACCTCAGTCTAGAGCGGGCGACAAGTTTCGACCCGCTCCAGGATAGCGTCATCGTCGACGCCGAGGTGAGCGGAGGCAAGCAGGCGGGCGAAACGTTCAAAGAGACCAGCGGCGCCGCCATCGTCCACATCGGCGGCGAAGCCTGGACGCGCCGGGAATTCGACGTTACGACCAAGGATGGGGCTCAGCTCCACATGGCCATCCTCGGCTGCCACCACATGGGCCATGGGTACGCTATCGTCTTCGCCGCATCGCAGGGTGACTTCGCCGCACTCAACACCTCTACCCTGCAACCAATGCTCACCTCGTTCCGCTTCGTCGGCTGATCGCGTCGCGCGTTCACGTTCCCTTCGTCACCCGAAACACGCCGTTTCATGGCGTGGCGGCTCGTGTTGTGCGCCCTGTCGCGGACGCAACAGAGGACATGGGAATCCGGTGAAAGGCGCGAACTATGATGCAGAGTGAGTACGTCGAGCGGGACGAGACGACGGCGGGAGGTTTCGGAGGCTTCCCCGCGGATGTGATGGAGGCGCCGCCAGTGGTTGCGCCGGACGCCGCGCCGGCTGCCCGCAGTGTCCTCATCGTGGACGATTCTCGCACCGTACGCCATCTGTATAGCTTCGTGCTCAAGGCTGCGGGTTATGAGGTGCTGCTCGCCGAAGACGGCGAGAAAGGCTTCGAGCTTGCGTTGCGTGCCGCGCCGGACCTGCTCCTGGTGGATATGATCATGCCCGGCATGAACGGGGTGCAGATGCTCAAGGCGCTTCGCCTCGCGGAGCGCGACGCAGATCGGAAGCCTGCTCCGGCCCTGCTGCTGACCGCGCTCGAAAACCCGCCATGGCCTGGCCCCGAGCTATTTGTCAGAACTGTGCTCGATAAGGGACGCCTCACTCCGCATGACATCGTAGAAGCAGTGCGCAGCCAGTTCAGCCCCGCGATCACACACTGACGACACGCTGATATAGGGCCGCCTGGCGTGCGTGTTGGTGGTATCTGCACGTCAGCGACTCACGGCGTGGCCGTGGGAATGGGTATGTTGCCTGTGAGGGTAAGTCCGTCGATGCGCCAGTCGCTCCCCTCCTTGACAAGCTGCACGCTCTGCTGCTGCGCTCGGTCGCGCCCACGGCGCACGATCGTCACCATGACAACGGCTGTGTCGGAGGTGATCTTGGTAGACGTGACGATGTGCTGCTCGATGATGCCGTCTACCCGGTCATAACTTCCGTAGGCGTCGGAGAAGGCGTCGAGACTTGTCTGGCCCTGCGCCTTCTTCGAGAGATAGGTGTAGGCGCTGGAATAGTTCTTCTGCTTGAGGGCCGTGTAGTAGTTCTGCACGGTGACCGAAGGATCGCCGAGCTGTCCCTGCACCCAAAGGCTCCCTATCAACACGGTCGCCGCGCTGCCGACGCAGAGCAGCATCCCTATCACGGCAATCGTGCCGAGAAGCAGTGTGAGCGTGGGGCCGCGTCGCTGCTTGAGCGGACCTTTCGGGTGCTGGCCGCTCGACTCGGAAAGCTTACGCATCCGCTGGCTGATGTCCGGACGTTTGCTCAGCTCGCGTCGGTGTTGCTCCACCAACTCAGCAACTTGCGCGCGACGTTGCGTGTCTGCCATCGTCCTCACCCTCCCGCCCGCCGGATCCGGCGCCCAACCGCCTGTGAGGCCAGTATAGGAAGCCCGCTCCCCTGCCCTCAATCGCCTAGTACCAACGGACTGGACATAATAGCAGACAGGTCCTAATTGAGACGCGTCGCACGGATGCGGTTCCCCTGCCATGTGGGGCCTGGCATCAGAACATTACTCCGCAGTGATGGTGTTCAGCGTGCCCGCGCCTGCCGCGCTATACTGTGAGAATGGCCCCGACCCCACTACCGCGAGCGGCAACGAGTATGGACCCGCAGAGTCTGACCGATCACGTCAAGGACCGTGCGCTCGCGCTCGGCTTCGATGTTGTGCGCGTCGCGACGGCCGATCCCATGCCCGAGGCCGAGGCGTCCCTCAAAGAGGGTATCGCCGCCGGCCACTTCACCGGCATGGACTGGTTCACCTCCGCCCGCGCCGAGGTGGCCGCAAATCCCCGCGCCCTCCTGCCCGCCGCTCGCGCCGTCGTCGCCCTCGGTACATTCTATCTCACGGACGCCCCGCGCGATGCCACCGTCCCACGGGATCCACACGGGCGCGTCTCATGCTACGCCTGGGGCGAGGACTACCACGAGGTCATCCGGGAGCGGCTCGACAAGCTTGCGGCCGAGATTCGCGCCCTCGCGCCGCCGGGCGACGAGAAGACCATACTCTTCACGGATACAGGTCGCATGGTTGACCGTGCCGTCGCGCAGCGTTCCGGCCTCGGTTGGTACGGCAAGAATACGAACATTCTCACCAAAGGCTGGGGATCATGGGTATTCCTCTCCGAGCTGGTGACGAGCCTGCCGCTCGTGCCTGATCGGCCGCTCGCTGCCAATTGTGGGCGCTGCGAGATATGCCTCCATGCCTGCCCCACCGGGGCCTTCGTCGCCCCGTACGTGCTCGATGCCCGCCGCTGCATCTCGTATCTGACCATCGAGCATCGCGGCGCCATCCCAATTGAGCTGCGCCCGCTCATGGGCAACCATATCTTCGGCTGCGACATCTGCCAGGAGGTGTGTCCCGTCAATCGCGTCGCTGAGACGCGCCAGCGGACGGCAGGACGCCTCGGTGGGAAGGGTGAGCCACTGGAGTTTCGCCCGCGCGCTGTCGTCGGCTCCAGCCCGGCGCTCATCCCCCTGCTCGCGCTCGACGAGGAAGGCTTCCGCGAGCGCTTCCGCCACAGTCCCATCAAGCGTGCTAAACGTCGCGGTCTGCTACGCAACGTCTGCATCGCCCTCGGCAATCTCGGCGATCCTGTGGCGATCCCCGCGCTCGCCCGTGCGCTGCGCGACGACCCGGAGCCGCTCGTCCGTGGGCACGCCGCCTGGGCGCTCGGCCGGCT
>CAYYCB010000059.1:0-14167 GCA_964469715.1 uncultured Ktedonobacterales bacterium | reverse complement strand
GGCGCCGACGTGAGCATGACGAGCAGGATAGCCAGAACGGCGAGGATGCCGAGCAGCAGCGTGCCGAGGAGGATGCCGGAAGCGGCGCGCGTCGGCTCTGAGCGGCGCGGCCGGCCGTGCCGCAATGTGGTGAGCTCGGGCCGCGCGAGGGGGAGCGTTTCAAGGCGGCGCAGCGTGCCACCGACATACGAGAGCGCTGCGCGCACCGGAGCCTGACTGACCGAGAAGGTTATGCGTGAGGCTGAGACGCGGCTGCCGGCGTGGCGTGGGAGGCGCTTGCCGGCGGCGACTGCGGTGAGTGGGCTGACGAGATGCGTGAGCTCGCGGGCCTCATCCGGCAGGGAGAGGACCGTCTCGGCGTCGCGCAGCAGGGCGGCGGGGCCGCTCTGCCCGGCGAGATGTTCCAGGGCTTCGACGAGGTCTTCTAGGGTGACAGGCGGTAGGCCGGAGGCGAGCGCAGAGAGGCGGGCGGTGTCTGAGGCGCGCTCGCGCTGGGGGTAGCCGGCGACGTCCAATGCGTCGGTGAGTTGGCGCGTCGCGGCGGAGAGCGAGCGGAGAAGGGAGGCGGCCTCGGCCACGACCTCAGGATCGAGCCAGCCGCGCTTTGGCGTGGCCGCCGGTTGCGTCACGCGCTGTGGGGGCCTCTCGAGCTTTACCGAGGGGCGGCGGATGCGCTCACGTTGGGCGATTAGGTCTTTGGTTCCTACCGACATGCTGTCACCTCCCTTTTCAGCCGCACCAGCATAGCGGAAACTGGCTAGCCTGTCGAGCGGGGAGGGACCTGTCGGTGTCGTGAGGTTTGTGGTGGCGCGTCACCATGCGCGTCCGTGTGGGTGGCGCGCTGGTCGTCCCGTTAAAGGACAACGCTGGTGATGCCGAAGATGTCGGGTGTCGCGCGGACGCGAGCGATGGCGTCGTCTGGCACGGCATCGCCGAGGGAGAGCACCATCAACGCCTCGCCGCCGGTAGCCTCGCCGCGCCGCGAGTGCGGGCCGGCGACAGGGCCGACGTCCATGTGGCCTATGTTTACGCCCGCGTCGCCCAGGATGGTGCCGACGCGGCCGATCATGCCGGGGCGGTCCACGTTGTGGCAGAAGAGGATATGTCCCTGCGGCACGAAGTCTGTGGCGTATTGGTCCACGCGGACGATGCGCTCCTCACCCCAAGTGATGGTGGCGGCGAGCTGGCTGTGCGTGGTGGTGTCGCCTGAGGCGGGTACGCGCAGCGTTACGAGGTTGGTGTATTGCTCCGGAGTGGTGGACCGGCTCTCCACGACGTCCAGTCCCCAGTCTTTCGCGAGGACGGGTGCGTTGACGAGGTTGACGCGGGCCTCGGAGACGGATTCGAGGAGGCCCTTGATGAGCGCGGCGGTGAGGGGGCGAGTGTCGTATTGGGCGATCTCGCCGCCGATGACGAGCTCGGCTCGCTGCAACGGGCCTGGGTGAAGCTGCGTGTAGAGCCGGCCAAGCTTCTCCACGAGCGCCACCCACGGCTGCAGTTGGCGCAGCGTTTCGGGGAGGATCATCGGGGCGTTGACGGCGGCTCGCGCCGCGCCGCCGCGCAGAATCTCCGCCACCTGCTCCGCGACGTCCACGGCCACCTGCACCTGGGCCTCCTCGGTCGAGGCGCCAAGATGCGGGGTGGCGACGACGCGGGGATGCTCGATGAGGGCGCGGGCCGCGCTGCCCGGCTCAGGCGGCTCTTTCGTGAAGACGTCGAGCGCGGCGCCGGCGAGCTGGCCGGCGTCGAGTGCGGCGAGCAGCGCCTGCTCGTCAACCACGCCGCCGCGAGCGCAGTTCACGATCCGCGCGGCCGGCTTCATCAGCGAAAGCTCGCGCTCTCCCAGCAGGCCGCGGGTGGAGGCGGTGAGCGAGGTGTGGATGGTGAGGAAATCGGCCTGTGCAAGGAGATCGTCGAGGGCGACCAAGTCGGCGTTGAGCTTGCGCGCGGTCTCGTGGGAGGCGTAGGGGTCCGAGGCGACGAGGCGCATGCCCAGGCCGCCCTCACCGGCGCGACGCGCGACCTCCGCGCCGACCTTGCCCAGGCCCACGATGCCTAACGTCTTGCCGCGAAGCTCTGTGCCGACGAAGCGCGAGCGCTCCCAACGGCCGGCGCGCAAGGCAGAGTTGGCCTCTGGTATGTGCCGTGCGAGGGCCATGAGGAGAGCGACGGTGTGTTCCGCGGCGGCGGCGATGTTTCCGGTGGGCGAATTGACGACGACGATGCCCCGGCGGCTGGCCGCTTCGACGTCGATGTTATCCACGCCGACGCCGGCCCGCGCGATGACACGAAGGCGCTCGCCCGCTTCGATCACCTGAGCGGTCACCCTGGTCTCGCTGCGGACGATGAGAGCGTCGTAGTCGCCGATGATCTGCGTCAGGCGATCCGCGGAGAGCCCGGTGTGCTCCTCGACCGTCGCGACGTTCACCAGCGGCGCCAGGCCCTCGCGGGCGATGGGATCCGCCACCAGCACACGCGGGCCGCCGGTCGAAGATGGCCGCTCGGCTGTGTCGTCGTGTCGCTCACTCTTCAGCATCTGTCGCTCCTCTCGCCGGCTGGCCGCTGGCGGCGTAGGTGTCTGTATGAACGATGATGGCCGCGCCACACGGCGCGGCCATCTGCGCATCGTCGTCGCGCGAGGAGGCTAGGCGCGCGGGGCATCTGCCGATGCGACCGGCTCGCGATGGCCGAGAGCGGCGAGCTGTCGCCCGATGGCATCCATGCACGCCTCGACCTCTGACTCATGGACGTAGCCGAGGTGCCCGACGCGAATGATCTGCCCTTCGAGGCGTTCCTGGCCGCCGGCGATGACGACGCCCTCCCGCTCGCGCAGCGCCCTGGTGAGCGCTTTGGCCTCGATCCCTTCGGGGACGCGGATGGCCGTCACAGTATTGGAGGCGTGGGCGGGATCGGCGAAGAGCTGGAGGCCGAACCCACGCGCGCGGGCGCGCGTGAGGTCCGCGACGCGCCGGTGGCGGGCGAAGATGGCCTCGCGCCCCTCGGCGCGCATCATCTCAAGCGAGACGTCGAGGCCGAAGTAGATGTTGACAGGTGGCGTGTACGGCGTCTGACCCTTCTCAAGCGATTTGCGCACGGTGCGCGCGTCCCAGTAGAAGCGCGGCAAAGTGGCGCGCTCGGCGGCGTCCCAGGCGCGGGAGCTGAGGGCCATCATCGCGAGGCCGGGCGGCACCATCCAGCCCTTCTGCGAGCCGGTCACGACGACGTCGAGGTCCCACTCGTCCATGCGCAGGTCTACGCAAGAGAGGGAGCTGACCGCGTCCACCAGGATGAGGATGTCCGGGCGGCGTGCGCGGATGGCGCTCGCGAGCGCCTGGAGGTCGTTGGTGACGCCGGTGGAGGTCTCGTTGTGCGTCAGCAAGACGCCGCGTGCGTTCGGTAGCGCGTCAAGCCGGGAGGCGATCTCGTCAGGGTTTGCGGCCTGACCCCACGGGACCTCGACCCGCGTGACCGCGACGCCGTATGTCTCGGCGATCTTGGCGAAGCGGTTGCCGAAGACGCCGATGGTGACGGCCAGCACCGCATCGCCGGGGGAGAAGCTATTGACGACGGCGGCCTCCAACACGCCGCTGCCGGCGGAGGGGAAGCCGAGAACGGGCTGCTCAGTCTGGAAAAAATGCTTGAGGCCGTCGGTGACACGCGCGAGGAGCGCGGCGAACTCGGGGCCGCGATGGTTGATCATTGGCCTGGCGAGCGCCTCGGCCACCTGCGGCGGAATGGGGGTCGGCCCCGGAATACGGAGGTTTTGTTGCACGGGTGTCTCCCTGGGAATGCATCCACACTGTCCGCACCCGCGCGGCTTGCCGAGGTCCGGCGCGGCGATGCGCCTCCGTCCACCGCAGTATAGGCCGGGCGGGATGTGGTGTCAAACAAAGCAAGCGAGCTATTGCGTGTGGGCAGGTATGTCGCGGCTCTCGCGGCGGCGCGTGTTTGGCGTGGGCCGAACGGCGGATGATATACTGTTTCTGGCCCATTTTTCGGGGTTTCTACCAAGCCCGACCGCGTGGCAATGGAGCCATCGGCGGCAGGGGCGCTCCGGAGGAGAATCGCATGGCGACGACGCTCGTTAAGCGGCCTACACTGGCCGATCTCGACCTCAGCATTGGTAAGCGGACGCGGCTCCACAAGCTCATGTATAAGTATGGCCCAGGCAATGGCACGCTGCTTCTGCTGCCGATTGATCAGGGTCTGGAGCATGGTCCGCGCGACTTCTTCGTGAACCCCGACGCCAAGGATCCCGATTTCCAGTTGCGCCTTGCGAAGGAGGGCAACTTCTCCGGCATCGTCTTCCAGATCGGCATTGCCGAGAAGTACATGGCGAAGTATGCCGGACAGGTGCCGCTCGTCCTCAAGCTGAACGGCAAGACCGAGATTCCCTCAGATAAGCAGCCCATCTCGCCGGTCATCGCTTCCGTCGAGGACGCCGTGCGGCTGGGCGCGGACGCGGTTGGCTACACGCTCTACGTCGGCTCGCCGCTGCAGTCCGAAGATTTCATCCAGTTCCGCAAGGTGCGCGAGGATGCCGACCGCTATGGCATGCCCATTATCGTTTGGGCCTACCCGCGCGGCGAGGCAATCGACGCGAAGGGCGGCCGCGATAGTCTCTACGCGGTGGATTACGCGGCGCGTGTGGCCAACGAGCTTGGCGCCGACGTCGTGAAGGTGAACGTGCCGAAGATCAATCCGGAGAAGGACGCGACGGCACCCGCGCCGTACAACACGATGCAGGTTTCACGCGAGGACGCGGTGCGTATGGTGGTCGAGTCGGCGGGCAAGACGCTCACGATCTTCAGTGGCGGTGAGATGCAGGGCGAGGGCGATGTGGTCACCAAGGCGCGCATCGCTATGGAAAACGGCGGCACTGGCCTGATCTTTGGCCGCAACGTCTGGCAGCGTCCCTTCAATGAGGCGCTCAAGCTTGCGGGCGAGATCACTGAGATGATGGGCAACTTCGGCGCGTAGGAGTACCGCCGCAAGGGGCGCGGAGATGGGGCGCTTGCCTCGGTGTGGAGGCGGGCGTCCCATGTCTTTTCGCGCGTGTGAGATGACAAGGAGGCGTGCGGCGGTTCTGGCGGTTCCTAACTAAGAATCATCAGGGCGCCGCGAGCGACCGCCCGCCCGCGTGCCAAGGGGGCGGCGCGCGATATTTGCGATGTTTCACGCAGCCGCCAGGAAGCGGGACTCTTGAGCTAGTACTAGAGGATAGGTAGCGTGCCGGGGGTGCGCGTATACTACGGCGAGCGCGTCCCCAGGACGGGTAGGCTCATCGGCGGAGGACTCATCGCGGCAGTCCGGTTCGAGTTGGGGGAGAGGCATGGACTCGATTCGCGTCATGATCATTGACGAGCATCCATTGTTCCGGCAGGGGTGCCGCTGGGCCCTGGAGGGCTCAGGCGACTGCGTCATCGTTGGCGAGGAGTCTGAGAGCCGCAGCGGGTTGGAGCTGGCTAAGCAGCTCTCGCCCGACGTGGTGCTGATCGACGCGCTGCTCTCGACCAACGATGCGCTGGAGCTGGCCCGGCAGATTCGCCACAGCTCGCCGCGCGTCGCCATCGTGATGCTGACGGCCTTCGAGGACGAGGAACAGCTCTTCCAATCCATGAAGCTCGGCGCCGCGGCGTACCTGCTGAAAGGCATCTCGCCCGAAGATCTGGTGGAGTCGGTGCGCAAGGTCAGCCGGGGCTCGTACATCATCAACGACAACGTGCTCTCGCGACCGACCGTGGCGAGCCGGGTGTTGCGGAGCTTCCGCGAGATGACGGCCGAAGAGCCGCCTGAAGTCCAGCCGCTGTATTCGCCACTTTCCACCCGCGAGATCGAGATTCTGGACTACATCGCACGCGGCAACAGCAACAAGGAGATCGCGAAGTCGCTCAAGATCAGCGATCAGACGGTGAAGAATCACATCACGTCCATTCTGAAGAAGCTCTCCGTGAACGACCGCACCGCGGCGGTGGTCCACGCGCTCAAGCACGGATGGATCAAGATGGATCAGGATGGCTAGCGGCAGATCGCTTGCCAGCAGGTCCCCGGCGCCGAGGCGCCGGGGCCTTATCGTTTGGGGCGCGATACGAGACATAAGGCGGAAGGAGGACACGAATTGATTTTGCGCAATTCGGAGTGGTGGTGGCAGCGGCGGTGCGACAGGGCAGATCACTGGTAGGAAAATGCGTGGTGTGGTGGTGGAAGGGGGTACGACTTCTTACCCACGGGGACGTTACTGCTGTGGTGAGCCTGCGTTGTTTCTTCGTGAGCAAGTGTGAAGGGAGCGGCGTGCCCACCGGGCGCCTGCTCCGGACTACTTGATCTCCCGCGAGATGGGCGCTATGGCGCTCGTGCCGGGATACGCCCGCCAGCGGGCAGTATGAAGGTGGCGCGTGGGCAGTGGGCGGTGGCTCGCAGGCTACGACAGCGCGTCGCAGGTGAGTGAGGTTCTTGGAGGGGATTTACGGCATGCTGGATCGTTTGTTTTCGCGCGCCCGTGGTCAGGGACTGGTGGAGTATGCGCTGATCATCGCGCTGGTCGCGGTGGTGGTCATCGGCACACTCATTCTGCTTGGGCCGCAGATCGCTTCCATCTTCAAGAACATCAACAACAACCTGTAGGCGCTGAACTGACTCGCGTAGGGGCCGAAGACGCGGTATTGTCCGTCGGCCCCGGTTCGGTTCCTCGCCGGCTGGCGGAGCAGGCGTAATTCTGACCCGCCGTGGTGAAGTCCGAAGTCGCTTAGGATGATTCTCAACCGGCACGGTGTGCCGTTCTTTCGGTTATTTTCGCTTGGCGCACTACAGGAGGTCGCTCGACCATGACTGCTCCAGCTCGTCCGCCACGCCCACGGTCAACCGGGGGCCGGCCTCTCATGCTTCTGGGCGTTTTGTTGGCGCTTGCCGCCGGCACTATCGTCATCTTCATCGTGAGTCAGGCCACGTCCACGGGTCCGTCGCTCACGACGGTCGTGGAATCGGCCATCAAGCTGCCGTCCAACAGCATCCTCGTGGCGCAGCTCCCGGCAACTCAGGACCCAACGCAGAAATACATCCTCATCAGCCAGGCCTTTGTCACCAAGCAGGTGCCGGTAGATGCGGCCCCTGCGGACGCCTTCCCGTGGAAGTCGCAGGATGACCTGAACGCCCAGCTTACCAACAAGGTCGTCGTCGGAGATTTCCTACAGGGCGAGATCCTGCGCAAGCCCGACGAGCGCCTCGCGGACGTCGGCACTGGCGGTCCGGGGAGCCTGACCAACATCAACCCTGGCAAGCTCGGCAACGGGCAGGTGTTGATGACGATGGAGCTGACCACGGCGACAGGAGCGGCAGGTAAGCCGATCGCTGTGCCGGGCGACCATATCGACATCCTTGTGGCGGCGTGCCAGCTTCCCGGCAAGGGCGGTACCTGCATCAGCCAGACGACGTTGCAGGATCTCCTGGTCTACACGGTGCAGGGCAGCACGGTCATGGTGGTGGTGAACCGCGAGCAGGCGCTCCAGTTGCTTGAGATCAAGCAGATCGCCTCCGAGGCCCAGGTGGTCGTGCGGCGGCCGGGCGACGACACGATTGTCACGACCACGTCGATTGACCCGAACACCATCGTCAACTTGTTCCACTTCTAGGTCTAGGTCGCTCCGTCGGTCGTCCCGCGCCAGGGTAGCTAGCCCAACTAGCCCAAATAGCGGGGCGACCGACGGGTGCGATATACTCACGTCCGGACTCAGCAGATTGCGCCAGGGTCGTGGGCGAGGAGTGCGAAACGTCGGGGGCAGCCGTCCGTTCGCGGGTCGCCCCCGCTGGCGTCTCCGGGGGGAAACAGGGGCAGGAGCATGCAACGGGCACCATCTTCGCGCGGTCTTGGCAGGCGCATGCGGCTGCTGATCGTGGACGACATGCCGGATATGGCGCAGAACGTCCAGAAGCTGCTGCACTTCGAGCGCGATATTGTGGTCGTCGGCGTTGCGAGCAGCGGACACGAGGCTGTGCAGCGCGCTGTCGCGCTGCGCCCGGACGTCGTGTTGATGGACATCAACCTGCGCGACATGGACGGGCTTAAGACCACCGAAGTCATCCTGGGCAAGATTCAGACGTGCGTCGTGATGATGTCGGTGAATAGCGAGCCTGAGTATCTGACGCGCGCCATGATGGTCGGCGCCCGCGGCTACCTGATCAAGCCGTTCACCAGCGATGACCTTGTCAATACGCTGCGGACGGCCTGGCGGCCCGATCAAGCGCCGGGTGGAGGCGCCGCGCCGGCTGGTGATCCGGGCCTCCTGCGCAAAGTCATCGCCGTCTATAGCCCCAAGGGGGGAGTCGGCCGCAGCGTCATCGCGGCGAACCTCGCGGTGGCCCTCAAGCGCGAGGCGCAGGAGAAGGACGACAAGCAGGAAACCAAGGTGGTCCTGCTGGATGCCAATCTCCAGGCGGGCGACGCCCACGTTTTGCTCAACATCAATTCGCCGAACAGCATAGACGACTTGCGCGAGGCCACGTCGCTGGACGCTGAGATCATCGACGCGGCCATCACGCGGCACGAACCCTCGCACATCGGCCTGTTGCGGGCGCCGGTCGCGCTGGAGTCCGCCGAGCTCTTCACCGCGGACTCGATGAAGTCCATCATGGAGGATGTGCGCGCCCAGTTCGATTATCTGGTCGTGGACACCGACACGAGCTTCTCGGAAGCCACCCTCACCGTGCTGGAGCAGGCCGACCTGATCCTGTTGGTCACGACCCTTGAGGTGACCACGATCAATCGCGTGAGCCAGTTTTTCGAGGTGATGGACCGGCTCGGTTACACCCGCGCCAAGGTCAAGCTGGTCTGCAACCGCGTGGATGCTCTCTATGGCATTCAGCCCAAACATGTGGAGACGCGTCTGCATCAACGCTTCATCGCGCAGATTCCGGACGATCCGCGGCTCGTGGTGATGTCCGTGAATAAGGGCGTGCCGTTCGTGCTCTCGCACAAAACCGCGCCAATTGCGCGATCTATCCAAGCTCTGGCCCAGAAAGTGGATAGCACGCTGCGGAACCCCGAGGCCGACAACGGGGGCAAGAAGGGCTGGTTCCGTTAGCGTGAGGCGGCTGGTCGGCGGCGACGGGACGAAAGTCGCGGCGCGTTGACGCTGTTACGCGCGCTCGCTATAGTGGTGACGCCCATGCCCACGGCGTGCGCTTGAAGCCATTGGCCCGCGCTGCCGGGGACGCGGTCGCGACGATGGGGCCGCGCGTTGCAGGTGAGGGCGAACGTCTATCGAGCGCGGATGCGGTGGCGAGCTAGGATGCGCCTGCGTCTGGGCGCCGTTTTTCGAGGGGGCGGCAATGAGTCTTCTTCGGCGGTTTGAGGACACCTCCAACAGCCAGTCCGACGGGTTGGGCAGCCGAACGCCCGCGGGATCCCCGCCAGCAGCCCCGACTAGTGACGCCCTTGGCGGCAACTCGCGCTACGGCGCGCTTGGCGGCCCACCGGCTGACCAGCGTGTGGCGGGTGGCGGGCCAACTGGCACCATCAACACGGCGCGCGAGAATAACTTCTTCGATCTCAAGCGCAAAGTGCAGAATGCGCTCATCAGCGAGCTTGATCCGAAGATGGATCTCTCGCAGACGGCGCAGGTGCGGCGCACGATTGAGGAGCACTTCAATCGCATCCTCAGCCAGCAGGGCATCATCCTCAACCGGCAGGACCGCACACGCCTCTTCGAGGCCATCGCCGCCGAAATCTTGGGCTTCGGCCCGATTGAGCCGCTGCTTAACGATGAGAGCGTCACTGAGGTCATGGTGAACGGTCCGCGTCAGGTGTATGTGGAGCAGCACGGACGGCTCTACCGCACCGACATCCGCTTCCGCGACGACGAGCATGTGACCCGTGTGATCGACCGCATCATCTCGCCGTTGGGCCGCCGTTGCGACGAGTCGCAACCATATGTGGACGCTCGCCTGCCGGACGGCTCGCGCGTGAACGCGGTCATCCCGCCGATCTCGCTGATCGGCCCTGTCATCACCATCCGAAAATTCTCTAAGACTCCGCTGGAGCCTGAAGATCTCGTGCGCCTGGGATCGATCACGTCGCAGGTCGTCGAGTTCCTGCGGGCCTGCGTGCAGGTGCGGCTGAACGTCCTTGTCTCCGGCGGCACCGGCTCCGGTAAAACCACGCTGCTCAATGTGCTTTCAAGCTTCATCCCCGGCGATGAGCGCATCATCACGATTGAGGACGCCGCCGAGCTTCAGCTTCGCCAGGAGCACGTCATCCCGCTTGAGAGCCGGCCCGCCAACATCGAAGGCAAAGGCCGTATCTCGATTCGCGATCTGGTTGGCAATGCCCTGCGTATGCGGCCCGACCGCATTCTGGTTGGCGAGTGCCGCGGTGGCGAGGCGCTGGACATGCTCCAGGCCATGAATACAGGCCATGACGGCAGCATGACGACGCTGCACGCAAATACGCCGCGCGACGCGCTCAGCCGCCTTGAGACGATGGTGCTGATGGCGGGCATGGAGCTTCCGCTCCGCGCGATCCGCGAACAGATCGCTGCTGCGGTCAATCTCATCGTGCAGCAGGAGCGCATGCGCGACGGCAGCCGGCGCATCACGCATGTCACCGAGGTGCTGGGTATGGAGGGCGAAGTCATCACCACGCAGGAGATCTTCGTCTTCGAGCAGACCGGCTATGACAACGGGCGTGTGGTGGGGCGCTTGCGCTCGACGGGCATCCGGCCGAGCTTCGCCGAGCGCTTCGAGCTCGCCAATATTCACTTCCCTCCGACGATGTTCTACGCCGGGGATCCCTCCCGGCGCATATGACCGCCGCCGCCGAAAGGCAGCGCCATGGGGACGACCATGTAGGGGACGGCCATGTTTACGAGTCTGGTGTTGGGAGATTCGGGGTTGGGGCAGACGGGCCTGGCAATCATGCTTGGCCTTGCCCTGGGTGGCGGCGTCGCGCTGCTGTTCGTTGGGCTGCAGCGCGTCATTGACAGCCAGACGAATAGCATGTCGAGCCGGCTTGAGCAGTACATCAATTTCAATGTGGTGGCGCCGGCCGAAGCACAGGGCAAGCGCCAGCGCCGCAAGACGCGACAGACCCGATACGCCTTCGACAAGTCCGCGACGTCGCGGGGCTATTCCGCGAATATGGCCCGCGAGCTCGCGCGTGCGGACCTGAAGATCACGGTCGGCGAGTTTGTGGTGATCACTGCGGTGATGGCGAGCGTGGGCGGCCTCATCGGGTTCGCGATTCCCATCGGCGGCCACGTGTTGTTGGGACTGGTGCTCTTCGCGGCCGGCATCTATTTGCCGCGCTACTACGTATCGAGCAAGCGCAAGAAGCGCCAACAACGGTTCAACTCGCAGCTTGCCGATGTGATTGCGATCATGTCGGGCGCGCTGCGTTCCGGCTTCAGCTTGTTGCAGGCGATGGAGCTGGTGGCGCGCGAAGGGCCTGACCCGACCGCGAAAGAGTTCGAGCGCGTGGTGCGGGAGGTGGGCCTTGGTCTCTCGCCCGAGGAGGCGCTCAGCAATCTTGTTGAGCGTATGTCGTCGGAGGATCTTGAGCTGCTGGTGACGGCAATCAACGTGCAGCGCGAGGTCGGCGGCAACCTGGTGGAAGTGTTGGATACCATCTCCAATACCATCCGCGAGCGGGTGAAGCTGCTCGGCCAGGTACGCGTGCTGACCGCGCAACAGCAATTTTCGGGCTATATTATCGCTTGTCTGCCAATCGCGCTGGCGCTCTTGCTGGGCGTCATTAACCCGAACTATATGCTCGGCGTGTTCCGCAACACGGTCTGGTGTGGCTGGACGATGCTCGGGTGTAGCTCGCTGAGTGTATTCGCGGGTTTCATGGTGATCCGCAAGATCGTCGACATCAAGGTATAGGGAGGACGCGAGTGGTGGAATCCATCAAACCCGTGCTGCCGGCGCTGGCGGGCTTCCTCGCCTTCTTCGGCGTCTTGATGACCGTATTGGGCGCGGCTGCCCCGACACGGCGTGATCCCGTCGAGGAGCGCTTGATCCAGGCGACCCTTCGTTCACGAAGCTCGCTGACTGACATCGAGCTCCAGGCGCCCTTCATGGAGCGCTTCATGAAGCCGCTCCTTGGTCAGATGTCCAAGGCCATTGCGCGCATCACGCCAGCGGGCGCTCTGGAGGGCATGCAGAAGCAGCTCATGTATGCCGGCTATACGGGACGGATGCAGGTCTCGGACTTCATGGGCATTCGCGGTATGGCGATGGTGCTGGGCATCGGCACTGGCATCGGACTGGGACTCCTGACCGGCCAAAGCACGCTAGGCTTCGTCCTGTTCCTGTTCTTCTTCGGTGGTTTTGGCTATATCGCGCCGACCTACTGGCTGCGCGGCAAGATCAACGAGCGTAAGCAACAGATTCTGCGCGCCCTGCCGGACGCCATCGACCTGCTGACGATCAGCGTGGAGGCCGGCCTCGGCTTCGACCAGGCGCTGGCGCGGGTGGTTTCCAAGTCGGATAATGCGCTGACCCGCGAGTTCGCTCGTGTGCTGCAGGAGATGCGGGTGGGTGTGGCGCGGCGCGACGCGCTGCGGTCGCTGGTCGAGCGGACGGGTGTGGATGACCTGAGCAGCTTCATCACGGCAATCATCCAGGCGGAACAGCTTGGCGCTTCGGTGGCGAACGTGTTGCGCGTGCAGTCGGAGGAAATGCGTACGCGGAGGCGTCAGTACGCGGAGCGGCAGGCACAACTCGCCCCGGTGAAAATCCTGTTCCCGATGGCGTTTTTGATCTTCCCGCCGGTGTTGGTGGTGGTATTGGGTCCTGCCATTCCGAATCTGGTCAAGACGTTCGCGCCGGGCGTTCCGCTCTAAGGCTCATCGCGGGCGCGGCGTTGCGCCTAGTCATCGCTTCTTTGCGTGGGGGCGTGATCGCTGTCAGGGGTTGCGCTGGCTATGGCCATTCTGATGGCCGCCCCTGGAGCCGCCATCTCCGCCGCCCTTGCCGTGCCCACCCTTGCCGTGCTGTTTGCTAACATGTGCGGCCGCGGTTGGCGGGGCGGCCTGCGCCAGTGGCGCCGAAGCCGGTTGCTGTTGCGTCGGGACGCTCAAGATGGCCTGCCCCAGCAAGCCATGGATGGACGTGACACGTGCCGGCGTGTGGGCGAGGCTACCCCTCTGAGCGCTACTCTGGCCCAGCGCGTGTCCGAAGGCATAGCTGGCGAAGCTGCCGCCCACTATGACGAGCGTTGCCAAGCCAACCTGCGCCCCGGTGAGGCGCTTCGTTATCATATGCCGCTCCCCTGTGGCTCACGTGTGTCCAAATGGACGCCAACAGGGGACAATAGCACAGGACATGCCAGACGGGCGCGACTCGGAACGGGCCGCGCGAGACATCCTGTGGGCTAGAGGCGCTCGATGATGGTGGCGATGCCTTGGCCCACGCCGATGCACATGGTGGCGAGTCCGAATCGGCCGCCGCGGCGCTCAAGCTCATGCAGCAGGGTCGTGACGAGGCGCGCACCAGAGCAACCGAGCGGATGGCCGAGCGCGATGGCGCCGCCGTTGACGTTGACACGCTCGCGGTCGAGGCCAAGCTCTCGGATGCATTGGAGCGACTGCGAAGCAAACGCCTCGTTCAACTCTACGAGATCGAGATCACTCACGGTTAGACCGGCGCGTTGCAGCGCCTTGCGCGTTGCTGGGATGGGGCCGAGGCCCATATAGGCAGGGTCGACACCCGCGACGGCGGTGGCGACGATCCGCGCGCGGGGACGCCAGCCCGCACTGTCGGCGCGGGAGCGCGTGGCGAGTACGAGCGCGGCGGCGCCGTCGTTGATGCCAGAGCTGTTGCCGGCGGTGACGCTGCCGCCCTTTCGGAAGACGGGCCTGAGCGCGGCAAGCTTCTCAGACGAGCTATCGCGGCGCGGCTGCTCGTCCGTCTCCACTCGGCGGGTGCCCTCTTTGCCCGCCGGGACGTCCACCGGCACAATCTCGTCGCGGAAGCGCCCGGCGTCTATGGCGGCTACGGCGCGGCGGTGACTCTCGGCGGCGAAGGCGTCCTGATCCTCGCGGGAGACGGCAAACTTCTCGGCGACGTTCTCCGCGGTTTCGCCCATGCTGAAGGGGTAATGCATCTCGGCCAGGCGCGGATTGAGGAAGCGCCACCCCAGGGTGGTGTCTTGCAGCTTCATCTCGCCGCGCGG
>CAYYCB010000058.1:10580-14188 GCA_964469715.1 uncultured Ktedonobacterales bacterium | reverse complement strand
TCTCAACACAAGGAGAAGCATCGCGGTGAAACGATCTCGTTCGGCGCTCGTCGCTTCGGCCGTCGCCACGGCCCTCACGCTGGCTGCCACGGCCTTCGTCGGCACGGCGGCCGCCAGCCCCCGGCCCTCAGGCATGGAAGTGCTCCACGGCGCGCAGGTCATGAAGGTGAACCACAGTAAGCCTGGGGGCGGCGCTAGCTCCAACGATCTCTACTACCACGGCGGTGTCGGCGGCTATGGCGTCGAGACCGGCAACGATAAGGTCTATGTCGTTTACTGGGGCTCGCAGTGGAATAGCAACGACCCCTCGGGCGAGGCCTCCATCCAGCAGAACTTCTTCAACCACGTCGGCGGCAGCTCCTGGAATAACTCGGTGACCCAATACTGCCAGGGCGTCGCCAGCGGCACCTACACCTGCGGCTCCTCGGGCACCCACGCCACCAACCCGACGAACGTCCTCGGCGGCGTGTGGTACGACAACGGGAGCGCCGCCCCTTCGCATCCGACCCAGTCGCAGCTCGCCGGTGAGGCGGTCCGTGCGGCAGGTCACTTCGGCAACACGACGTCCAGCTCGAATACCCACGTGCAGTACGTCATCAGCACGGCGCACAATAACAATTCGAGCGGCTTCGGCACGCAATACTGCGCATGGCACAGCTCGACCAGCTCAAGCTATGGCAACATCGCCTACACCAACATGCCCTACATCACCGATGCGGGCGCGAGCTGCGGCGCGAATTTCAACAACCTCGGCCCGAAGGCGGGCATTACGATTGTGGGCGGCCACGAGTTCGCCGAGACCGAGACCGACATCTTCCCCAACGGCGGCTGGCTCGACAGCGGCGGCTCTGAGAACGGCGACAAGTGCGCCTGGATCAGCTCCGGGCAGGGCGCGTCCGCCAACGTCACGATGAACGGTGCGACATTCCCAGTGCAGTCGCTCTGGAGCAACGCCTTCAACGGCGGCGCCGGCGGCTGCGTCCTATCGTACTAAATGTAGCGGAGACATGCAGCGGGGAGAGGCATGTACGCCTCTCCCCGTTACTTTGTTCCGGAATTGTGCTGGTTGCGCTCGGCGTCGGGGCCCTACCTACGGCTCCGCTCGCCGCCATCGCCCGTGACGCGCACCACGCCGTCGCCGATGCTCGCTATGGCGTCCACCGGGACCGTGAGCGTCTCGCGCCCTAGCCCTTTGCGGCGGACCACCAGGCCGAGAAGTCGTCCCGTTCCCTCGTCTACCAGCACACGCTCCACCTCGCCGATCTCTTCATGCGGCGAGACGCGCCAGACGGTGGTCCCCTCCGAGATCTCGGCCGATCCAGGCGCCTCGTTGAATTGGATTTGCTCGCGCGGCGACTCATATGGAGCGGCGCCCACGCCCGCCGCCGAGGCGATGTATTTGAGCAGCTCGCCCAGTCTGAAGCGGCTCTCCTGAGGCAGCGGCGCATCGCCGTACGACTCGCTCTCGAAAAGTGGATAGCCCTTGAGCTCGTCAGCCGTGCAGGCGAGCGTGAGGGTATGCTCGTTCGCGCCGCGCAGGAGTGCGACGGGTACGAGGCGCTCGCGGGGCTTATCCCAGCCGCCCGGCGAGAGCAGATTGCCCGACTCGACGAGGCCGGGGTCCACGACGAGATGGGTGACGGTGTGGCTCTCCTGTTCAACGACGATACGTGTCAGCGCGCCCAGCTTCTGCCCGTCGCTCCCCTGAGCCGCCGCGCCGATATGCAGATCTTCTAGCATCGCCAGCCTCCAGTTAACGCTTCGCCACGCGGCGGCGCATCTGGCGCTGTGCCGCTCGCGCCCGCTCGTACGCGCTGTCGAATTCGCCTGATCGCGCGGCCGGCTGAGGTTGGGTTTGTGTCACCGTGGCCTGTCCCGACTTTGCGCGCTTCGTGTTCTTCGCCGCTGCCGCGGCTTCCTGGGCTGCGCGTTCCTGCGCGGCGGCGCGCCGATCGGCGCGCGTGACCGGGCGCACGTTGACGGTGGTTACGGTGTTGGCTCTGGACCCGCCGGCCTTGCTCGCTGTGGAACGCGTTGACGAGCGCTGCGCGGCCTGATCGCGCGCCCGCGCCTTGGTCCCAAAGGGGTCCGTCGGCAGGAGTTTCGTCTTGACCAGCGCGTAATAGAAAAGGGCGACCAGCGCGAACCAGAACAACTCGAACCAGGACAAGCCGCTGAGCAGGAGGATACCCTGGTTCTTCGGCGCGAGCGTGGAGGACAGGAACGCCTGGGCATGGAGCGCGGACCCCAGGAAGCTGAGCACCGTCAGCAAAACCTGCGAGCCCAACATGAACAAGATGAGGCCGAAGAAGAATTGGAACGTCTGCCCGCGCTTGGGCTGTGTCCCATTGGCGCCCTGCCCAGACCGATTGACCAGCGTTCCGCGAACGCGGCTAAGTAGCCCCTGACGAGCGGGAACGGGAGCCGTACCTCCCGACTTGCCCTTCGGACCGTCCCCGTTGGACGTGCCGTTCGTGGACCGTTCCACCTGTGCCATGCGTGACGCTCTTTCCTGCCATGCTCGCGGCCAAGCGATCACGCCCGTATGCACTCGGAGGCGCGCCGCGCCGAAAATACCTAACCGAAGTATACCCTCGCCGCGCTGCCGCCGCTACACAGTCGCGGATTGGGGGATCTCAGATCGCGACTTCGGGCGGCTCTTCGGCGTGCGGGAACGTGATGGAGACGACCGTGCCGCGGCCTGGTGCGCTCGACACGCGCAGGCGTGCCGAATGCTGCCGGATGATGCCGCGCACGATCATCAGGCCGAGTCCCATGCCGCCGGGCTTCGAGCTCTGGCGAGGCCGCAAGGCGCGCTCGATCTCTTCGCCGGTCATCCCGATACCCGAATCCTCCACCTGGAGCATTGTGCGCCCGCGCGGGTCGAGCCGTGCGCGCAGGGTGATCGTCCCTCCCGAGGCTGTGGCCTCCGCGGCGTTCTTCACCAGATTGCCCAACACCTGCTGGAGCTGATCGGGATCTCCGAGGATAGGCTCGACACGGGGGGTCGTCGCGACCTGCACCTGGATGCCCCTCCGCGCCAGCTCGGGGCGATAGACCGCGGCCACACGCTGCAGCAAATCCGCCGGCTGCACCAGCTCCGGTGGGCGGGCGCGGAGCCGGGCGACCTGTGCCATCGAGAGTAGCAGCCGGCTCAGGCGGTCAATCTCACCCGTCAGGCGGCTCGTATACGGCAGGCAATCCGCGCGATCTCCGATCTCCTCCTCAAGTCCCTGGACCAGCGCCCGCATGGCGGAGAGGGGATTGCGCACCTCATGCACGATGAGCGAGACGACATGTTCCAGCGTCGCCTCCATCTCCTGCGCGCGGATGAGGCGGACGCGGCCGGTGGGTAGCTCGAACGTACGGCTCGTGAGCGCATATTCGATGTTCTCTATTGTGAAGGTGGCGGAGCCGCGCTCTTCGAGCGCTGTGACGGCGGCGGGGCCGATGACGTCGTGCGCTAGGTGGCCTACGAGCGCGGTTGAACCCGCCTCAGCTGCTAGGTGAGAGACGTCGTCCGCGGCAACGATGCGCCAATCGTCGTCCACTAGGAGGTAGCCGGCCTGGTCTTGAAAGGGGACGGCGTGCGGTGGGTGGGCCATGAC
>CAYYCB010000058.1:7437-10480 GCA_964469715.1 uncultured Ktedonobacterales bacterium | reverse complement strand
CGGACCGTGCGACAGCGCTCGTAGCGCATGCGAGGGCTAAGCGGTCCGCGGCGGAGAAACGCCCGCACGAGCACGACCAGCCGGCCCCACAACGTCTCACCGCCCAGAATCACGACGTCAAGTAGGCCGTCGTCCGCGATGGCCTCGTGCGCGAACGACAGTGCCCCGCCATACAGGCGCGTGTTGCCGATGATGACCATCAGCGCGTGTGTGCTGCGGCGCTTCCCGTCGAAGCGCATCGAGATCTTGGTTGGTCGCTGCGTCACGCTGAGATAGCCCGCGGTGGCCATGTAGTCGACGAACTTCAATCCCCAGCGCTTCAGCAGGCTATGCTCCACCCGCCGCGCCACCTCGGCGTCGAACCCGACGCCCGCCATCAGGAGAAAGAAATGCCCGCCAGCGCGACCTAGATCCACGAGCCGCTTCGTCCCTGAGAGCAGCACCTCACGCGCCTGCACGGTCGAGAGGGGGATATTCATTTCGCGGGCCCAGACGTTCACCGTGCCCATCGGCAGCACGCCGAGCGCCGTCGTGTGCCCCGCCAGCGCCTGCACCACCTCATTCACCGTGCCGTCGCCGCCCGCCGCGATCACCATATCCATGCCGGCCTTGACGGCTTCCCTGGCCAATTCGTGAGCGTGCCCGGCGTGTTGCGTCGGACAGAGCTCAGTGGGGAGGCCGCGCTGGGTGAGCCAGCGCGCCGTCGCTTCGAGCTCGTCCAGGCCGAGATCGCCGCGGACACTGCCGGAGGTTGGGTTGACAATGATGCGTGCCTTCGGCTCGACGCCAGGCGGCAGGCTAGTCCGGGCGCGCGGGCCGCGCCGGAGCAGCGGCGCCGGCAGGACGTAGTACGCCAGGCGAAACGTTGGGCGCACCGAACTCCACGCCGTGCGCCCTTCGGTGACAGCCTGACGCACCGGCCCCTGCCAACGCGCGGCCCTGGCGGCCCAGCGGCCCAGGCGCGCCACAAAGAGCACGTGCGACGCGGCAAGCATAGCCGTTCGCTCGGAATACCACCGAGCGAATGGACGCCGCGTCTCTTCGCCTTCGCGCTCGTCCATAGCTGCCCTCGTCATTCGTGACCACCCCGGCCCGCCCGGTTTCTCTGCACACGTGTCCTACGTCAACGCTAGTATTGTATCCACTGCGGGGCGCCTGCATGTACGACGCTCCGCATCGCCCGGCGATCACGCGCCAGCAGGCGGCCAATCGCATGGAGCGTGCCTCAGCTCAGGCGCGGCACACGCGCCAGCAGCTCTGCCACCACCTCGTAGGCGATGGTGCCCAGACGCGCCGCCACCTCCTCGGCGGTCAGCGCGTCGTCGCCCTGCCGTCCGATCAGCACGGCCTCGTCGCCCGCGCGCACCTCTGGAATGTCGGTCACGTCGATCATGCATTGATCCATGCAGACGCGGCCAATGAGCGGCGCGCGCCGCCCGCGCACGAGCACCTCGCCCCAATTTGCGGGCGCCCGGCGAAAGCCGTCGGCGTAGCCGACTGGGAGGACGGCGACACGTGTTGGCCGTTCGGTGACGTAGGTCGCGCCGTAGCTGACACCCTCGCCGGCGGGCACCTCTTTGACCTGCGCCACCTGCGTCTTGAAGGCGAGCGCCGGGCGGAACCCGTCGGGCAGCCGCACCTCCTCGGACGGATGGATGCCGTAGATCGCGACGCCGGGGCGCACCATGTCGAAGCGCGCCTCTGGGAATGCCAACATCGCCGCGCTGTTGGCTGCGTGGATGATTGGAGGCCGCAAGCCGCGCTCCGTCAGGGCCGAGACCACGTCGTGGAACCGCGCGAGCTGCTTCTCGGCGTAGGAGCGGTCCGCGCTGTCGGCGGTCGCGAAATGGGTGAAGATCCCCTCCACGACGATGCCGGGGAGCCGACCCAGCTCCTCGACGAAGCGCACGACATTCGCCACCTCCTCAGCGCGCAGGCCGAGCCGTGCCATCCCGGTATCCACCTTGACGTGCACGCGCATGACGCGGCCCAGATCGCCCGCAGCTCGCGAGAGCGCTCGCGCCGTTTCGAGGGAATAGACCGTCGCGCGGAGATCGAGCCGGACGGCCTCCCGCGCCTGCCACGGCGCCGTGTAGCCGAAGACCAGAATGGGCGCCTCAATGCCGCCGTCGCGGAGCGGCTCAGCCTCGCTCACGGTGGCGACGCCCAGCCACGACGCCCCGTTGCGCAGCGCCGTCCGCGCCACTCGCAGCGCCCCGTGCCCGTAGGCGTCGGCCTTGAGGCTCACCAACACCCGCACGTCAGGGCCTACTAGGCCAGCCACGTGGCGCGTGTTGTCGGCGATGGCTGAGAGGTCGATCTCGATCCATGTGGGCCGTTCGGGCCGCGTCACCACGAACTTGCGCCATGCCTGCGTCTGGCGGTCAAGCGACGTCTCGGCTTCGTCTGGCCGTGCCAGCAGCAGCGCCGTCACCTGCTCCATGCGCGCTTCTTCGGACCCCTTGATGTAAACGACCGGTGGGGCGCTCGCTACTGTCGTCTCCGCCGTCTCCGTCGTGGCGAAGGCAAGCACGGCGCGAGCGGCGTCTTCGGCGGTGTGGACCGCGGCAATGCGATGCGGAGACATGCCCGCGCGCCGCGCCTCGTCTGCCGTCGTCGTGGCGAGCGCGCCGCGCACGACGAGATAGTCCGCGCGCTCGGCCGCGAGCGCGCCTAACTGCCGGTGTTCGGCCTCCGAATGGGAGCCTAATCGCAGCATGTCGCCGAGCACGGCGATCCTGGCTGCGCCACGCGAGCGGGCGAAGGCGTCGAGCGCGAGCAGCCCAGCGGCTGTGCTGGCGGGCGTGGCATTGTGGGAGTCGTCCAGCAAGACCAGGCCGTCCTTGCCCTCCAGCCGCCGCAGGCGTCCGGGGAGCGGCCGGATCTGTTCGAGCGCGGCGAGCGCCTCTCGTGCGGGCACGCCTAGCGACTCGGCGCAGGTGGCAGCCGCGAGGACGGCGAAGGCCCAGTGATCGCCGTGCAGATGCGGGAAGGTAAGATTCGCCGTGTCGCCACCTGCATCAGGCACGCGCAGCGCAAGGGT
>CAYYCB010000058.1:4888-7337 GCA_964469715.1 uncultured Ktedonobacterales bacterium | reverse complement strand
GGAACGCCGAGAAGGTCGTTGTAGTTGCGCCAGGAGCGGAACGTGGGCGCGCGGGTCGCCAGCACGTCGGCGATGGCCTCTTTGGTAGTGGTCTTGCCAGTGGCCCCGGTAACGGCGATGACGGTGGGCCGCCAACGCGCGAGGATGTGCGCGGCGTAGCGGCGCAGGGCCTCCCGAGTATCGGCCACAGCCAGCACCACGACCCCGATACGTCGCGCATGTTCGATGAGGCCGGGCGCGGTCGCCTCCACGCGCTCGACTTTGCCCCGTTCGAGCAGCAGCGCACCCGCGCCGCGCTCAAGGGCGTCGAGTGCGAAGTCATGCCCATCGCCGTGAATGCCGCGGACAGCCACGAAACAGTCTCCGGCTTCGGTCTGCCGCGAGTCGTGAGCAAACCCGCTGAGGTATTCCCGATTTCCGGGCGAGAGCGTGTCCGCGCCGGTCGCCGCGATCAGGTCGTCCAGGGGGATCATGGATGGGGCTGTCCTTCCGAAGCGGGTCGCGCGGACTGCCGGACACGTTCGCATCGTCCGTTTCTCGACAGTGTATCACCACGCTATGAGCGCACCTGCCCATGGCGGAATGGGCTTGTGTCCTATTGGCGTCGCACTCGCGGAAGGACTATAACGGGCGGGGACGGTCCTGGTAGCGTGGGCGTAGCCGAACGTCCTGTCGTGATTTGCCATTGCACAAGCTTTTGTTATGCTCGCGGCCAAGAGTAGGATGATCTGGGCAACGCATGCTTTAAGCTGGAATACGAGCGTGCTGCGTAAGCCGTGGTAGGTATGCGTTGTGCGACACGGAGTGGGGGAGCAGAGGAGGTGGAGAGTGGCCGCGAAGGAAGAGGGTGGAGGGGCGCGGCGACGCACGCCACCAACACCCACCACAACATCCGCTCCGCAGGAAGAACAGGCGCGTCCACGCCGCAAGACGCCACGACGTGACGAAACCGCGAGCGGGCCAAGCGCCCGGAGGACGCCACTGCCCGAGGCGGCAACCAGCCCGCAAGCAGAGGTAGATCAAGCCGGCGCCCAAACGTCTCCGCGCAAGCCGCGCCGTCGCGCTAGCGGCTCAGGCGAAGCCGCGGTCGGAGTTGAGCGCGCGCCCGTGGCCAGCGAGACCGCCCAGGCCGAAGATGTGGCCGCTGTCGTTGAGGGCGAGGTAGAGGCGCTCCAGGAGGGCGGCCTCGCGGAAAGCGCCGCGCCCGAAGTAGCGTCTTCGGCTCCGGACGAGTCAGGCGTCATCGCCGCCGATGACGCTGATCTCCTGCAAGAGCTTGGAGAGGAGATAGACGAGGAGGGCGCGGCGTCGGACGGCAATGGCGCGGGGCTTCCCGACCGGCCGCGTCGCGAGCGGCATCGCGGGGCGCATGGCAATGCCCTTGGCATGCTCATCGAGCGACATTTCGCCGATCCCGTATCGCCCTGCCGCTCATACTCCGACCTGGAGCGCCACTCCGGCATTTCGCGCGAAGCCCTTAGCCGCTACGTCACCGCGCGACCCGACCGCCGGCGCTCGCCGACTATAGACACACTCGTCGCCATTGCCGACGCCATGCATCTGAGCCTGGAATCCGTCGTGCGAGCCGCCGCGGCCTCGGTTAAGGGCGTGGTTCCTCCGTCTGAAGATGAGCAACAGGCGCGCCAGGAGGTGTTGGGGACGCTCGTGGCCGCGCTCACGCCCGAACAATTCAGTGCGGTGGTGGAGCTACTTCGTCAGTTACGGCCGATCCCGTAGGAGGGCTGCCTCCCTAACTTAGCTCGCCCTCGTCGGAGTCCTCCGCCTCGCCCTCGCCGTCGCCAGGTTCACCGACGATGGCGAGCACGTCATTCTGGTTTACTGTCTGGCCCTTGGCCACCTTGACGGCCTTGACCACTCCAGCACGTGGGCTGGCGAGGTCGTTCTCCATCTTCATTGCTTCGAGCACGATCACCGTCTGGCCGCGCTCCACCTGCGCACCCTCGGACGCCAGCACGTTCCTGACCAGCCCAGGCATCGGCGCGCGGATCGCAATGTCACCGGAGACGTGCGCGCCGCCCACCAGGCTCGCAAGCGCCTGCGTACGCGCGTCCTGCACAGCCACCGCATAGGGCAAGCCGCGGATGAGGACTTCCAGTGTGTGCTCGCCGGTTGCCGGCTCGTCGCTGTCGGCGTCAGCGGCGCGGACAAAGAGATCATAGGAGTGTTCGCCGGCCAGCACGCTGACCTGGTCCGCCCGCGGATCGCCCGCATCGGCGAGGTGCATGCGCGTGGCGCCGACGAGTTGCCAATCCACGAGGAGCTCGCGGCCGTCGAGTGTCACCTTCCGCTGCTGCCCGTCGTTCTCCACATCGACGGTATATTGCTTGCCGTCTACCGTTGCCACGAACCGCATGAGCCGCTCTCCATCCGCTGAGCCGCCGCCTCGCGAGGCGATGGCGGGGCGGCATCGCCCAGCGTAGAGTATACC
>CAYYCB010000058.1:0-4788 GCA_964469715.1 uncultured Ktedonobacterales bacterium | reverse complement strand
AGGGTGTTGTTCGTGACTTTGAACTGGGCCGTAGTGGTCTTTCCGGTGACCACCGACACCTTGGCGGAGGCGGGATCCACACTCAGGTCGCTCGTCTGCTGCGGCGTGGGCGTGTTCAGGAAGGGTAGGTACGAGCGAGCGTGCGTACTGATACTGCGACACGTCGCGTTCGGGCAGAGGTCGGGCCGCAAAACGACCACCGCCGCCAGGTCCAACAGCGTCAGCAGTAGGAGCATCCTCAGCACCGGGCGAATCCAGCGCGGCCGATGCCGGTAGGAGTGGACGCGCCGCCGTCGGCCCCTGGGCTCCTCATACTCGAGCTCGATGTCGTCCTCTGGCGCCGGGCGATTGCCGCTAGGCTGTCCCTTCGGCACGCGGATCGGTCCCATCGGGGCCTCGACGGCCGCCCACGGATTTGTGGACATCGCGCGTTGAGCCGGCATTGGGGCGGAATCGCCGCTCCAACCGATAGGCCCTGAGTTCGGCGAGCCCCATTCCGCGCTCTCCTCACCCCAGTCGCGCTTCGCCGCCAGGTCCGGGCTGGATCGCCACGCGGCGTGCGGGAGCGAGCTATCGAGGTCCATCTGCCTACGCTCGGCGGCGCCATCATCGCGCCCTGGCGGCCGGACCGCCGGCACGGGACCCGAAAGAATCTCCTGCCAGGTGGATGGCGCCCCGGCGGAGCCATGGGTGAGTCGAGGCAGTCCTAGCTCCGTCGCCGAGAAGTCGCGTGGGCCGGCATCCTGGCCCCACTGGCCTGAGGCACCCCATCCCGCACCGGAAGGTGACTCGTCGCCTAGCTCGAAAACACTGGACTGCTCGCCCGAAAGCCCGATTCCCCAGTCCGCGGCGGGTAGCTCTTGCGAGAGTGCGGCGTCCGCCGCGCCGCCCCAGGCCATATTCGCAGACGAAAAGCTAAAGGCGTCGTCCTGTGCATTCGTGCCCATGGTCCCGGCTGCGGCTATGTGGTTCGAGTCGGTTCCACCGATCACCGAAAAGCCCTGGCCCTCTGGCGCTTGGGTGCCGCGCACGGCAGGCATCGCCTGGGCCGCGGGGCCGTCAATGTCATCCAGCGCCTCGATGGCGGGAGGCAAACTGGGCTTACCCTGCACGAGACGCTTGCCGAGGCCCGAGCGTTTGCGCGCCAGTGAGAAAATGCCGCGCCCCCCGCGTCCCTGTGGCGCGCCGTCATCCGGCGCCTCGGCAGCCTCCGCGGACGTCCCGGTCGGCTCCGCTGGCATGCGCATCGTGGCCTCGGCGGTCAGCGAGCCTATCTCCGCGCCGCTGGCCGGCATGCGCATTGTCGGCAGCAGCGGCACGCTGCCAACTTGCGCTCCTGCCCCTAAGAGGTCAGTCTGCTCTGGCGCGCGCACGGTCATGCGACCCTGTTCCATGCTCTCGTCCACCATCGCCGAGGCGGGCAGCGGAGGGAACTGTGGTCCTAGGGGCCGAATCGAAGGAGCCACGCCCGCGCCCAGCGCATTCGCCGCTCCGCCGAGCGCGCCTCCCGCCATCAGCGCGCCGAAGCCAAGCTGACCTGGCGCCAGCGGCGTAAAGCCCCCTGGAAGAGCCGGCGGTGGCGCGGCGGGCGCGAACGGTTGGCCTACCTCCGGCGGACGCGCGTGCGGCGGTTGCGCCTGTTGCGTGCCACCCATCTGGCGGAGAAGCGCCTCGATTGCCTGCGCGATGCCCGTCGCTGAAGGGAAACGTTGCGCCGGCTGTTTCGCCATCGCCCGCTGGATCACCCCATCGAGCGGCTGCATGGCGGGCGAGAGGCCCGACTGAGCCTGTGCAAGCGACGGCACAGGTTGGCGTGCGTGCGCGCCGAAAATGTCCGACGGGCGCGCCCCACGAAATGGCGGCTGGCCGGTGATGGTCGCGTAGAGCACCGCGCCGACGCTATAGACGTCGCTCTGCTGCGTCGGCTGCCCCAGCATCACCTCAGGCGCGAGATATTCCACCACCTCGGCACCCGAGCCGGCGTGATCCATGTCGAGGTGAGCCACGTCGAAGAGCAGGCCGAAGTCGCCCAGTAGCACGTGACGCCCCTCGAAGAGGAACACGTTGCTCGGCTTGACGTTGCCATGCACCACGCCGAGGCTGTGCGCGTAGGTGAGCGCGTCGCAGAGCTGGCGGAAGAACGGGCCAACGTCGCCCGGTCCCATGTGGCCGCCGCGCCCAATCCAATCTTTGAGCGTGCCTGCGGCGACGAACGGCGTGACGAGGTAAAGATAACCCGCCTCCTCGCCGCTCGCGAGCAGCGGCAGGATGTGCGGATGGCTGGCCAGCTTGCTTGTGGCCTGCACGATTTCACGGAAGCGAGGAAGAAAGCCCGGCTGGCGTGCGAACTCAGGATAGATGACCTTGACAACTACCTCGCGGCCACCGGGCTTGCTGGGTAGGCCCTTATACACCTCGGCAATGCCGGCGCTGCTGAGCTGCTCGGCGAGCTGATAGCCCCCGAACACACGCCCCTGGAGCCCCGCCATAGCCCCTCCTCACCGCGCGCCAACCCACGTCATCCCGAATACCACCCGGCCCATACGCGGCCAGTATATCATGGGCCCTTTACGCGCCTAAGCAAATGTCCCACCACGACCACTCCAGAACGCCCCAATACTCGTTGGCGCCCGCATCATCGGGTAGCGCCGGCCTCTTGCGTCGGGTCGCGTGTGCCCTGCCACTAACGGTTCAGGAGAGTCCGATAGATGTCGTTGGCGACGTAGACCTGGCAGGCGCCCTCATTGTTGCCGGAGCCGGCCCCGCCCTCTTTGTTCACGACGATGGTGTAGGGTGCTGTGCTCGGCGCGCCCGGGGCCTGGTCGTCGGGCGAGAGCGAAATCCACCACGCGCCCGGTCGCCTACCCTCGGAGACCTGCGCCGTGCCGGTCTTGCCGCCCATGAACGTGCCGCTGCTCTGGATCGTGCCGCCGAACTGCGGATCGTCACCGTTTCCGTAGCTTGCCGTGCCGTATTTAGAGACGGCCCACATCGCCTTCCGCACGTTCTGGGCTGTGCCCGGCTGGATGATCTGCTGGTCCGAGTTGGAATCGCGCACCTGCGTACCCTGGTCCATCGCCGTCTTATATGGCGCGAGCGCGAGCCCGACATGCGGCCTCCGCAGCACGCCGTCCGAGGCGATGGTGCTCACCACCACCGACATCGTGAGCGGCGAGATGAGGAGGCGCCCCTGACCGAACGCGCTGGCCGCTAGCTCCACGTTGTCGAAGTTATAGGGCTGGCCGTTCTCCGTTGCGGGATAGGCGCTGCTCTGGCCGTACGGCGCGTCGAAGCTGAGGTTCTGGTTCCAGTCGTGGCCTGGCGTCTGGATGCCGAAAAGGCCGACGTACTTCAGCCACGTATCCGCGCCGACCCCGACGCCCACACGACCGTAGATCACGTTGTCGCTATAGGCGTAGCTGTGTTCGAGGTCCATCGGGAAGGTTACGACAGGGGCGTATGAGCTGAAGTCGTCCCAGTTGAAGGTATGCCCTTCGATGGTGTAGCTCTTCGCCTGCGCCTCGGTGAATTGCGCATCGTTGAGCGCGTACTTGCCCGAGTCGAGCGCCGCCGTCATCGTCACGGTCTTGAACGTCGAGCCGGGCGCGTACTGGCCCTGCGCCGCCCGGTTCAACAGGCGCGAGCCGGGATCCTGCAGGAGCTCGGCGAAGTAGCTTTCGCCCTGCGCTCGCACATCGGGATCGGTGGAATCGACCTTCGCCAGGGCGTTGAGATCGAGGTTCGGATTCTGTGGCGCCGCCTTGCTGACCATCGCCAGGATATCGCCGTTCGCGGGATTCTCGACGATGATGCTCCCCGCCGGATTGCTCACCGGGGAGCACGCGCCGCCGTGTTCAGCCGAGATGTCGTAATACTTGTTCGCCGCATCCTGCGCCTTCTTGTCAATCGTGAGGTACAGGTCGGAGCCATACTGCGGCTTGTGGATGAGTTTATTGTACGCGCTCTGGATTGGATAGGCCGGATCGGGCGTGCCGAGAAGTTTGTTGCCCGAAAGGTAATCGTCATAGCTCGACTCGACGCCCGAGCTGCCCTTGTTATAGGTGAAATAGCCGATCAGCGGCGCGAGGCCGTCGTCAATCGCCCATTGCGCGTAGACGCGCTTGTAGCCGCAGACGTAGGTGTCGTCCGGCACAGTCTCGGCGATGACATCGCCATTGCGGTCCAGGATGCGCCCCCGCAGCGGCTTATCCACCGGCGGACACTGGCGTTGCCGCGTCTCGTATTTGCCCGCGGCGAGCTGCGGCCCGTTGAACGGCGCAGCGTTGCCGATCTGCACGTAGGCCGCGACGCCGCTCAGCACGAGGAAGAGCAGGATGAACGTGTTCGTCAGGTGACGAATTGTCACGTTCATGTTCGTGTTCATGTCAATGCTGCTCCTCGTGTCGTATCCGCTGGACCGGGTGGGTACACGCCCTCCTTACCCGCGCCAGGCTCGGCCCCGCCCGCGGCGAGTGTAGCACCGGCCCCTGCCTGTGTCAAACCAACAGTGCCCGCCTGCCGGGAGGGGATCGAGCTATCTCATCATGCAGATTACGGACCAGCCGGAGAGGGAGTCATCGGTTCTCCGCAGCCCAGCTTGCTCCAATCTCATCGCACCAGGGTCGCCAGATACGTCTCGACGTTGCGCCGCGTCTCGGTCAGGCTGTCGCCGCCGAACTTCTCCAGCCAGGCGTCCGTCAATGCAATCGCCAGCATCGCCTCGCCGACGACGCCCGCCGCCGGCACGACACATACATCGCTGCGCTCGTAGCGCGTCGCCTCCACGTT
>CAYYCB010000057.1:11137-14248 GCA_964469715.1 uncultured Ktedonobacterales bacterium | reverse complement strand
GGAAATACACCGGCTCGACACCGGTATAGCGTGCCAACGCCCGGTGGCGCTCAAGGCTGGCCGGGCCGAATGTGAAGGGCACGAGCGACGCCGGCTTTACCAGCAGCGCATTGGTGCCGCGACCGCGATGGTCCGGCGCGAGGACAACTCGCGCCTCGCTCGCCGGCTCCTGGCCAAGCGCGATCAGCGCGGCTACGTCCTCGGGCGTCAGGTATGGAAGGTCAGCAAGGACGACGAGGAGCGCTCCCGCCCCGGCCGCGAGCGCCCGCTGCCTCCCCAGCTCCAGCCCTTCGTTGAGACCTCCCTCGCGCTGGAGCAGGCCACTCGTACCGGGCTGCACAATGGAGGCAAGCGCTTCGCGGTCAGGACTGACCACCCATACGCCCGCAACAACGCCCGACGCGACCAGTGCGCCAACCGTCCGCCGCGCCATCCACACGACGAGCCGCCGCCGCTCGGCGGGCGGCAGCGTTCCCGCGAGGCGGGATTTGACGGCGTCGAGCCGGTTGACCGGCACGAGGGCGGCGACATTCATGGAGTCTGCCCTGAGACGCTTGACGGCACGAACGTCCGCGCGAAATCGAGAACGGCCCTGGCCAGCCGCTCACGGCCGGCAACGTCCGCCATGATAGTATCCTCGACGGCCACATGAAGCGGCAGCGCCGAGATGGCGTCTCGCATATCTGCGTCTTGGCGGTCGATGATGATACCGTCCAGCACGTTCGCATAGAGCCGCGCGACCGCCAGCGGCGACGGCTCGTGGCCGAGCGCGGCGAGCATCGCGTCCGCCGGGCCGCGCAGCGCCTTACCCGAGACGATAGGGCTGACGGCGATCTTCGGCGCGGTTGCCTCGCACAGCAATTCGCTCATGCCAGGCACGGCCAGGATCGGGCCGATGCTCACAATTGGATTCGACGGGCAGAAGACGATGAGATCGGCGCCCTCCACGGACCGGCGCACACCCTCGGGGATTGTCGCATGCTCGATGCCCTCGAAGCGCACGCCGGTGATCGTATCGGTATGGTGGCGTCGAACGAAATACTCCTGGAAGTCGAGCTCACCATCCTCAGTTTGAATTCTCGTCGCCACCGTCTCGTCGCACATCGGCAGCAACTTCGCGCGCACGTCCAGCGCCCGCACGAACTCGGTCAGCACGCGCGTTGGTGTCCATCCCGCGCGCAGCCGCTGCGTGCGGAGGATGTGCGTCGCGAAATCGCGGTCTCCTAGACGGAACCACGTCTCCTCGCCATAGCGAGCGAGCATGTCGAGCGCGGACCATGAATCACCGGCGACGCCCCATCCAGTCTCAGCGTTGGCGAGGCCGGCCAGCGTGTAGAGCACAGTATCCGCGTCGGGCATGATGCGCAGGCTGAAGAGGTCGAAGTCGTCCCCAGTGTTCACGACGACGGTGAGTGCATCTGGCGCAAGAGCCCGGTAGAGCCCATGTGCCAGCTTCGCACCCCCAACGCCGCCCGCGAGCGCGACAACTCTCATTCGCCCAACCCGTGCACGATGACACGCTCGATAGGCACGTGCAACGTGATGCGCCGTTGCTTGCTGAAGGACTCACGTGCCTGGCGATTGCCGTCTTCCTCGCCGTCGTAGCGAACTGCCAGACGGCGAATATCCTCCTGGGCGATGGCCTGATCCTCGATCATCCGGACAGTGCCTGTGAGCGTGACGAAATCATAACCGTCCGCAACACAGATTGAGCAACGCGGGTCGCGACGCAGGTACGTATCCTTTGCGCGCCCGGCCCGCGTGTTCATCACAATCATGTCGCCGCGCAGCTCGTACCACATGACGGTCTGCTGCGGCATGCCGTCCTCACCGATGGTAGCGAGGACGGCGAAGCGCCGTTCATTCAGGAAACGGCGTACGGCATCGCTCAGTGGCATGGTAGTAGCATCCTAGAGTTGCTGGTCGCGCCCGGCCGGCACGATGCGACTGACCTGTGGCACGATCTCAGTCGCCAGAAGATCGAACGGCTCGCTGTCGACGACGTTGCGCAGGCTGAAGATGGCCTGGTCAACGCCCAGCTCGGCCAGGTGCGCGAAGTGGTCCACAGCGGCGGAGGGCGACAGCGAGCCGTCGCGCCCATCGCGCGTGATCGTCAGCGGACCGAGTGTCGTCTTCTCGATCTGCTCATACCGCCGGCCCAGACGCTCGCAGTGCTCATGCAGCACGGCAAACTTCTGGCGCAAACCCTCGTCGCCAAGGCTCACGAAGATGTTGCAGGCGTCGCCGTACTGGGCCACCATACGCAGCGTCTTCTGTTCGCCCGTGCCGCCGATCAGTATCGGCGGATGTGGCCGCTGGACACTTTGTGGGTTATTCAGTGGGCGCGCTAGTTGGTAGTGCTGCCCGTTGTACGGCTCTTGATTGCCCGACCACATCTGGTGCGCAATCTGCAGCGTCTCCTCCAACCGCTCGAAGCGCTCCTTCAGCGGCGGGAAGGGAACGCCCAATCCCGCATGCTCCTGTTCGTTCCAGGCGGCGCCGACACCGAAGTAGGCGCGACCATGCGAGAGCACGTCGAGTGTGGTGGCCGTCTTGACGAGCAAGCCAGGGTGTCGGTAGGTCACGCCCGTGACCATCGTGCCCAGCTTGATGTGGTTGGTCACGCCAGCGGCGAAGGCCAGCGCACTCCATCCCTCCAACATCTCATTCTCAGCCGGCCCGACACTATGGATCTGGAAGAAGTGGTCCATCACCCAGAGGCTGTAGAGTCCTGCCCGCTCCGCGCGGCGTGCGATGGTGGCGAAAGTATCGCTAAGCTCGTTCTGGCCGTTCGGGTACGTGAAGTTGGGAACTTGAAGACCCAGACGCATGCGCTGCATGTCCTCCTGTTTCGGCGCTGGGTCCCCAGGCAGGGCCGCGCGCCACTAACTATACAAATTATAGTGTGCGGCCCGCAAGTTGCTCATAGGGCAGGGAAAAGCAAATCCTCGAGATAAGCCCGAGCAGAGAAGGTGCCACCAATGCCGATTGATGGTTGGCTTGATGGGCCGCTATCCGGCACACTCTGCCCAGCGTGCCGGTCCGAGCTGCCGTTCGGCGTACTGGTGTGCGTACGTTGCGGCGCCCGGCTCGCGCCACTCGCGGTGGCAC
>CAYYCB010000057.1:4750-11037 GCA_964469715.1 uncultured Ktedonobacterales bacterium | reverse complement strand
CAGCAGCCTCCACGCCGGCACAGAGTCATCCGAGCGCGGGAGAGAATGCCTGCGCACTGGCGGCAGGTATGCCCGCGAGCACGTCCATCGGCGAGATACACCTGGCGACAGCGCTCGTGGACAAGCGAGCCGGCGACTATCGCCCACAGCAGACAACCACCGTCGTGCGGACTGGCGAAACCGTCTATCTGACATTCAGGGTCGCGACGGCTGATGACGGCGACGTGGGCGTCAGGCTCTGCATGCGCAACGGCCAATATGCTGGGGATGTGGCCGTCCCAGCAGGCTCTCAAGGCAGGTATGTAGCCTTCTCGACTGCCTTCGGCCCTGAGGATCGCGGTCCGGGTTTGGCACTCGTGACATGGAACGCCGTGCCAGTTGCCGTCCTTCGATTTACGGTCGTACAGTAGGGTCGGTAGCTTGGTGTCGTACGACGAAACGAGGAGGATACTCAGCCCGATGGACGCATCCGTGAAGAAGGAAGCGCTGCGGCTGTTCACGTATGGACTCTATGCGGTGACGACCAGCGATGAGCGCGAGTGGAACGCCTTCACGGCAAACTGGCTGACGCAAGTGTCGTTCGATCCGCCTCTGGTAGCGCTGTCAGTGGAGAACTCGACTACCTCGCTGCCGATGATCCGGGCATCGAAGCGATTCGCCGTCAACGTCTTCGCCGCGGACCAGCGCGATCTCGCCGGGCGTCTCGGCAAGCCATACGCGCGCAGCCCCGAAAAGCTGCAAGGCCTGCGCGTCGGTCACAGTGAGGGCGGGACGCCTGTGCTGCTCGACACGCTGGCATACGTAGAATGTGCCCTGGAGTCCGAGCTGGCGGCGGGAGATTCCACTATCGTCCTCGGCCGCGTCATCGATGCGCAGATCTTCCGGCGCGAAGACCCACTGACGATGCTCGCCGCTGGATTCAAGCACGCCGGGTGAGCGTGAAGGCTCAACGAAGTGTTCGCCGGTGGCCCGCACTAGTAGGTTGAATGTCGCGACGCGGCCTGGTCCGCCGAGACGAAGGGGGCGGCTCCCAGCCTTGGGAGCCGCCCGCTTATTCATCGCTTGCATTGCCGCGTCGCGGTTACGCGGTGGGCGCAGGCTGTTGTTCGGGAGCTGCCGCCTGTGTATCCACGGCGCTCTCCTCAACGTTGCCCGCCTCCTCAGTCTCAGCCTCAGTCTCAGTCTCGGCCCCGTCCGCGATGTGATCCGCCTTCTTCGCCAAAGGTGCGGGTGCGGCCTTCTTAGCCGGCTCCCAGCCCGGTGCGCGAGAGACCAGCATCGAGATCATGCGTCCCTCTTGAATCGCCGGGCGCTCGATCTGGGCAACGCCCTTCAACTCGTTGACCACGCGGTCCAACACGGCACGCCCTAGCTCGGGGTGGGCCATCTCGCGCCCTCGGAAGATGACGCTGACCTTGACCTTATCGCCCTCGCCTAGGAACTCGATAATCTTGCGCACCTTCACGTCGAGATCAGCCTTGTCGGTGCGCGGCTTCATGCGGATTTCTTTGAGCTCGACGATCTTCTGGTGCTTACGAGCTTCGTTCTCCTTCTTGGCCTGCTCATATTTGAAGCGGCCCCAGTCCATCAATCGACAGACCGGGGGGTTGGCCATGGGAGAAACTTCTACCAGGTCCACTCCCTTCTCGCGGGCAATGGTAAGCGCCTGCCCGGAGGACATGATGCCGACAACCTGGCCTTCCTCGTCGATAAGTCGCACCTCGCGTGCGCGCACTCGTTCGTTGACGCGCGTTTCCCGAGGGCGATTGTCCCCTCGAAAATCTCTGTTGATACCTGTGCCTCCTGGAGATGGAACTCTTCATCGTGCCGTCCGAAGCGTCCACAATCTGCACACTCGCGGCTATCACGCCGATGGCCGCGGCCCTTCTCGGACCGCGGCGCGCTTGTTACGGTATTGTGCAACCCCTGCGACGGTGCATACCATCGTACCACACACGGTAGACAGCCTACAAGAGATCGCCGTCGAAGCGCATAGGTGCCGGGAGAGAATGCATCCACCACGCCACGGGATTCTGGCCGCATCTCTCTCCAGCGGCGGACAGCTTCACCGACCGGCCCTAGGCCTCGCGCACGAGAAGCTTGATGGCTTCCTCGAGGACCCCGACGAGCGCCAGTCCAGCAGCCATGAACACACCCACCTGCGCCAGCGCCTTGATGCCAGCCTGCGGAATCTCCGCTACCTGAGGAGCCTCACTGAGCGCGGTTGCGCCGCGTACGCCACGGCGCACGAACGGCGTGATGGCGGCCTGCGCCGGCTGTCGCGATGGGTTTCCCGAAGAGACCATGTGACGGCGTCGCTCGATCTGGACGGGCGCGGGCAGGTCGTCAATATGATGGAATCGGTGGAAGAGGTCGCCCGGTGTGACGAAGGCCGGGTCACGGTCCCAAATAAAGCCGCCCCGCTCCAGAGCGCGTGCGACGAGTTCGGCGCCAGAGAAACAGTGCTCCTCGCGAATGATGAGGGCATGGCCGTCGAGAAATGCGGCGATTGGGGCGAGCCAGCGCACGCGTGCGCTCCAGGCGCGGGGTGCGACGCCGAAAACCGCGTGCAGCGCGAGCCAAATCCGACCCGAAATGCTAGTGGAGGTGCGGGCACGGAGCAGGTGTTCTGCGTAGCCGGCGACGTCCTGCCGGCTGCCCTCACGCAGCTCGACGTAACCGATCCAGCAGGGACGCCCCTTGCCCAGGAAGTCGGCGACGGTAGAGAGGCGAAAGGCACGCGGGTCGGAGACCAATGTTGGATTCGCCTCGACGACCGAGCCGAGTGGATCAATGATGATCGCGGCGTGATTAAGCTGCTCGCCGGTGGCCAAGCCAGTCAGACGAGCCAGACCGCCACCGCTTGTCGTGAGGAGAAAGTCGCCCGGCCGAAACGCGCGGACGGGTTCGTGGGCGGAAAGCCGCCGGAGGATAGCTCTTCCCCGCTGTGGCACTCGCATCTTTGCTCTGCTCCCGTCTGCGCGCTCGCTCACGGCCGCTCATAGTTGGACTACCCCGCGCGTCAATAGCTGAGGTCACCCATACCTGTGCAACGGGTTGTGCAGCGACGAGGTAACAACGGTCACACAGGAGGACCGATGGCAAGCGGGTTCGTGGCATGTTCGGGCTAGTACCAAGGGAGCGATTCGCAGCCACACACCGACGCTCTGCTCATACCTCGGAAGAATCCGCAAACTGGATGGCTTAGCGTCGGGGAGGGTGGATTGGATGATGGATCGGCTGTCCTCACGGTCTTGCGGCGAGCACGCGCAAGGGTCAACGTCCGGGCATGTGACGTGCGAAAGGCGTAGGCCGGGCCGTGATGCGTGCCGGCGGCACGCATAGGCACGACCCTCGCTGGACGAAAGGATTCGCTTGAGGCCAACGAATTGTCAAGGATGGCCGGCTGAGCTACACTTCCAATAGCCCATTGTTGGGCGGGCATATTTCAGCGGTGAAATCTTCCCCCGGATTCCTCGTCCCTCGCGACGATTGGAGAGGCTGGGGCAGTAGTCGAATGTCCCTGCCAGCGCGGCCCCACACTAACCAGGGAGACAGGCGGCATGTCCAATTTCCCGATGGCGCAGTACTGAATGTGAGTATGTTATGAGAGATTTGCATCTTGACGAAGGGTTCATGCGCGATTTCAACCAGGCAAGCAAGAGTTGGTCCTGGGCGACATGGCATCAGATGGAGGCACAGCGCGAGGCGGTCGCCCGCAGGCTGCTCGACGAAGTATTCGGCGACTCCTCCGATGACGAGGAGCCCAGCGCCCAAGGCAACGGCGAGCCGGCGAAGTAGGACGCGAGCGCGGGCGGCCAGGCCGCGTGTTGGCCCAGCCGCCCGCCTGTATGCGGTACATAACGTTAGGAATCGCCGCTAAGGCTTGGCAGCCTGCGCTTGTGCCTGCGTTTGGCCCGAAGTTTTCAAGCCCGGGTGTAGCAGGACCTTGGTATAGCCCTCGATACGCTTATCGAACTTGTCATATGCCGTCGGCGCGTCTTCCAGCGCGAGATCGTGCGACACGACAAAGCTGGGCTTCGCCCGACCCGCGATGATGAGATCGCGGAGTTGCCGGTTGTAGCGCTTCACGTTGCACTGGCCAGTGCCGAGTCGCAGGCCCTTTTCGAAGAGCTTGCCGATTGCGACGAGCAGCAGACCCTGTTTGGCCGATGCATCCGGGGCGCCCGGATCGGAAGGCACGTAGAGCCCAGGAATGCCGAGCATACCGGTGGGCCGAACCGTCTGAATCAGGGCGTTGAGTACGGTGGCCGGCTCCTCGCGCTGAGCGCCGCGCACCACAGCCTGGTAGCCGACGGCGTCAACGCCCTTGTCGGTGCCCTCGCCGCCGGTCTGATCCTTGATCTGTTGGACAGGGTCGCCATCGTCGAAATTGATCGGGATGGCGCCGATATCCTTCGCCTTCTGGAGGCGCTCAGGAACACGGTCTACGCAGAAGACGCGAGAAGCTCCGCGCAGCAGCGCGGAATACGCCGCCATGAGCCCGACGGGACCCGCGCCATAGACGACGACGCTCTCTCCGGGGCCGACCTGGGCCAACTCACAGCCGTGATAGCCGGTGGGGAAGATGTCGGCCAGGAGCGCAAAGTCGTTCTCGTGCTCGTCGCCTAGCGGAAGCGGGAGACAGTTGAAGTCGGCGAAGGGGACGCGCAGATACTCAGCCTGGCCGCCGGTGTAGGGACCCATGGCGACGTAGCCGTAGGCGCCGCCGGCAAAGCCGGGATTCACTGTGAGGCAGAAACCGGTGTAGCCGGCCTGACAGTTCTTGCAGAAGCCGCAGGCGACGTTGAAGGGCATGACGACGCGGTCGCCCTTCTTGATGGTTACTACCCCGTCGCCCACTTCCTCCACGATTCCCATGTTTTCATGGCCGAACACGATGCCCGGTTGCGCTGCGGTTCGACCTTCATACATGTGGAGGTCCGATCCGCAGATGGCTGAGGTGGTAATCCGTACAAGCACATCGTTCGGGTGCTGGAGCTTTGGATCGGCGACGTTCTCGACCGCTACCTGGAATGGCGCTTTGTACACGACTGCACGCATCGCAATCCTCCTTGGAACGCTGCCTTCGCGTTCTGGCTTCCGGGCCGACTAGTTCGCCACCGCGCCCACAATGGCGCATAGCAGTACTTCAGCGTGAGCTCATCACCTCCTTGGTTCCGCGGCGCCAGTGGAAGCGCCGCGTGGCCAGCGGTCACGACGCCGCGACAACCTGCTGGCGAACATCTACAACCCTGCACACCTGGCCGCTCATACGCGCAGCATCGCCCAGCCGTCGTCCCTGCGCGCTGCGTTGCTGGTCCTGAAACGTCCTGACGCCCGGCCTTCGCCGCTGGTCAGCATCATCACACTCATCCGCCGCGTACGATGCGGTGGCACAAGTCGCGCTGAACCAGACGATTTCCGCCGGCCAACTAGTCGTCCTGAATCGCTGTTGCGTACCGCCCGCGAGGCGGCAGCCGAATGAGAGGTCCTTGCCGCGCTTTCTGGAATCCATGCGTGGGCTAGCGAGCGCAAACTGGCCGAAAGGATCAACACGATGGGCAGCCGGCACGCAACGGCCTTATTGGGCACGGCTCTACAATCGGGCGCTACGCTGGATTCATTCCTACATTGCCCGCCCGCTCAGGCGGGTGTATCATCGCGGAGTGTTGGAAGGGCAAGACGCCGTAGCCTCACTGCACCTCGGCGCCGCACATGTTCGTTCCTCGCGCAAACCAGTGTAGCATGGGGATGGGGGGACCGCAAGGTAACGCGCGCCGGCTCGATGTGCCCACGCTGCCACTCGCCAACGCCCCAGAGGCGCCGCACGAAATTGCGCCCCGGCACAGACGCAGAGGTGGCAGGGACAAGCCCCGTCGCGCCCTACTGGGGCAGTTCGGGGAAAGCGGTGTGCCAGGGGCCGTAGGCGTCGGTCCAGGCCAACACCTGCCCCTCGGTGACGGCGTGAGTCACTGCGGCACCGCAGCCGCCGTGCCGCCATTTCGCCAACCAATGGAATGCCCCGGCATGCACACGCTCATCCGGTCCGAGTCCATAGCCGTGACCGTCCCACTCGGGCTGGGCCAACGCCATCTCCGCCACAAACCGTACGGTAGGGTAGTCGCGATACCGACGAGTACAGTTCGGGCATAGGATCTCCATCCCCCGACGCGCAACCCAGATCGCGCCATCCGCTAACCGGGCGAGCAATCCGCGTTCTTCGGCTCGCTGCCGTGCGACATACTGCTGAAAGCGCGGATTGACGGAGAGCTCGGCAAGCGTCA
>CAYYCB010000057.1:0-4650 GCA_964469715.1 uncultured Ktedonobacterales bacterium | reverse complement strand
TGCCGTGCGACATACTGCTGAAAGCGCGGATTGACGGAGAGCTCGGCAAGCGTCAACGTCTGGGGAAATGGGGCGCCGGCAAAGGGCACGAAGCCGAGTTCTTCCGGCGCGGGAAGCGGTCCCGCATAGCGCAGCCGGTGCGCGACGTAGATCGGATAGCGAGTAGCATGGGCAGTCCTGGCAGGAAGGGCTGTCGTGTCAGCGGTGGCAGCCGAGGCAGAGCGCGCATCGCGGGACATGTGCATAGTAGACAAAAAACGGCCTCCTGGTGTGATGGCCGGCCCGTCGGGGCGCAGGCAATGAAAATTGAACACATGTTCTAATTGGCAATTGTAGTGTAAGCGCCGCCTGGCCGCCGCGCAAGAGGTCCTATGAGGTAGGAAGCAAACTCGTGACGGGAGATGAAGGGAAATGACAGGGAAATGACAGGGAAATGACAGGGAAATGACAGGGAAATGACAGGGAATGAGGGGATATGGAGGGAGTTGAGGGACATATTTTTGACGGTTCCTCACGATTCGACGCAGGCGCCGGCAAGAAAACGGCCCGCGGGGAGCGCAGAGCCATGCGCTCCCCGCGGGCGGAAGGTGGGTGGACTCTATGCGCCGCGCAGTTCGGCGCCGAAGGCCGCGCGCAGCGCCGCCACGATGGACTGCATACCGTTCTCGATGTCAACGTCCGCCAGCGTGCGCTCAGGCGACTGAAACGTGACGGCGTACGCCAGGCTCTTGCGCCCAGTGGGCACGCCCTCGCCGGCATAGACGTCGAAGAGTCGCACCTCTCGCAGCAGATCACCTCCCGCCACCTGTATGGCCGCGCGAACGTCGGCCGCTGGTGTTGCGTCGTCCACAATAACGGCAAGGTCGCGCCGCGCGGCGGGATAGCGCGCGATAGATCGGTAGTGCAGCCAGCCAGGCGCGGCCGAGAAGAGCCGCTCCAGGTCAACCTCTGCCAGATAGGTCCGCTCGGCCAGATCGAAGCGCTCCGCCACGTCCGGATGGACCTCGCCCAGGACCGCCGCGCGCATGTAGACGGGCGCCGCGACCGAGCCCTCGCCCGCGTCATCGCCCACAGCGGTTGTGGCCGCCACCTCTAACACTGCACAGCGACCGGGGTGGAATGTCGGATGCTGCGCCGCGACGAAGCGGAAGTCCGCCACCTTGAGCGCCCCAAGCAGCGCCTCCAACGTACCCTTGAGGTCGTAGAAATCGGCGGGGTGCGGCTTCTCCTGCCAATTGATCGCCAGGGGACCAGCCAGCGCGATACCCAGCGTGCGCCGCTCCTGTGCCAGCCCATCCCCTCGTGCCAGCTCGGCGGTTGGGAGATAGCGCCGGCCGACCTCAAAGAGCCAGAGCCCCGCCTCTTCATGCTTGGCGTTCTCGCGCAGAACGTCCAGTAGGCCCGACATCAGCGTGAGGCGCAACGCGTCGTGCTCGCTGCTGAGCGGATTACGCAGGGTGATAGCGGGCAGACGCTCCGCAACAGCCTCCAACTGGCGGCGCTCGATCTGGCGCGCCGCGCCGCGCGTTGCCACGGTCTGGGCCCCTGCCTCGTCCGCGACGACTGGCGCGCTGAGCAGCGCCTCTTCGCCGGAAACGCCGCCCGGCAGCAGACGGACCATCGCCGGCTTGTTCGTCAGCGGGTAGGTCATGACTTCCGTGAGGCCTACGCCCACCAAAATGTCGCGCACGGCATGCTCACGCTCGTAGTCTCCGTCGCGATGCTCCGCGGGCAGCGGCCCCACTGGCAATAGGCTGGGGATGCGGTTGTAGCCGACGATGCGCGCGACCTCTTCCACCAGATCGGCGCTCTCCTCCACGTCGCCACGCCACGTCGGGACAGTGACAGTCAGCGGGCTATGGACGTCCGGCGCCTCTGCCATGCCAAAGCCGAGCGTGCGCAGCTTCTCATCCACCTCACCACGCCACGTCGGGGCGGTCGCAGGCAGCGGGTCGTTCGCGTCCCCCGCCGCCTCCGCGACGCCGAAGCCAAGCGCGCGCAGGCTATCCAGCACTTCGCCGCGCGTCACCTGCATGCCCGTCAGCCATTCGACCTGGGCAGGGTCGAATTTCAGTGTGCGCGGCTTCACCGGATTGGGATAGAAGTCCACACGGCCGGGGGCGACCGTACCGCCAGCAAGCTCTGTGAGGAGTCGCGCCGCGCGGTCGGCGGCAACCGCCGTCAGCTCGACGTCCGGCCCCTTCTCGAACCGTCCCGATGACTCCGTGCGCAGGCCGAGCGCCGTCGAGGTGCGGCGTATGCTCGTGGGATTGAAATGCGCCGCCTCCAGGAGGACGTTGGTCGTCGTCTCCGACACCTCAACGCGCTCGCCGCCGAAGATACCCGCGATAACGTTCGGGCCGGCGGGGTCGGTGATGAGCAGCATCTCGGGCGTCAGATGGCGAGTCACGCCGTCGAGCGTGGTCAGGGTCTCGCCAGGGTTCGCACGGCGCACGACAATCGTATGGTCAGCCACCTTGTCGTAGTCGAAGGCATGCAGCGGCTGGCCAAGCTCCAGCATCACGTAGTTGGTGATGTCCACGACGTTGTTGATCGGCCGCATACCCGCGGTGGTGAGACGGTCGGCCATCCACTGCGGCGAGGGACCGATCTTCACATCGCGGATGACGCGGGCGGTGTAGCGCGGGCAGAGGTCCGGGTCGCGCACCTCCAGCTTCATCAGCTTGCTCGCCGCCGTGCCCTTCTCCTTCACGGCGACCTCCGGCAGCTTCAGCGCTTTGCCCGTAAAGGCTGAGACCTCGCGCGCCACGCCGGTCATGCAGAAGAGATCGCCGCGGTGTGCCTTGATGTCGAGCTCAATCACCGGCTCGCCGATAATCTTGCCGAGCGGCACGCCAAGCGGAGTCTCAGGCGGCAAGATCAAGATGCCGGCGTGGTCGTCGGAGAGGCCAAGCTCGCGCGGCGAACAGAGCATGCCCTGGCTGAGCACGCCCATCGCTTTCTTCTCGGCGATCTCGATGCCGCCGACCTTCGCGCCGACCAGCGCCAGCGGCACCTTGTCGTGCAGCTTGATGTTGGGCGCGCCGCAGACGACGCTCAGCTCCTGCGTCCCCGTGGTCACGCGCGTGGCGCTGAGGTGATCGGAACCTTTGACACGCTCCAGCCAGACGATCTCGGCAGTGACGACCTTGGGCCAACCGTAATCAACCCGGTCCACCTCCAGCCCGGCCATCGTGAGCCGGTCGGCCAGCTCCTCAGGCGTCATCTCGATCTCGACGTAGTCTTTGAGCCAGGTATATGGCACGCGCATAGCGCATTCTCCCTATTTTCTGGGCACCCTAACGCCCGTACTGTCTCGCGATGCTCACCAGATCGGCCACAACGCCGAACGCCGTTTGCCCAGGACCACCCTCGCCCTCGACAAGCGTTAGATCCTGCATCGTGTCGGTGTGAAGCTGCACAGCGGTCTCCATGCCGCTCAGGTGCGCGAAGAAATCCGAGGGTGGCAGCCCCGCCAGGCGCACACGCGCGATCACACGGCTCCCCTCGCGCGCCGCCTCGACCACCTGCTTCAGCGTGTGTCCCGCGGGCAACGTGGCCTGCGCCTGGCGCATCGCCTCGGCGCCCAATCCCTCGCGAACGACGTCGGCTGGCCGTAGGTCGGCCCCCATCAGCACATTCGCAAGCACCGTTGCCTTCACCGAGGCGTCCCAGCCCTCAAGGTCGTTCGAGGGGTCGGCTTCGGCCACGCCCGCGCGCTGCGCCCCAGCCACACCTTCCTCCAACGTCTCGCCGGCCGCCATTCGACTCAGCACGTAGTTGCTTGTGCTATTGAGCAGGCCGCGAAAGCCTGAGATAGTCGTGACCGGCAGCGACGCCGCGGCCATGCCGAAAATCGGCGTGCCGTCCATCACCGTGGACTCAAAGCGCAGCGCGACCCCACGCGCGGCGGCCAGCGCCTTCAGCTCCTGATACGCATGTGCTATTGGCCCCTTATTGGCGGTGACGGCATGTTTGCCGGCGTCCAGCGCCGCGCGAATGTAGTCGGTAGCAGGCTGGCCCGTCTGCGGATGTAGCGCGGTCAACTCCACCACTACGTTAGCTGGCGCCTCACGAATGAAATCTTGTGGATTAGTTCGCGGATCGGCGCGCGCCCCCATCCCCGCAGGCAGCGGCCAGCCCGCGGCGACGAGCTCCGCGGGACTGATACCCTCTGGGAAAAGAATCGCACCGGACGAGCGAGTGTGGATGCCGGCGTAGCTTACGGTGAGGTCGTGCTCGGCGCGCAAAGCGTCGGCCTTCTCGGCGAGCATGCGTGCCACAGCCTGGCCAACGTTGCCGTAGCCAAGGGAAAGCAAACGCAGGTGCATGGATATGGTCCTTGTGGGTGGTCGGCAGAGGGTGCATAACCGTGCGCCCCTACGGAGTCGCGTCGCGTTTAGCTAAACTGGCGCAGGAAACGCAGATCGTTCTGCGCGTAGAGACGGATGTCGTCTGCTCCGGAGCGCAGCATGGCGATGCGCTCAAGACCAAGCCCGAAAGCAAAGCCGCGATACACCGACGGGTCGTAGCCGACCTGACGCAGCACGCGCGGGTCCACCATGCCGGAGCCGCCCATTTCCAGCCAGCCGGAATACTTGCAGACGCGGCAGCCGGCGCCCTTGCAGACCATGCAGTCGATGTCGAACT
>CAYYCB010000056.1:0-14420 GCA_964469715.1 uncultured Ktedonobacterales bacterium | reverse complement strand
ACCCTATGTCGCAAGCCGTGTCCGACACGAGTAGGCGGCAGCCCCGCCTGCGGGCGGTCGGCGTGAACATCACGCTAGCCAGAGCGCTCTACGCGATGGCACTCCGAAGCAGGCGCGCGGCATCCCGATGAGCAGAGAATGGGGTAGCCATGTCCAATCTTCGCGTGCTGGACGAGGCCTATGTGGAGGCGCTCGCCCAACGCGATTTCGCCGGCGTCGCCGCGTATCTGCACCCGCAGGTGGCATTCCGTGAGCTAGTGCCTGCGGGCGTGCGTGAGGCTGAAGATGCCGACGGCGCGCTGGCGTGGCTGCGCCGCTGGTTCGGTGACGCCGATGTGCTGGCGGTGCTCCAGCAAGCGACTGACGATTCCCTCGGCTGCCTTGCCATGTCCTACCGGTTCCAAGTGCGCAAACAGGATGTATGGCAGGTTATAGAGCAGCAGGCGTTCTGCAAGGCGTCGGACGGCCAGATCGAGCGTATTCACCTGGTGTGTTCGGGCTTTCTGCCGGTCGCCGGACCCGAGCACGTAGGGCAGGCGAGGCAGAGTTGGGCCGCGCCCACTGACAGCGCAGTGGAGACCAGCGCACAATTGCCCCATGCCGACAGGATGCTCGACGCGCTGGGAGAGGGGTGTGCCACGCTGACGCCCCTGATTGGGGCGCGCATCCGTGAGTTAGAAAGCGGTCAAATCCTCGACGTGCGAACCGACGACCCAGCGGCGCACGCGAGTCTCGAGGCCTGGTGCCGTCTGACCGGGCACACGCTGACGGCGGTGAGCGCCAATGGCTCGCAGAGCCAGCGTTTTCTGATCCGCAAGAAGTAACGAAAAGGAGACATGACATGGCGAAGCTGCTCATACACTGCACGCATGGCAAAGACGATCCTGAGCGCGCGACTCTCGCGTTTGTCGTCGGCAACGTCGCGGCAACTGCCGACCAAGAGACGGTCGTGCTCCTGACGATCGAAGGCGTATGGCTCGCCACCAAGGGCTATGCCGACCCTATCCACCACGAGGGTTTCCAGCCGCTGGCAGAGGTTACGCGGTCCTTTGTGGCGAACGGCGGGCAGATCTGGGCCTGCGGAGCATGCGCGAAGCCGCGAGGTATCACCGAGCATGACATGGTGGAAGGGGCGCATATCGTCACTGCCGCCAATGTCGTCGAGTATCTTGCCTCAGGTGCGGCGAGCCTCGATTTCTAGCCCAACAGCCTTGACGACCGCCTGCTGAGACAGGCTGGCATAGTGCGCGGAACTCTCGGCCAATGGCCAACAGGGAGAGACGAATAATGCCAGCTCTCATACTTGGCCCACACAAATGGCCTGCGCAACGCGTTGGCATATGTAAACCGCGACGGGCTGCAGACGCGCACAGTCTATGAAGGCGGCATAAAACTGGCACACGACCGGCGCGGACAAACATGGCGACATGCGAATCACAATGGAGTGTCCCGCCAGACCGTGGGAGGCAAGGGTCTATGACGGCGAGCGATGTGGAAAGTGCTGACAGTCCAGAGCTAGATACTGATCAGCTGCGCAAAGCCATCCAGCAGGAATACACCGAAGTCGCGTTGTTGCCGCACCTGGCGGCACTGGTGATTCTGAAATGGCGGGTGGGGCCGACCGCCGAGGAGATCTAGGGAAACCATCTAGGCCGTTGCGTTTCCCTCTGGCTGATTCTGTCATACGGAGTCCTGTGCCGCTGTTGTAGACTCTCGGCATGGTTAGCCACATCCATCTCTATTCTCACCTGTAGCCTCAGTGATCGTGCGACGTGCACTCCTCCCGACGTGGCTGTTCGGAAACAAGGCCGGCCGGCCGGACCCGGCATACCCGGCGAGGCAGCAGCGGCTGCCAGACGAGGCGCCTCGTGAACATCCACCAGGCCTATATGCTGCTGCTGCTGACGGTCGGCGCGTTCGCCATGCCGATCCTCGCGGAGCGCATCGGCTGGTTCGCCGCCCCGTGCGAGGTGCTGTACGGCGCTGCGGTCGCCAACTTCATCCCAGGCGCGGGGTGGCCCGACGCCTTTGTGACCGCACTCAGCAACTTCGGCCTGCTGCTTCTTCTTTTCCTCGCCGGGCTCGAGATTGACTTCACCTTCCTGACGCTCCAAGGGACGAGGTCGCTCCTGCGGGCAGCCGTCGCCGCGGTCGGCACGCAGCTTATCGGCCTCGTCATCGGGCTGGTGCTCGGTTGGCCGGTCATTCAGGTGCTGCTGATCGGTGCCTTCTCGGTCAGCCTCCTGCTCGTCGTGCTGAAGCAGGCGGATTTGAGCCAGAGTGAGTTTGGCCAGACCGTGCTCGTCGTCGGCGTCGCCGGCGAGTTCCTCTCCATCCTGCTCCTCACCGCCTATGACCTGGTGGTGCGTCACGGCTTTGGCTGGCAACTCGGCGGCGCGGCGCTCAAGCTGCTCGCCGTGCTCGCCCTCGGATTCGTCGTATTCCAGGTGCTCAATCGTGCGGTGGCCAGCAGTCCTCATTCGTTCGGGCGCCTGTTCGCCCGCTCCGACCCCTCGGAGGTCGGCGTGCGGGCCGCGCTCGCCCTGATGATGGCCTTTGCCGCGCTCGCCGTCCTCCTCGGCGTCGAGCCGATCCTGGCCACCTTCGTCGCGGGTCTCGTGTGCAGCTTCACGTTTCGTGACGGCACCCGCCGCTTCGAGAAGATCTCGAGCATGGGCCAGGGCTTCTTCGTGCCCATCTTCTTCATCACGGCAGGCCTCGGACTGCACCTCTCCGCTCTGCTGTCGGAGCCCTCGCTGGCCTTACTCCTCTCGATCCTGGCCGGCACGGTCGCCGTACGCCTCCTCGCGGTCCCGCTGCTGCGCTTCGCCGGCCTTCGCCGCGCCGAGGTCGCAAGCGGGGCCTTGTTCCTCTCGGCGCCGCTCACGCTCCAGGTCACCATCGCCCAGGTGGGGATTGACACGGGTCAAATGTCCGGCCATACTCACGGTGCCGTGCTCGGCGCGGTGATCGTCGGCGCGGTGCTCTTCCCCCTCCTCGGCCGCTCGTTCTTGCCGCGCCTGAGCACGTCCTCGGCTAGCGGCGTGCGCCGGCTGATGCCGATGCGCAGGACGCCTGCTCGCCTCCGCCCCCGCGCCTGAGCGCAGGTGCCGGCCGCGCCATTGCGCCGCACGGGAGTCGCGGGCTATAGTGGGCATGCGGCCCCACACGTCCGCATGCCCACTGTATGTTTGTTTGCTTTGTGCCACCCCCTGCGCGGCCGGCGCGGGTTCCCTCCGCGCCGGTGCGCCTTCGCCGCCCACTCCGGCGCATGCGATATACCGCAGGCTTGTGCCGCGTCCCTCGTGAGTACACAGGCTCAGTACGCAGATCGCGGGTTGATCCCGCCCCTCCGGCACGCTCGGCAGCGGATCGCCGACGCGCCACTAAGGACCTCCAGCACTGACCGCGGACACACCGTTGAGGCAATGCTCATCCGCGCCGTACGCGCCCCATGCACCCGGCAGAGGACACGAGGAGGGCACGACTCCCTATGGATGCTCCACACGCGAATGCGGCGCTTGCGGCGCCGGCCGACGCAGACTTCGTGGCGTTGGGCCTTGGCGGGACGAATATGATGGCGATGCTGTGGACCGTGGCGATGGGCCGGCGCGCGGTGGGGGTCGAGATGCGCGGCGATCCCTTTCTCGGCGTCCACTGGAACATCCGCGAAGACTTCTATCACCAGCTCGGCCTGATTGATGAGATGATGCTCGAGCGCTACGGCGCGGCGCGGCTGCCGCGCCGCGGGGACGGGCGGTTATTTCGCCTCGCGGAGTGCTTCTACAGCCCCCACTCCGCCTCCGGCGACATCGTCGCCGATGAGATCATTGACGGCTACGACACCGAGCAACACATCGTGGGCACCATCCAGCACATAGAGTTCATTGACGACCGCTGGCGCGACGGCTTGCCGAACCGCGTGATTACGCTGGTGGACCCGCCCACGCCTCCGCAGCGCCCCGATCCGCGGAGGATCCGCAGCTCCATGGAGGACGTCCTCGACGGCCCGTCCATGTTCCAGGCGGAGGCGGCCTCCATACAAAAACTGCTGCGTCGCTACCTGGAGCGTCTCGAGCAACGGGACCTGGACGACGGCCGCACGCCGCGGGTCCGCCTCTTCACCCATCACCGCGCCGTCCCGGCCGATGGCGACGGCCTCATCGCCGACCGCGATGGCCGCGTGCGGATACGCATCGAAGCCCTGCGGGAATTCGATTTCAGAGGGCAGTTCGTCCGCGTGCGGGAACCGGGCAGCGAGGTAATCGACCTCGGCGTGCCCGAGCTGTTCATGATCGCCCAGGGGTTCAGCAGCGAGGACGCGGAACGCCTGGGATTTGAGCAGCATGACGTCGTCGTGGATCACGGGGACGGGCGCGGGCCGGTGGTGGCGCAGGCGGACTTCCTGGCCGGCTTGCTCGACGTGCTGGTCGGCGGACGCCTGCGGCGGCGCATCTCCTCCGAATTCGATCAGGACGGTAAGGAATATTGGGTGCGGCAGATCGCTGTGGGCCACGAGAATGACCCCGAGGTGGGGTGGGTGCTGGTGCAGGTGCCGGACTTCAAGGCCTTCGATCCCATCGAGGCGGGGCTCGTCCCGATCGGGACCGACCCGAACTCGCCAGAGTTTTTTGCCGCCTACAAGCATTTGGTGCGCGACTACTACCTGGAGCAGTGCGCGGACATCCTCGAGGTGCCCAAGCGCGAGCTCATGCAGGTCCAGATGATCTATGGGCCGACGCTGTTCAGCCTCATCGAGCGGATCGGGGCCGACCCGATGATCGCCGCGAACGGCGTCGTCGCCGGCGATTCCTTCGGGAACGGGCACTTCCTCACGAGTGGCGGGGCGATGACCGGGATGGTCGGGCACAGCGCGCGCGTGCTGGAGTATTGGCGGGCGCGGGATGCGGGCATACCGTTGGCGGACGCGCTGCGCCGGCTCGCGGACAGCATCCGGGAGGACACGCATGCCTGGTTGCAGGTGAGCGCCAAGGAATACAGTCAGGCGATTCCGATCAACTTCGGCGCGGAGCGCATCGAACGGATCAGCAAGGCGAGCGGGATTGACGCACATGCACGCGCCCACGCCATTGACGCAGCGCGGCGGCACCGTCACGCGCTCATCCCCCTCGACCCATCCAACTGGAGACGGCTCTTCGTGCACAACGGCAGGGTGCTCTCGGCGCTCCCGGAGCTCGCCGCCGTCCACCCGCAGCAGCGCGCTCCGCTCGGAGCGCCTCACGACGCACCGCTGACGTCGCCGCCCGTGCCCGGGCTGGCGAGCTCCCCTCGCCCCCCCGACCAGGACCTGAGGGAGGGCGATCGCACGCTGCTGAAACCCAGGCGGATCCTCACTCAGGAAGCTGGGGACGGAGACCGGACCCTGCACCGGGCCAGCCGATCGGACGCCCAGCGGCCCGCGGACCCGGATGTTGGAGACCCCAACCGCACCGTGCTGATGCCCTGGCCGGCGAGCCTGCAGGATGGCGCCGGTCATGAGGTAGGCGACGGCGACCGCACCATGGAGAGGTCCTGGGCCGGGCATGGGCGGTCCGCCCTCGGACAGTCGCTCAGCGTCGGCGCGCTGGCTCCCGAACGCGCGCGCGTCTACGTCTGCCTGGACATCCAACAGGGCCAACTGCCCGTGCGGCGCATCGCGATCACGGAGGACGCCGTGGTCGTCGGGCGCGCTGAATCCGGGCGCGGCATCGCGCCGACGATTGACCTCACGGCGTTCGACCCCTTGCGCAGCGTCTCGCGCCGGCACGCGCGGATTCACCGCGAGCAGGCGGACTTCTACATTGAGGACCTCGGAAGTCGCAACGCGACGCGGCTGGGAGCGTCGCCGCTGGCCCCGCACACGCCAGAACGGCTCCGGGACGGTGGTGTGGTGAGCTTTGGCGCGGTGACGGCGACGGTGCGGTTGCTTGGAGCGAGCGACTTGCCCGTGCCGTGGTCGCAGTCGTGATGCGGAAGCGAAGCCTGGGATGGTGTTGATCGCGCCGCGGCGGTGGGCGCACGCAGTACGCCCCTACGGACCGGCGAAGGCGGGGAGGGGGGACTGACCGTCCCCCAGCGGACCACTATACCAGCCGGATGGCACATGGCCGATACCCGATTGGCCCGGATTGTTGGACTATCACTCGCTCGGCCAAAGGCGGACGGACGGCAGCATGCCACGAATTTGATCAACAGAGCTGGAGCACGTTTGTACGCCCCCGTCATACTGTCCAGCGCACACCGACTTGCCACTGCCTGCCGCACGTACAGGCCAACGTACAAATGCTAACCGACCTACGCGCACAGAATGTGAGCCAGAGCCGATCTCATTGTCGCGTGATTTTGTGTGATGGACGAAGGGTCGCGCGCCGTCTGGCAGGAAAACATCTGCGTGAGCGCGGCCCCAGCCGACCCTGGCCCATACCACAATGGAAGTCGTTGGTGAGTGCTTCGGCAGGAAATCGTCGCGGCTGGGATCCTCACGGAAGGCGCTGCCCGGCTGGTGATTGTGACCGCAGTTTCTGGGCATCGCGTCTGCTGAGCAGAGTGCTCATGCATACCATAGCCATCTTCACCAACGTCACCCTGATCATCCGCCGCTGTATCGGCCTGCCTCATCGTCTGGCAAAAACTCGCACGTCGGGTTAGCTATACGCCTGGCAGGCCGTTGCCCAATGCGACGCCGCCCGATGTATAATCCGGGCACGCGGCGTGGCCAGCCACCTATAGCCGCCTCATTCCGCCCGCAAGCACTCGGCTGCCCATAAGGATACACGCGCCCGCATGAGCCATCCCGCCGCACCACGCACAATCGAACTTTATAGCGCCGGCGTCGACGAGACGCGCCGCTTCGGTGCGCTCCTGGGGGGATTGCTCCGTGCGGGCGACGTCGTGCTGCTCCACGGCGATCTGGGTGCCGGTAAGACGGCGTTCACCCAGGGCATAGGCGAGGGCCTGGGCGTACCCGGCTCCATCAGCAGCCCGACTTTCACCCTCCTTAAAGAATATGTTGGTCGTCTGCCCCTCTACCATTTCGATCTCTATCGCCTGGATGACCCTTTGGAATTAGAAGCGCTCGGCTTCGACCAGTATTTTTACGGCGAGGGAGTCTCCGTTGTGGAGTGGGCGGAGCGTGGCACGGCTCCCGGTGTGGCTCCCTGGCCTGAAGATGTTCTGCGCCTCACGCTCCGTACGGCTGGCGGCGATGGGCGCGTGCTCAAGGCCTCGGCGGGGGGGCCGCGTGGCGCGGAACTGCTGGACGGCCTCGCGCGGTCGGCAAGTGGCGTGGAGGTAGCGTAGCCCATGCTCCTAGCCATCGACACCTCCACCAGCTATGCGAGCGTTGCCCTGGCCCATGAGGGACGCCTCCTCGGCGAGCTCAATTGGGAGGTCGGCCAGCGCCACAGTGCTGAGCTGTTTGGCCGCGTGGACATGTTGCTGCAAGCGGCACACATCGCCCCGTCCGCACTCGATGGCGTAGCCGTGGCGACCGGGCCGGGCTCGTTCAACGGCGTGCGTGTCGCCCTGACGACGGCTAAATCCTTCGCCTTCTCGCTCGGCATCCCGCTCTACGGCCACCCAACACTGGACGTCATTGCTTGGGGCCATGCGTGGGCCGGGTTGCCTGTCTGGTCCATCTTGGAGGCCGGTCGAGGCCAGGTCTACGCCGCGCACTATGCGCCCGCCACGACAGCCGTTAACTGGCAGCCCGACATTGACTACATGGTAGTGATGCCGCCTGAGTTGACAGCAGGCGTCAAGGAGGCGGTCATCTTTGCGGGAGAGCTGCGTCCTGAGACGCGCGCTGTCTTGGCCGGCCTGAAGGAGCATGCGCGCTTTGCGCCGGCACTTGCGGTTCGCCGGGCAAGTTGGCTCGCGGAGTTGGCGCTCGCCCGCGCTTCAGGCGACGACCCGCTGTCGCTGGAACCTCTTTACCTGCGCCGGCCGAACATCACGACCAGCAGCAGGCTCGGCCTCGCGACGGTCGCAGACCTGCGAACAGACGATGCGGACACGACGCCAAGCGGTGAGGGGGTGCCTCATGCGGTACACCATTGACCGGATGACCCTGGCCGACATCCCGCGCGTCATCGAGATCGAGAAGCTTGCCTATCCCTCCACATGGCCTGCGAGCGCCTATCGCAAGGAGCTTCAGGAGAATCGCTATGCTCATTACATCGTCGTCCGCGACGGCTATGCCTCTCCTCCGGTCGACGCTCAGGCCGAGCAGCGTACTCTTGGCCCGATCCGATTCCCGCTCTCCCTCTTCTCCAGCCGGCAATCCTCATCCCAGTTTCGCGAGGACCGCGGCGTCATCGTCGGCTTCGCCGGCCTCTGGCTCATGATCGACGAAGCCCACATCACCACCATCGCCAATCACCCCGCATACCGTGGTGTCGGTGTCGGCGAGCTCATGTTGAGCTCGCTCATCGGCATCGCCTACGAGGTAGCCGCTCGACGCGTCACGTTGGAGGTGCGCGTCTCAAACGAGGTCGCGCAGAGCCTCTATCGCAAGTATGGCTTTGCTATTGAGGGCCGCCGCCGCCGCTATTATAGCGATAACCATGAAGATGCCTACGTGATGGGCACCCCTTTCATCACCGATCCAACCTATCGCCAGCGCTTCGTAGATCTCCGGTCCGCGCTCATCGCCCGTTTCGAAGCTGAGGAGTCCACGGTGGACGCGGCCGAAGAGACGGCGACGGCGCGAGGTGGCGAGCGCCCCGCACCGCGCGGCGAGTAGACACTGACGTGCTGCTCGCAGGCAACGTCATCTCGGTATTCGCGACGCAGATCATTAAGACAGGTCTTTGGAACATGCTCGTACTTGGCATCGAAAGCTCGTGCGACGAAACCGGCGCCGCCGTCGTCCGCGACGGACGCGATATCCTCTCTAACGTCGTCGCTACCCAGATCGAGATTCATCAGCGCTACGGTGGCGTTGTGCCGGAGGTCGCCTCGCGCCAGCAGCTCAGCGCCATCATTCCCGTTCTTGAGTCCGCGCTGCGTCAGGCCGATGTGAGCTGGTCGGACCTCGACGGCGTCGCCGCCACCTACGGCCCCGGTCTCGCCGGCTCGCTGCTCGTCGGCCTCACCGCCGCCAAGTCACTCGCGCTCGCTCGCGGCCTCACCTTTCTCGGCGTCAACCACCTGGAGGCCCATATCTATGCCAACTGGCTGAGCGCCGGAGATGCGCCAGCCGCCCACACTATCGCTGAATCTCTCACAGAGGACGATCAGCGCTCCGGAGACCCCGAGTTTCCAATTCTTGCGCTGGTAGTCTCCGGCGCCCATAGCGAGCTCGTTCACATTCCTCACCATGGCCGCTACGAGCTGCTCGGTCAGACGCGCGACGACGCCGCCGGCGAGGCCTTCGACAAGGTGGCGCGCATCCTCGGCCTTGGCTATCCTGGTGGGCCTGCCATCGAACGTGCTGCGCAGCTACGCGAAACCTCGATCCCCAACCCATACACCCTGCCTCGCGCGTGGCTCCCTGGCACGAACGACTTCAGCTTCAGCGGACTCAAGACTGCTGTGCTCCAGCTCGTCGAGGGCGCGCGAACTGGTGAGGTGGGCGACGGTGCAAGCCGCTACGCGAGGGATGGCGTACGGGCCGCGGAGCATGGCGGCCTCGACGTACCGAGCGTCGCCGCTGCCTTCCAAGAGGCTGTTGTGGACGTCCTCGCCACCAAAGCGACTCGCGCGGCCAAGAAGCTGAGCGTCCGCACCGTGCTTCTCGCGGGCGGCGTTGCGGCCAACGTCGCGCTTCGCGAACGCCTCACTGCCGTGCTAGCGCCGCTCGGCATCACGCTTCGCTATCCGCCTGTTGCCCTCTGCACCGACAACGCCGCCATGATCGCCTCCGCCGGCTACTTCCACCTGCGGCTGGGCGAGCACTCCGGCTTCGACCTCGATGTGCGCCCCGGCCTGCAACTGCCGTTCGCAACCATCGCGACGCCGTCCCGCTAGGTATTTCGTGCTTTCGGAGCGGCCAGCCGCTGCTGCCCTGCCGTCATCGCCTGAGCGTGGACTGTCATCGAAGCAGCCTACGTCTCACTCTGTGCGCCCTGTGGTGTCCGCTCGACGTAGGAGTGCGCGGGCGGGTGCGCCGTCGGCCCCCACGATGTGCAGCGGCAGGCAGATCAACTCGTAATCTCCCGGCTCCACGCCAGAGAGGTTCAGCCCCTCTATGATCCAGATGCCGGCTTCAAGCAGCGCTCGATGCGTCTCTGGCCCATCCCGGAAGAAGCCCCCAACCGAGAGATAGTCCACACCGACCGTCTGAACCTCGCGCTCGGCGAGATAGCGCGCGGCGTCCTGCGCGATGTAGACGAAGTTTTCGACGAAATCGTTCGTCTGCCAGCAGCATGCCGAGTTGCGCGTCTTGAACAGCAGACGCTCTCCTGGCATCACCGCATGCCCGCGCAGCTCCTCCGCCGTGATCGCTGTGGGATCCTGAATGGCGACCACGCGCGCACGCCCCATGCATGCGGTGAGTGGCATCTCGTCGATGCCTTTTCCTCCTGAGATGAAGTGCGCTGGGGCGTCCATGTGCGTGCCGGTGTGCGCGCCGAAGGAGAGGCGAGACACCGTGCAAACGTCTCCGCGCGCCATGTCGAGCTGGTGGTCTATCACAACGGGAGGATTATCCGGCCAGTGCACCATGCCGGTGCGCAGTGGTACTGAGACGTCCATCCAATCACTTTTCACGGCGCACCTCCTCAAGCGTTCTTCGACGGATTGCGGGTCGATGCGATGCGCGCTCACAACGATGCTGTTGCCGCCACATTGCCTGTGAGAGCGCGCATTCGGGCTTTCCACGCTTCATTGTTTCATTTTGCGCCTGGCGAAGCCACCAGTGCTATCCATCATGCCTGGGATGGGCGGCGCTGGTCCTTGGCGTGTGTCCGACTTGCCCATTTCGCGACCCATTCACAGGGCCGAGCGCCGCCAGCCTCGCCAGCGCCGCCGGCACCTCCACAAGTTGCGTGACTCGCTCGTCGGCCGCCCAGGGATTCACGATGGGAGGCGCTCCCGGTGCATACGGATCATCACGTTCGATCCAAATCGTACGGAATCCGAGCTGCTTCGCCGGCCCGATGTCGTTGAGATAGTCGTTGCCGACCATCACCGCCTTCTCCGCCGCCACGCCGGCCTGCGCCAACGCGAAGCGAAATATCTCGGGCCGGGGCTTACTTACGGCCACCTCATCCGAGATCACGATGCTCTCCGCTTCGAAAAACTCTAGCAATCCCCACTCCTCCATGCTCCTGCGAATCCACGTCGGCTGATTGGCGATGATGCCCAATCGGTAGCGCGCGTCGCCAGCCTGTGCCGGATGTGTCAGCGCCAGAAGCGTCGCCCTCGCATCGCCGAACGGGGCGAATCGTCCTGGCGCCTCGGGCGCCACATGCAGGATGTAGTCGCGGAAGACCGCCATCGCCAGCAGCGTGTCACCGCCGTTGCGCCGGGCCAGCCATTCGAGCTGATCGAAGAGCGTCATGCGTCCCTGCATCGAGAGGTTGTTCAGATCGCTGCGATACTGCTCCTCGGTTATATCGCAGCCGCGATCCTTCAAGAACGTGTAAATGCTCGCGTGCCGGAACCGTGCGAAATTCGCCTCATCTACCAGCGTGTCGCCGATATCGAAAAACACGAACATGCGCTTGTCGCCTTCCACATTCTGCGCGGGACGCCTTACTGTGCACGTGTCCCATTCAACGCTCAATCGTTGCGCAGTTGGTAAAGTCGAGATGTGTGCCGCCCTCCAGGGTAGCACAGGAGGCACTCGAACGCGCCGTAGGTTTCGCCGCTCCTCACCTGTGTTCTCCAATTGGCGCAGTGGAAAGGGAAGACTGAAGGACCCTGACATTCCTCCCAGCCCGCTGGTCGCGCTGCCAAGCTCTGCGGTACGCTCGATGCTGGCGCATTGTGTTGATGGGCATGTTGGCTGTGGCGCGTTGCCGTACGCTGGCACTCGACGTGTTGGCTCGAGTGGGCAGGGGGGATATGGGCCGGGGAGCGCAGCGGGTGGGCTTGGCGCCGCAGGTGCGGCTGGAGGACGGGCGCAAGGTCTTGCGCGTCGGCGGCGTCATCCAATCTGTCGGCCTGGATTCCAGCCACGTACCCGACGTCTGGGATGCTCTACTTCCCGACTCGATGCCCGCCAGCGCCCTCATCCTCGGTCTCGGTGGCGGCACCATCGCCGCCCTCATGACCCAGCGCTGGGGACCACTCCCTATTGTCGGCGTCGAGTTCGACCCCGCGGTCGCCTATCTCGCCCGGACTGAGTTCGGCCTCGGCGCGCTGCCCAACGTCGAGATTGTCGTCGGTGACGCCTTCGACTATGTGCGGCAATGTGATCGCTGCTTCGACGTCGTCTGTGTGGACCTCTACGTCGCCGGCAAGATGACGCACGGCGTTCTCGCCGCTCCATTTCTGCGCGATGTCGTGCGCCTTCTCATGCCTAGCGGTATGGCTGCTTTCAATCTCTGGCGGTCAGCCGCCCTGCCCGATCAACTGCGCCGCCTCGCCCGCCATCTTTCCATCGTGGGCCAGACCGTTGTGGATGACAATATCATCGTCCGCTGTACACCACAGGGCGAGCAGCGTTGAGACTCATGTGCCCAGGTGTCGCCCGCCAGTCGTGATGGCTGAGTTTGTCCGAACTTACGTGCCAGTACTCTTTTGCGACACCCCCTCGCAATCTGCGCTGAAGTGGTTTACCATAACCTCGTGCTACGCGATATGCACCCACAGACACGGGACCGCGGCGGCGGGAGAGACAGGCCTCCTGCGGTTGGCGAGGCGGCTGTGGGGCGTCGAACCGGGGGTGATGGCCCAGCACTTGCCGGAAGTAGTCGAAGTCTGGTGCCTTCACACATGCATCGCCTTTAAGGAGCGTTAGGCACATGCAGGAGATTCGTACTCCGGGAATGCAGAGCGTCGTGCTCGCCAACAAGTCACTCGCAGACTATGCGCCTGTCGTCGGCGAAGACGTGATCGCCGAATTGGAGCGCCTCGCCCGCCCGCTGCAGGGCGCGCGCGTCCTCCATATCAACGCCACCGCGTACGGTGGCGGTGTCGCAGAGATGCTGCACACACTCGTGCCGCTCATGCGCAACGTCGGCCTGAATGCTGAGTGGAAAGTCATCTCGGGCTATGACGAGTTCTACAACGTCACCAAGAGCATGCACAACGCGCTGCAAGGCATGAGCCTTGAGCTCACGCCTGCCATGCGCGCCCACTATTTGCATGCCAACGTCGATAACGCCGTCTACTTCGAGGGCGAATACGACTACGTCATCGTGCATGATCCGCAGCCGGCCCCCTTGCGAATGCTCCGCCCGAGCGACCCCGGCAAGTGGATCTGGCGCTGCCACATTGATCTCACTGCCTCGAATCCTGCTTACTGGGATTTCCTGCGCCCCTTCGTTGAAGACTACGACGCTGCCATCTTCACGATGCAGCAGTACGTGAAGAAAGACCTCAAGATCGGCAAGATCGCGCTCGTTCCACCCGCCATCGATCCGCTCAGCCCCAAGAACGCGCCGATGAGCGAAGACGAGGTGCGCCAGGTCGTCTCCATGTACGGTTTGGATGTCAACCGGCCGGTGCTCGTCCAGGTGTCGCGCTTCGACCCCTGGAAGGACCCCCTCGGCGTTATCGACGTCTACCGTGCCGTCAAGAAAGAGCATCCTGGCCTCCAGCTCTTCATGATTGGCTCGATGGCCCACGACGACCCTGAGGGCATGGAATACTACCAACGCACCAAGGATTACGCCGGCGACGACCCCGATATCCGTCTGCTCTCGAACCTGGATGGTGTCGGCAACGTCGAGGTGAACGCCTTCCAACGCATCGCCACCGTCGTGCTGCAGAAGTCGCTGCGTGAGGGCTTCGGCCTGACCATCGCCGAGGGCCTCTGGAAGAATCGGCCCGTTATCGGCGGCAACGTCGGCGGCATCCCGCTCCAGATCCAGGAGGGCGTCACCGGCTATCTCGTCAACAGCGTCGAGGAGTGCACTGAGCGTGTGCTCGAGCTGATGCGCAATCCTGAGAAGGCGCGCGAGATGGGCGAACGTGGCCGTGAGGACGTTCGCCACAAGTTCCTCTCCACCGCGAATTTGCGCAATTACCTCAACCTGTTCAACGATCTTGCTGGCGCCGCCTCTCCTCAGGCCTCCCAGCGAGAGCTTACCCACGCCTAACCAGCGTATTTGATAGGGCGGACAGCAACGTTCGCCGGTCGCCGCTCCGCACGAATGCGGGGCGGCCTTTTTCATGCGAGCGCACCAGTGACGCCCGCGACGCAGTTGACGCCTACCCTCTGGTAGGAAGCACGATTCTAACGAAACGTTGGTGGCCTCTAATTCCCCGAACCCCTTTGAGATTCGGCCGTGCCCCAAGTGATTGATAAC
>CAYYCB010000055.1:0-14562 GCA_964469715.1 uncultured Ktedonobacterales bacterium | reverse complement strand
GCGATGTAACGCAACATCCGCCGTCCATAGGGCGGAGATTCATTCCAGTCCGCGCCGTTGATCTGGCGCTTCTGGCGCTTCTGGCCGGCCTTCCGCCGGCCTGGACATAGATCGCGAGCCGAGGGGGCGGCCCACATGGGTCGCCCCCTCACTCATGTCGATTCCGGCGCGGGCAGGCAGACCGGCTGCTCACGTAACCGAAAGTCGCCAGCGATTCCATAGGGCGCGCCAGCCGCGTCATGCTTGGGCAAGCGCCTCGCGCTGGCGTTGCAGGAAGGCACGCTCGGCCGTGTTCGCGGCGTGGGCGATGGCCGCTTCATAGGCTTGGATCGCCTCGGCGTTGCGGCCGAGGCGATGGAGCAGATCGGCGCGAATGGCATGGAACAGGTGGTAACCGCCGAGGTCGAGCCCGTCGAGGATGGTGAGGGCCGCGGCGGGCCCTTCAACCTCAGCCACCGCGACCGCACGGTTGAGCGCCACGACCGGGCTTGGGGCGAAGGCCAGGAGCTGGTCGTACAGTTGCAGAATCTGACGCCAATCCGTGGCGGCAGCGGTCGGCGCGTCGCTGTGGACAGCGTTGATCGCCGCCTGGATCTGGTACGGACCAGGCTGGTTGCGTCGGAGGCATTGCCGGACGATGGCCTGGCCTTGGGCGATGAGGTCGCGGTCCCAGCGGTCGCGATCCTGATCGGCTAGCAGCACGAGGTCGCCGTCCGGGGTCGTGCGGGAGGTCCGCCGCGACTCGACGAGCAGCATGAGCGCGAGTAGCCCCAGAACCTCCGCTTCGTCGGGCATAAGCTCGGCCAGAAGACGTCCCAGGCGAATGGCCTCCGCGCAGAGGTCTTCACGAACCAGGCGATCACCCGAGCTCGCGGTGTAGCCCTCGTTGAAGATGAGGTAGACGACGGCCAGCACGGACCGCAAGCGGACGGGGAGATCGGCTTCGTCTGGGATGCGATAGGGAATCCGCGCGTCGCGGATCTTACCCTTGGCCCGGACCAGCCGTTGGGCCATGGTTGACTCGGAAACGAGGAAGGCGTGGGCGATCTCCGCAGTAGTGAGCCCGCCCAGGAGACGCAGCGTGAGTGCGACCTGCACGGTGGTGGCGAGGGCGGGGTGACAGCACGTGAAGATCAGGCGTAGCCGGTCGTCTCTCACAGCGCCCTCCTCGGCCGGTTCGGCGTATGTGTGAGCGTGCAGCAGGGCGGCCTGGGCCTGCCGATCCTCGCGTGAGGCCTCGCGGCGGAGACGGTTGATCGCACGGTTGCGGGCAGTGGTGATGATCCATCCTGCCGGGCTTGGGGGAAGCCCCATGGACGGCCATCGCTGCAACGCGGCGGTGAACGCGTCCTGAACCGCCTCCTCGGCAATGTCGATGTCACCGAAGACGCGAACCAGGACGGCTACCGCGCGGCCATACTCCTCACGGAAGACGCGCTCGATCTCGGAGGCGGGGAGGGATGGCACGTCAGGAATCACTCTCCAGCTTCATCCACGAAGGGCCGCACCTCGATGGGGAGGGTGATCGCCTCGGTGAACTTACGTGCCCAGCCGAGCGCGGCGTCGAGATCGGGCGCGGCGATGATGGAGAATCCCCCGATATACTCTTTCCCCTCGGCGAACGGGCCGTCGGTCATGAGCACCTCGCCGTCCTTGAGCCGCACCACCGTCGCCGTGCTCGGGTGGTTCAGCCCGCCGGCGAAGACCCAGGCCCCGGTGGCCTTGAGCTCCTGATTGATGGCGTCGACTTTCTGCATGATCGGCCCAAGAACCTCGGGCGGGGGAGGATTGCCTTGGGGCGTGATCACGCTGAGCAGGTACCGCTTCATCCTGTAGTCCTCCATCGTGTGTGGCGCAGGCGCCGTGCCGACGTCTCATACCGATTTGGGTTGGGTTGTTGTGGTTTGCCGTCGCGGCAGTGAACCTGCCGGCGCAGGGCGCCCGGTGGGCAGGAGGTAGGGGCGGTCGCGGCAGTAAAACTGCTGGCGCAGGGCGCGCGGTGGGCTACAGCCTTTGAGATAGACCAACAACCTAGACGAAATCAGTATCACCTTGTAAACAAACGGGATCCGCCCAGATCGACAGGAAGACACGGACGCGCCACGAATTTCCGGAAGTTACGACACGACGTAAGCGGCAGACACCAAATCACGATGGGTCGTCTCGGCACCTAAGCGCCGGACTGGCGAGGACCACACGTCCCTCGCCTACCAACAACATGCCAGGAACCTGTGGAGATTTCATAGTTCGTGGCGCGGTATGGTGACGAAACATCGCCGCGTCGGCGCAGTATCAGAGGTGGCACCCCAGGCGCGACGCGACTTCGGCGACACGACGCGCACCCGGCGATCCAATGGCGTCATATCGGTCGCGCGACTCGGCCAACAGCGCACAGCCCCGGCTCTGGTCATTCCTTCGCTCGCAGAGGAAGCGGCCTAGCTCAAGCAGCACATCGGCGATGTCGAGGCCGTTGTTTACGCTGCGCGCGATCTCCTCGCTGCGCCTATAGCATGCCTCGGCCCGATCAACCTCTCCGTCGTGCTCGGCGATGACCCCAAGCTGGCGCAAATCGACGCCCTCGCCACGACGGTTCTGCACACGAACCGCGATTTCGAGGCTCTGCTCGTAGAGGGTGCGTGCACGCTCGTAATCTCCACGCTCAAGCGCGATACGTCCGAGCAGCGAGAGGTCTACACTCTCTCCACGCGGATCTTGCACATCGAGGCGTATGGCCAGGCTCTGCTGAAGCAGTTGTTCCGCTTGCTCGTACTGAGCGCGTTCCACGGCGACCAGGCCCAATTGGGAGAGCACCACGCCCTGACTCGCCCGGTCGCGTAGCTCACGGTGAAGCGACAAGCTCTCGCGGAAATAGCGCTCGGCCTCATCGAAGTTCCCACGATCCAAGCAAAGACGCCCAAATTGCGACAAATCATCCGCCTCACCGGCGCGATCTCGCACCTCTCGTCTGATCGCGAGGCTCTCGCGTAGATGCTGGTCCGCTTGTTCCAACTCACCTTGCGCCAGCCGAAGCTGCCCGAGCGAGGATAAGACAACGCCCTCTCCCCGCCGATCTTGCATCTCCCGCCGAATGGCCAGGCTTTGTTGGAGCAGGGCCTCGGCCTCGCTCCAATGGTTCTTGGCCTGGGCAATCTGGGCCAGATAGGCGAGATCCGCACCTTCCCCATGCAGATCGCGCTCTTCTCGGATTCGGTTCAGTGCGAGCGTGAAGAGCTGCTCAGCTTCGTCCAGTTGACCGCGCGCCTGAGCCAATCTGCCTAAGTACGAAAGATTGGCGCCCTCGCCCTGGCGGTCGCCAACTTCGCGGTTGATCGCCAGGGCCTGGGTGAAAAACTCGGCCGCCTCGTCCATTCTGCCAATCGACTGGGTGAGCAAGCCCAAGCTGGAGAGCACGACGCCCTCCCCGCGCCGGTCGCCGATGTCGCGGCGCAGGGAGAGGTTGCGCTTGAAGATCTCTTCCGCCTTGTCGAGCTGCCCGCTCTGTTTCAGCGCGAATCCATAGCTGAGCTCCAGGCGCGCCACTCGCTGGCGATGGTCTTGTTCAAACGACGCGTCCGCGATCCGCGTGGCAGCCGCCACGCCCCAGGGCAAGTAGTGTTCAGTGGTTACCGCACGTCCACGATCACGCCAAAAATACTGCATGCCGTCGCAGATCGACGCCACCAATTCGTCTTCGCCGCGCGCCTGGGCCCACTCCAACGCAGCGATGATGTTGCGCTCATCGGGGCCGAGCGCCGCATCCGGGGCGTCATTCACATAGTGCGCGTAATAGCGCGCGACGGCGCGATACGCGGCAATCTGAGCTTCGTCCTCCCAACTCCGCAGCATTCCCTCCGCCAAGGTGCGCAAGAGTGGGTGGATGTAGAGCCGCTCGCGGTCGCCGGTCACCGGAATATGCATGTTCAGCGAAGGGGTGACAAGGGCGCGTCGAATCAATCCCTCCAGATGCGCCTCTTCATTCCCTACGTTGAGCAGCCGCCCGACGTCGAGGGCGGCATTTCGCCCAAACTCGGCCGTGGCGAACGCGGCAAAGAGCGCGAACAGCCGCCGCGCTCCCCGTGGGAGTTTCTTGACACTCTGCCGAAACGCCAACTCCACCGCATCGGCGGTGGATTCTCGCGCCATGCCCACACGCGCCGCCTCAAGCTCAGCGCCGACCGCCTCTAAAGGGCGATTGGCATCGGAGGCGTAGGCGCCAGCGAGCTTGACCGCCAGCGTGTGACCGTCGAGCACGGAGAGGATGCGATCCGCCGCGGCACGCTCACTTGGCTTCAGCATCGTCCTGTCTCCTCTCAAGGTGCTGGGTCAAGAAATTGATGCTGTCGGCCTCAGGCAACGGCTCGAGGGTCCGCCGCATATTTGGGGGCAGCGGCAACTGCTGGCGCGAGGTCATCAGCAACGAGGCGCCGGCGTGGTGCAGCACGCCGATCACGTGATTGACGGCCAACTCCGGTGGAATGTCTTCGAGCACGACAAGCGCGTCTTTGCCGGTGAAGAGCGCCTTGGCCTCCTCGGCCAGCTCGTCTTCTTGCGACGTCAGAGGAGGGCGTCGTCCTGGGTTGAACCGGCCGAGCACCTCACCAATCACGGCGGCGACATCGGTCGCACGGTCACAGTGAACAACGGCGACGCCATCTGTGAAACGGCCTTTGTTCGCGCGCATATGCCGCACGGCGGCGGAGGCCAGGGCTGTCTTGCCGATGCCCTGTGCCCCGTCGAGCGCGACGATGCCGGGGAGGGCGACAGAATCCAGGCATCCGATGACCCACGCGAGATCATCCATACGCCCGAAGAAGGGCTCCGCGGGTTGGAGAAGCGCCAGATCGAACGGGGGACCATGCGCGGGCGCGAGATCGCGGTGCAAATCGTCCGGGCGTATGTTGGCGCGCAGTGTCTTGCGGCTTATGGGCTGCCTGGTAGGCATGGAAAGCTCCACGCCCCGCGCATCCACCTCTTCGAGCAGCTTGGCGATACGCAACGCAAGCACAGTCAGGGCGTCTTGGGTGCGCCGAGAATTGATGCTCCTGCCCCGATAGGGTCGCCAGTCTTCGCGCTGACGCCTGGCTAACTCTTGGGCGATTGGGTCATCAAGCCACTGTTTTGGATTCTCGATCTGCGGGCAGGTGATGTAGTAGATCGGCAGCACGAGGTCGTCACGCCCTAGCTGCGCTTCTCGCGCGAGAAAGCGCTCAAACTCTTCCCTGCATGGCGAGCTTTTGAAGTAGTGAGGCGTGACGATGGGGATGAGGATGATGCAAGAATCCAACGAGCCCACGATACGACCGCGCCACTGATGTCCCACTTCTATATGGGTCGTATCTTGAAAGATCGAAAAATCGCGTGCCGTGAGCGCGCGCACTTCTCCGCGTAAGCGCGCACAGAGCGCCGTCAAATAGCCTCTGTCGTGCAGATCGTTGAAATGCACATAGCTCATGAAAGCCGCCAAGGCTGACGATACGACGTGTGCCATCGGGAGCCTTCGCCTGGTGCACCTCAATCAGAGCAGAGCCGCTTTCATGCTTCTCCGTTCCTACCAGTATGAACACGATGCACTGAGAAAGCAATAGGGAGCGAGCCGACTACACCACAGATGGGCCGATACCCCTGCACGGCGTCAAAATGAGCGCCGACGCCCTTATAGCGGCACGGTGGGCGGCTCCTGCTGCGGACGAAGCGCGGCGCCGCACTCGTGGCAGAAGGTCTCGCCGGCGACGTGCAGCCGAGGCGCACCGCAGGCAGGGCAGCCGTCGTCGAGCGTGGCCCCGCAATACACGCAATGCTTCCACTCGCGTCCGATGGCCCGCCCACACGAGGGACAGGCCCTGATCGCCCGCCGCCCGTTCACAGCGCCGCTGTCGTCAGACATCGCCCTGGCCCTCCTTCAACCACGCGGCATCCGCACGCGCATTGTCAGGCGTAGTATAGCCGGGAAGGACGCGCCTCTGGGTGCGCTCGTCGGGCACATGCAGCGATGCATGGCGGGGTAGTCGCGGGCTCTTAACATCCATTGCTCCACCCTGCCCGCCTGGCTTGACATGCCCGCGCTTCCGTGTCTATAGTACGTGCGCCAAAACAGGCTCTTTTTCAGGATTCCCAGGATACGACCGCATTCCCTGCTCTTCTCGCCCCTCGACCAGACCCGCTCGGCGCATCGTGTGCATCCAGCTCCGAGCAGCCCGCACGGAGAGCACTAGCCAACACGACCACGGGTGACCGCCATGGCGCTCCGCCGCATCATCACCATCGACCAGCCCGCTGAGAAGAAGATCCTGCGGGCCAAGGCTAAGAAAGTCTCTCGCTTCGACGCCCACCTGCAAAAGCTGGTGGACGATATGTGGGAGACCATGCGCGACGCCCCAGGGGTTGGCCTCGCCGCGCCGCAGGTCGGCGAATCGATCCGCGTGCTGGTCGCCGAATATGAGGACGACCAGGTTGCCCTGGTCAACCCTGAAATCCTCAAGCGCAGCGATGAGACGCTGCTCGGCACCGAGGGCTGCCTCAGCATCCCTGGCGTGGTCGGCGAAGACGTCCCCCGCAGCAGCGCCGTCACCGTCAAGGGGCGCGACCCCAAGGGCAAGGAGATCCGCGTCAAGGCGGAAGGTTGGTTCGCCCGCGTCCTCCAGCACGAGATCGACCACCTCGACGGCATCCTCTTCACCGACCACATCCCGCCAGAAAACGTGCGCGAGGTCCAGCCTGATGAAGAGGTCGAGGAGGGCGAGATCGAGCGCGTCGAACATGTGAAAAGCGGCAAAAACGGCAAGAATGGCAACAAGGGCGGAACGGTAAAACGGCCCGAACACAACGAGCACCCAGCGGCTCGAAGTGAAAAAGCGGCAAAAACGGCAAGTGCAACCGCCATCGAAGAAAAGACAGATAGGGGCGAAAAAGCGGCCACAGCCGGCGGCACGACGGGAGGATCTCGATGAGCGTCGCGCACGGCAAATATCATATCTGGACCGTCGGCTGCCAGATGAACCAGGCCGATAGCCAGCGCATCGCCAGCATCCTCGACGGCCTCGGCTGGGACGAGACGCCGACGATGGATACGGCCAACCTCGTCGTGCTCAATACGTGCAGCGTGCGCGAGCAGCCCGAGAAGCGCGCCCATGGCCAGCTCTCGCTGCTGCGCCACGCCAAGCGCAACCGCTCGGATCTGCTCGTCGCCATGATGGGCTGCATGATCGGCAACCAACGCACCATCGACGACCTCAAGAAGCGCTACCCCGCCGTGGACCTCTTCTTCAAGGTCGAGAACGCCGACATCCTGCCTACGTTCCTCGAAGAGCGCTGGACCCCCATCGCCGGCGAGGGCTGCATCGACTTCGCCGATCTCGGCGCCCCGCGCACCATCGGCATCGGCCAATCCCTGCCGGTCCTGCCTATGCCCTCCGTGACCACCATCCAGCCGATGCAGTTCACCCCGCGCCCCGCCGCCCGCGACCTGCACTATCCCACCGCCGAGGCCGTCGGCATGCAGTCGCGCGGCCCGACGGCGTGGCTGCCCGTCGTGCTCGGCTGCAATAAGGTCTGTTCGTATTGCATCGTGCCGTCGCGGCGCGGTGTCGAGCGGAGCCGGCCGCTGGAGGAGCTGCTCGTCGAGGCGCGCGAGCTGGTGGAAGGCGGCGCGAAGGAGCTGACGCTGCTCGGTCAGACGGTCGAGGCCTACGGGCTGGACCTCCCCGACCAGGAGGCCGACCTCGGCGACCTGATGGAACGGCTCAGCGACATCGCCGGCCTGGAGCGCATCCGCTTCATGACCTCCTATCCGCGCCACATGACGGATAAGATGATCAAGCAGATGGCGAGCCTGCCCAAGGTCTGCGAGCACGTTAACATCCCCGTGCAGCACGGCGACGACGGCATGCTTCACCGCATGCGCCGGGGCTACACGCTCGCCGAGTATCGCGCGCTCATCGAGCGGCTGCGTAGGTGGTGGCCCGGCGTCTCCCTCTCTACGGACGTCATCGTCGGCTTCTGCGGCGAGACCGAAGAGGAGTTCCAGCGTCTGCTCAATCTTCTTGAGGAGATCCGCTTCGACGTCGTGCACGTGGCCGCCTATTCGCCGCGCCCCGGCACCCTCTCCTATAAGTGGGAGGACGACGTGCCGCTGGCCGTCAAGAAGGAGCGGCTCCACGCCGTCGAGCGCGTGCAGGAGCGTATCGCCCGCGAGATCAACGAGGCGTATCTGAGCCGCGTCGAAGAGGTGCTCGTGGAGGCGCATCAGGTCAGCGGCGGCCAGCACCAGTGGCGCGGGCGCAACCGCACGAACAAGCTCGTCTTCCTCCCTGCGACCAAGCCCGGGGCCGCACCCGACACGGAGGGCAGAGGAACGCCCGCCGCGCATGCGGCAATGGGGGAGGGCTCCATCGCCGTCGCCGAGCCGCGCGTCCGCACGGACGTCCGCCCCGGCGACCTCGTGCCAGTACTCATCGAAAAGACGACTCCCTGGTCATTGCAGGGCCGTCTACACATCCAGTAAGATATGCGTCTGGCCCATAACCCGGCGGATGCACACACAACTCACGTCACACGACAGCAGAATCGAACGAAATGGCGCGGCCGACGACGGTGCGCCGAGTGGAGGACGAACGCAGCATGTCCCAGATTGCGTACCAGCCGGAGGAGCGCGCTCGCCTGCGGCGCGAGTTGAACGATCGCGCGATCCGGCTGGCGCTGGAGAGTAAGTGGGAGGAGGCCGTCGACGTCAACCAGCGCCTCCTGGCCATCATCCCGCACGACATCAGCACCCTCAACCGCCTCGGCAAGGCGCTGAGCGAGCTTGGCCGCTATGCCGACGCCAAGCGCGCGTATGGTGAGGTGTTGGAGGTCGATCCGACCAATAGCATCGCCCGCAAGAACAGCGAACGCCTCTCGACGCTGAGCGACGAGGTGGCGCCCGTGCGCAGCGGTCACGAGCGAATCGATCCGCGCCTCTTCATCGAGGAGACCGGCAAGACGGGCTTCACCCAACTCGTGGACCTCGCGCGCCGCGACGTCATTGCCCGGTTGACCGCTGGCGATCAGGTCTATCTCGAACGCGAGGGCACCCTGCTCTACGTGAAGAGCGGCTCCGGAGATCGGATTGGCCGCGTGGAGCCGCGCCTGGCCAACCGCCTCATCAAGTTCATGGAGGGCGGCAACCAGTATGCCGCCGGCATCACGGACCTGGAAGAGCACATGGTCCGCCTCATCATCCGCGAAACCTTCCAGCATCCAAGCCAGTTCGGCAAGGTGAGCTTCCCCGCGCAGGGCGGCGAGACGGTTCGCGGCTACATCAAAGACACGATGGTGCGCCGCGAGGCGGATGAGGAAGAGTACGGTGACGAGGGTGAATACCTCGACACTGACGATGAGGAGGAGCTTTCGGAGGAAGAGGAAGGCGGCGAGCAGGAGTTCGAAGAGCCGGACTTCCGCGAGCCCGAGGAGTAGGCGCGCCAGCTTGCGCTCCCAAGGGCGCGCGGCCATGCGTTCACTCCACCCATTCCGCCTCCACGCATCCATGCCCGCACTGTACGCCAGCATGATATTGAGAGAAAGGCACGACCGATGAACAAGACGAAGCGCGTCGCCTGGCACAAGCGCCTGAAGAAGCAGAAGAAGCGCGAGGAGAAGGCTCGCGCCGCCCGCGCGACGCAGACCGGCGCCACCCGCCAGACGACACCTCGGCGCTAGTACCCCTCGCAGGCGACCTTTCAAAGCACAGAGACAGAGGCGAACGCCGCGACCTTTCGGTCGCGGCGTTCGCGCATGGCACGCCACCGTGAAGCCGTGCCTCGGCCGGGACGCTGGAACGCCGGCAGCCACGGAAACGTGGTATGACTAAGGCTGAGCGAGCGGTGTGCTGAGGCCGCCAGGCCGTCCACGATCACATCCGCTGAGCATCCCAGGAACGAGGACCCCGCCCATGCTCGACCTCGACGCGCCCATCGTCCCCGGCGAGAGCGCCGCCGGCATACGTGTCGGCTCGCGCGTCACGGATCTGCCGGCGGATGTGCTCGCGCGGTTCACCGTCGAGCGGCGGGTGAATTCCTGCCTGCCCAACGCCGTCACGACCATCTATCGCTCCGACTCGGTCAACCTCTGGGTTGAGAACCGCGTCATCGATCAGGTTGAAGTGCATGGCGGCTACCGCGGCACGCTCAAGGATGCCGTCGGCATTGGCTCGACGGTCGCCGCCGTAGAGGAGCGCATCGGCCCGGTGGCCGAAGATGACATGGACAACCTGGCGATACGCGATCTGCCCGGACTCTGCTTCGGGCTGGCCGGCGCGTTCGGGGGATATGCTCCGGCGGACGACTCGACCTCGCATCCGCTGCCCATCACACAGATCTTCGTCTATCGGGTGTAATACCGGATTCCGTATAATCCACTCTGCCCACTGTCTCCTCAGTGTCCATTCTGGTGAATCTTCATGGATAGAGCCGGGCCGGTGACGGTGCGCGAGGCGCTGGGCGTGCTGCGGCGGTGGCAGGCGCGCGTGCTCGGCGGCGAGGCGGGCCTCGATCTCGCCGTCACCTGGTGCACAGCCATGCGCGCCCGTCTGCCCGCCTTCGATCACCTGCAGACCGGCGAGGTGGCGCTACTCTCGCTCTCAATGCTGCGCTCGTTGCGGGCGCGCGTCACGACCCTCACGCTGCCGGCCGTGGTGCGCCAACTCGCCGAAATGCGCGTCGCCGCCATCGCCGTCGGGGACGTCCGCGACGACACGCCACTCGCGCCGGACGACGCCCGCGGCCTGGACGAGGCGCGCTCCATCGCGGGTGAGCTGGGATTGCCGCTCATCGCTCTGGCGACGAGCCAGCTTGGCGAGGTCGAGCACGAGCTGATCTCCTACCTCGTGGCACGGCGCGAGCGGCATGCCGGGGCGGCGGAGCCGACAGCCGTGGACGCCGCTCGACTGCGCGAGAGCCTGCGCGTCGAGGCGCTGGATGCGCTGCTCACAGGCACATACGCGAGCGAAGCCGCCATGCGGGCGCGGGCCATCCAGCTCGGCCACGATCTCGCCCGGCCCCATGCCGTACTCTGGGTGGACCTCGCGCCGCACGCGCCCGCCGACACGGCGGCGATCAGTGTCGCCCAGCCGCTGCCCGCCGCGGCGCACGTGGCCGACGAGCTGACCACCGCGCTCGGCGCATGGGCGCGCCCGAGTGAGGCGCAGATCGCCGCGCTGCTCCCGCTGGGGCCGGACGATGCCGCGCTCGCGAACTGCCGAGACGCCACGGAACGGCTGCTTGGGCGCGCGCTGGGGCCGGCACGCTGGGCGGCGGGCCTGGGCGACCGCGCGACCTCGGCGGCGCAGGTGCGTCGCTCGGCGGAGGAGGCGCGGGGCGCGGCTCGGCTCGGTCTGCTCGTCCTCGGGGCGCAGCGGATCGCCCGCTCGGCGGACCTGGGTGTCTACCGGCTGCTGCTCGCCCTCCACACGGACGGCACGCTGGCCCCGTTCGTGGACCAGACGCTCGCCCCGCTGCTGGCAGACGCGCGCTACGGCGACACGCTCGTCGAGACGCTGGACGCCTTCTTCGCCTGCAACGGCAACGTGTCACAGGCGAGCGAACGCCTGCACCTGCACCGCAACTCGCTGATCTATCGCCTCAATCGCGCACGCGAGCTACTGGGGCGGGACCTTGACGACCCGGAGCTGCGCCTCGCGCTCCAGCTTGCGATTCGCGGGCGGCGTGTGATCGAGGCGGAGCGCCTGGGCTAGCCAACACGTACGCCGGAATGGGTCTGAGCGTAGAGCAGATCCGTCTTAGCCGCCATGATGAAATCGTTGCGGTGGAGGCCCTTGAGGGCGTGGGTCCACCAACTCACCGCCGCGCGTCCCCACTCGGTGACAATCGTCGGATGATGCCCCTCCTCCTGCGCCAGCGCGCCGACTTTGTCTGTGAAGGCCAGCGCCTCGGCGAACGAGCCGAAGTGGAAGCTGCGATGGAGGCAGGCGTAGCCATCGCGCTCGACAATGTGCCATTCGGGCACGGCGCGGTGCAGCTCAAGGAGCTGGTGGCCGTGGACGACACCGCCCTGCGCGTGCAGCTCGGCGCAGTGCTCCTGGGCTAGCGTATTGAGGGTGTGCATAGGAGCCACGTCCCTTTCCCGCGCCGCGGCCACCCTTCGACACGCGGCGCATGTCGTCGGAACAACACCACTCACGCCATCAATGATATGTCAAATCGCGAGGAGACGGAAGAGTCCTTGCGGAGGTGGTGTGATATCACGATGCACTCGGCACTTGGAGATTGGCGTGGCCAATGCCTGAGCTCATCGGACATGGCTTGCCTGGACACCAGGGCCTAGATACCACGCATGCGGAGCAGGACGTGGTGCGAGCACGAGCCGTGCCCTAAGCATGCGTGCCATGCACTCAGTGTGTCTCTTGTTACCATCTCAGGCGACATGCGATTTCCATGTCACGCCGAGCGCCACAGCCGTTGTACCCCAGCAATCATCGCAGTCATGGGCGCGCTGCTGACGCTGGCCGGCTGCACGCCGGCGGACGCGTTTGGGGCCGGAGCCTCCTCGACACCCCACTCGCAAGTCTCGCCCGCCCCCAGCCTCGAAGCGTTCTGCGCGCGTTTCAGTGCAAGCGAGTTGAGTCAGATCACGGGCTTCGCCTATACGTCGAGCCATGCCGCTCAAGGGCTCACCGGTGAGCTGCGATGCAGCTTCGGCAGCGCCACGCCCGTCCCGAACGATCCCGTCGTCGCCAATTCCCTGGCGGTGGACGCGCAGTTCGCACCCGACGCGAGCACCGCGGAGCAGCTATACAACAAGGCGAAGCAAGGAAATGGAGGGACGGTTTCCGCCGTCACCTGCACCGCTCAGGAACAGGAAACGGGAAGGCTGCTGGAACTCAGCGGGCTCGGCGACGAGGCCTATGAGGCCGTATCCTGCCGCATCATCGACGGGGTCGAAGTCAGGTACTATAACACGATCACCTTCCGCAAAGGGTCGACGTTCGTAATGGTCATCGGCGTAGGCTATTCCAAGGCGCTGGAGCAAGTTGCCCACTACGTGCTCAACAAGCTGCCGTAATTGGCGTCGTAGTCCGGCATATCGTTAGTGTACAGACGCCGTACGGCTCGCCACTCACGTCAACGTGTCTCGGTCGTTGTCATGCCCCGTGGTGCCGTGTGCCCGAGACTGCCCGGCTTGGGCGAGGCTTTCTACAAGGGCTGGAGACTCCTTGATATGACGCGTGGCGATGGGCAGGCGAGGACAAAGCGAAGGACATGATGCATAGGCGCGGGGCAGGTATCTTGCCCGCCCCGCGGGGAGATGGCGAACGTCAATAGCAGGTGAAGTCCTGGACGATGGACCACTGATGAGACGAGTTGTATTGAATGTAGCTGGCGCAGTGGGCGGCGGCGTGCGACGAGCCGGAGGCGCCCCAATCGAGATCGCGCGCCATGCCGCCAGTGCTGTAGGAGCCACTGGAGAGCGCCTGGACCAACCCCTGGCGCGTGACGTTCGATCCGAGCTTTGCGAGGCCCTGGATGAAGACGCGGCAGGCCACCCATGACCCCTCGGAGAAGGCGTCTTGCGCGGAGACTTGGCCGGGATAGTAGCGCGCCACAGTCTGATTGTAGAGCGCGACTTCGGCGTTGCCGGCGGGGTTGCCCTGCGCCTCAAGATACGGCATGAAGCCATAGGTGCCGACGAGCTGATTGCCAATGGCGCTATCCACGGACTGCTTGTCGATGCCGGCGCCGCCAAGCTGGGGAAAGGTCTTATTCGTGCGCTGCTCGGACTGGAAGAGGCGAACATAGCTGAAGGGATCGAGCTGGGTCACCAGCCCATCCACGCCCTCCTGCTGGAACTGGAGGAGGTATTGGTCGAAGTTGGTGGCGGCGAAGGGGACGTAGACGATGTCGCGGTCGTCCACGGTGGCTCCCTTGCCGGAGGCGCCGGCCTTGATGCCGTTGGCGACGTCGGTGATGCCGGCCGTCTGCGTGAGGAAGACGCCGATGTGATGGAAGTGCAGCGTGCCGGCCGCATACGCGCCCAGCGCCACGCCGTCTGTATGGAAGATGGGCGAGACGGGGAAGGAGTAGGCGCTGCCGAACTCCTCGGGCACGCCGAGGCCGCCGACGATGGGGATGCCGTGCTGCTCGAAGTAGGGCGCGGCGCGCGACTCGCCGAAGGGCGCGAGCCAGCCGACGATGGCGAAGACGTGGTCCTGTTGATCGAGCTTGGCGGCCTCGGAATAGGCCTGGTCGCCATTGAGACCGTCGTCATATGAGACGAGCTGCAGCTTGTGACCGCCAACGCCGCCCTGCGCGTTGACCGACGAGAAGCAGGCACGGACGGTGTCTTCCTCGACTGTGGAGTCGATGCCGTTGCTCTCGCTGAAGATGGCTCCGACCTTGATCGTATCCCCGACGACGCCCTGCGTGTTGTTGCCTGGGTTGACGGCGCCGCCGGACCCGCCTGAACTGCCGGACGAACCGCCGGACGTCCCACCTGAGGTGCTCGTGGTGGATCCGCTATCGGTGAAGTTGCCGCCGCCGGCCGCGTTGACGGTGATGTGGTTGCGCGCGCCGG
>CAYYCB010000054.1:9011-14579 GCA_964469715.1 uncultured Ktedonobacterales bacterium | reverse complement strand
GCCACGATCCTGAGAAGCGTCGACTTGCCGGCGCCGTTCGCGCCGACGAGGCCGATGCGCTCGCCAGGCGCGACAGCCAGCGAAACGTCTTCGAGGATGGTGAGCGCGCCGAATGATTTGGTGAGGCGGCTTATTCTGAGCAGAGGCGACATGGCGAATCCCCGGCGATGGCAGACACGAATGGTCGAGGAAGCGCCGGGGAAGGAGGCGGCACGCGGGCCGGGAGTTCTGCTGGTGGCCGCGGCGAGCGTTGCGAAAATGTTGCCGCGGGAATGTCGAGGCGCAGAAGACTGCCGGCGTCGCGTGGGCGAATGCTCGCCCCAGCGCGGGTGTTGGGCCGGCAGGATGTAGCGGCGCAGGCGACCGTCGCTTGCGTCAGCGAGAGGGTCGCGGTCCGCGTAAGGTCATCGGCCGGCTATCAGGCAGTCTTCAATGGGGCACCTCCGCGCCCATGATACCGCCTCGCGGACAAGGCGCGCAACTGGCGCAATTCGGTCTCAGAAGCCGCTTTCCTCAACCACGCGCGGGCGGAGGATTACGCCGCGCCGTAGACGGGAATCGAGGCTCCGCTGATCAGCTTGGCATCCTCCGACGCGAGGAAGAGCAGCACGCGGGCCACCTCGTCGGCTTTGGGCCACTTGCCAAAGTCGGCTCCGGGCATGCTGGCGCGGTTGGCGGGCGTATCCACGATGCTGGGGAGGATGGCGTTGACGGTGACTCCGCTGTCGCGCAGCTCCTCCGCCTGCACCTCGGTCAGCGTGAGCACGGCGTTTTTCGCGACGGCATAGGCGGCGGCGTTGCGGCGGCCGGAGCGCGCCCCGCGTGACGAAACATGGAGAATGCGGCCCCAGTTCTGCTGGACCATCGGACGCGCCGCGTGTTTGCTGAGGAGAAATGCGGCGCGAAGATTGATGTCGAGCATGCGCTGCCATGTGTCGAGCTCGATGCCCGTCACCGGCTGGCCCGCCGACCATCCCCCGATGAAATTGACCATGACGTCGAGGCGGTGGTGCCGCTCCACCACGCGCCAGACCAGAGATTCCACCTCATGTTCGTCGAGTGCGTTCGCCTGCAGATAGGAGACACGCTCGCCAGCCTCGCCTAGCTCCGCCTTCAGCGCCTCGAGCTCGCTGGCCCGGTCGCCGCCACCGCTCGTCACGACCGTGGCGCCAGCCTGCGCGAAGGCGCGTGCCACCGCCCCGCCGATGCCGCCGAGCCCGCCAGGGAGCAGCGCCACACGGCCGGCGAAGTTGTAGGTCACGGACGGCAGTGGGGCAGTCATGTTGGGACTCCTTGGGGCAGGTAGAGGGAAGCTATATCCGCGGAGCATTTTACATCGCGGGCGGGACGGGCTGCCGCCTGCTTGGATCGGCGCGCCCGGCTAGCGCTGAAGGTGCAGGCGCCTCAGCCGCTGGAAGACCTCACGGTTCTTTGTGCCGTATTTGGCGCGCAGGGTTTCGGTGGCGCTCTGCACGTCGCCGGTGAGCAGGGACCGCGCGGCCTCCTCGGCCTGAGCCGCCAGCTCTTCGCTTCCGGCGGAGCGGAGGCGCAGCGACGCCGTCCGCATGCGTTCGGCGGCCTCGCCATGTAGGCCCTGGAGACGGAGCGTGTCGGCCTGCGTCTGCAAGCGATAGGCCGTGATGAGCTCCAGCGCCAGGCGTACATCCGGTTCGATGGGCGCGTCTTCGAGCGTCGAGTTGAGCGGGACCGACGCGGCGGTCTCGACCACATGGCCGACAGGGCGGGCCGCATAGCGGGCGGTAAGCCGGCCCAGCAGGAACACGTTCTGCAGCGTAGGTGTGAGCGAGGGATGAAGCTCCATTTCCCAGAGGACGGCACTGCCGGCGCCGTCATCCCGCGCGACCAGCGCCCCAAGCTCGACGGTGACTGCTTCCTCGCTCGCCTGACCAGCGATCCCGCCGAAGGCTTCAGCAATATCCGGTGAGACACGCGTTGCTCGCCCAACGCGCACGCCGGGCGCGGGGGTGAGTGTGAGCTTGACGCCGGTGGCGAGCGTGGCGCGGAGGCGCCGCATGGATTCATCGAAAACCTGGGGAAGTTGAACCGGCTCCTCGACGAAGTTGCACCCACCGCCGCTTGTGGCGGCGAGCTGGTCAAGCAGGTCTCGGTTCCAATCGGTTCCCAGCCCCAGCGTTGTCAGGGGGAGGCCGTGCTGTCGCGCCCGCGCCGCAAGCGCCAGGCAGCGCTGCTCGTCTCCGTAGGTCTGCCCGTCGGTGAGGAGCACCACACTGGCGAAGCGCGATCCGGCGTCGCGTGTCCGCATGCGATCAAGCGCCAGCTCAAGGGCGGGCGCCATCTCCGTTCCGCCGCGGGCATGGACCTCGCCGAGCGCTTCTTCAACCGCTCCGAGGCCGCCAGGACCAACACCGTCGAGTAACAGGTCCGGCCGGTCCCCAAAGAAGATGACCGTGAGAAGGTCGTCGGCTTGAAGCTTTGAGAGCAAGCGCCGCACCGCCTGCTTGGCGTAGTGCAGCTTCGCGCCCCGCATGGAGCTTGAGCGGTCGAGTAGTAGCGTCAAATCCAGCGGGAGTGGCGCGGGCATGCCCGAGGCGCCGCCTGGCGCGAGCTCCGCGAGGGCGTAGAATCGTGTTACGTCGCGGAGCGGCCGTAGGCTCGCCTGACCGGGCGTAACGCGGAGGGTGAGGAGCGGCGGCGTGGCGGCTGGCGTGGGCGCCGCGGAGGCATGGCTGGGAGGTGCGCTCGACGCGGCAAGCTCGCGGTCATATGCGGCACGGAGCGTGGGCGAGCTGAGCACACGATAGGCCTCGGTGAGACGCATGAACGCCCGATGCACCGAGGCGTCGGGGCTGGAATCGAGTTGGTGCCTGCGGGAGAGGCTGCGGAACGCGCGGTCCACGTCGCCTTGCGAGGCGTCGCGAGGGATTCCGAGCAGGGCATAGAGGTCTGGGCTTGCGGGCGTGCTCATCAGGCGTCCGCGGTTTCTACCGCCTGCTCGGCCGCTCCGTCGCCATCGCGGCCTTCCTTGCCCTCTCGCACTGGATCGCTCATAGCATGAACAAAGGCGACCACGGCGGTGCTGTTGTCGTGCCCGCCTGACTCGTTCGCCAGCGCGACAAGCTCGCGCGCGCATGTTGTGGGGTCGGTGGACGCCACGAACGTGCGCTCGAGGAGCGCGGGGTCAACCTCGTCCCACAAGCCGTCCGAGCAGAGGAGCAAGCGATCCCCCGGAGCGACGGGGAACTCAAGCGTGTCGGTCTGGCCGTCGTCTTCCTGGCCGAGCGAGCGGTAGAGCATGCTGCGTGGCACGTAGACGTCAGGGTCAGAGAGCAAAGGGTGATCAATGGCCTGCAAGCGTGCCAGGACCGAGTGGTCCTCGGTCAGCCTGTGGAGGATGCCGCCACGCAACAGAAATCCGCGGCTGTCGCCGATGTGGGCCAGGGCGGCATGGCCGCCCACGATTGCAATGGCGGTGAGCGTGGTGCCGGTGGTCTGGCCAAGCTGGCGGGCAAGCTCGCGGATCTGTGCATTGGCGAGCGCTACCGAACGTGCGAGCGTTTGGGAAATGCCGGCCGCCGTGGGGCGCTCGATGGCCTCCTGGCCGGTGTCGCTGGTCACGAGCAGAGCGGGTATGGCGGTGTACGGCACGGCGTAGAGCCGGGCAAACTCCGCCGCCACGATACGCGCGGCGATCCGGCTGGCGAGCTCACCGCGCGCCTCGCCGCCCATGCCGTCCGCGACGAGCAGGAGGCTGACCGGCGATGTGTCGCCCATGTCGTCGTGAACGTCGAGGATTAAGCTGGCGCAGGCGTCCTGGTTCTCCGAGCGGACGCGCCCGACGCTCGATGCCGCGCCGACGGCAAGCTGGATGCGGCCCTGTGGCGCTTCCAACTGGAGCGCGGCGAGCAGGCGGTCGATCTGCTGTAAGGCAATGGCGCAGACGCCGGCAAGGTCGTTGGGGGTGGCGAAGTCGCCCGCTTCGCCATGCGCCGCGATCTCGCGTACGGCGGCAGCCAGCCCCTGCATTTCTCCCGCGTGCGCCTCACTTGGCGCATCTTGCGCGGCGAGCAGCGTGCCGAGGGCGGCCGCGAGTTGATTGGTGTCGCGGGCTATGGTCTCCTGCGTCTCAGGCGCGTCTTCGGCCAGCACAGGGTCGTAGATCGCCTCTTCCATTCCGCCCAGGTAGGCGCGCCCCTCGCGCACATAGAGCGTACGCGGCGTGATGTGGCCGTGGGCGACGCCGCTGCGGTGGAGGTAGCCGAGGGCATCGGCGAGGCCCGCCCCTGTGGTGAGCGTGGCGTGGGCGTCGAGGCGTGCGCCGCCCTCCACATTGGGCAGCGGGTCGCCTGCCGGCGAGGTCAATGCATCGAGCGCGAGATAGGAGCGGCCAGACTGCGACACGAGGTCGCGGGGCGCGAGCAGGCGGGGATGGCGCAGCCCTAAATGCGCGATCCGCTCCAGCCCGGGAAAAGCGCCTTCAGGACGCTCGATCAACGTGACGAAGATGGGCGTGCCGGTGTCGTAGAAATAGTCGCCGGTGCTCTCGTGTCGCGCGAGATAGACGGTCTCGCCCGGCTCCGAGTGCAGCACGCGCACAACGGTATAGGGCCCGACGGGCGCGCCCGATCCCAGCGATGCCTCAGAAGTGGCCTGCGCCTCTTCCGTGGGTCCGGCGCCCGCGACGGCCTGCTCCTCGCCGTCGCTCGCGGTCTCCGCTGGGAGGGATGCCTCGTCGTGTTCCTGCGGGCCGTCCCCGTGCGCCGGAATCTTCGCTTTGCTGAGATCGTCGCGGTCGTCCACGCCTACCCCCCTGGTAATAGCGAGCGGCCTTTACCGACAGGCCTCACATCCATCCGTCCTGTCAGTTATAGCACGCAATCGCCGTCAGGGGTTGGCTTCGAGCGCGTAGATGCTGTGGTCGCAGCTACCGATGTAGACGACACCATCCGCTACGGTGGCAGAACCGGGTACCATTGCTTGCGTCTGGTGGTGCCAGATGAGCTTGCCGTACCTGGCGTCAAGGGCGTAGACGCCGCCGTCGATTGAGCCGAAGTAGATGGCGTTGCCGTCGTAGGCGGGATTGGACGTAACTTGGTGATTGGTGGGGTAGCGCCACAGACGCTGGCCGGTACGGCGGTCGAGGCAATGCAGGTGCTTATCCGTCGAGCCGATGTAGACGCGGTCAGACACTACCACAGGTGAGGAGACGATGAACTTCTCGGTGGGCTCGCGCCATTCCTGCCAGCCGGCGGCGGTCTCCAGACAATAGACGGCGAAGTCCATCGAGCCGACGTACAGGTGCCCGTCGGCAATCGCGGGCGACGAGATGACGCTGCCATGCAGGCGCTGGTGCCAGGCCTGCTCGCCCGTCTCTGCATGGACGGCGTAGAGGTATTCGTCGCTGGAGCCGAAGTAGAGGAGTCCCTTGTCGTAGGCCGCGGAGGACCGGACCTCACGGTAGGTGCGGTAGCGCCAGATCTTGCGCCCCTCGCGCGGATCGAGGGCGTAGAGGTGGCCGTCGTCGGAGCCGATGTAGAGCCGGTCATCGTAGATGCGCGGCGAGGAGCGAACGTGGTTCCAGGTGCGGTG
>CAYYCB010000054.1:0-8911 GCA_964469715.1 uncultured Ktedonobacterales bacterium | reverse complement strand
TCAAGCGCATCGCCCAGGTCTGCAGCGGACTGGTAGCGGTCCTTCGGGTACTCGGCCAGGCAGCGGAGGACGACAGCCTCAAGCTGCTCCGAGACTTGGGGGTTGTAGGTGCGCAGCGCCGGGTTGCGCAGCGGCGACTCGGCGGGATAGACGTTGGTCAGCAGATGCGCCATCATCGCGCCGAGGGCGTAGATGTCGGAGCGCGGCTCGGCGTGTCCTGTGAACATTTCCGGCGCGGCGTATCCTCGCGTACCGATGAGCGTATTGGCGTTGGGTGTGTACGGGCGCGCGATACCGAAGTCGATGAGGTGAATGTCTCCCTCGGTCGAGAGCATCACGTTGTTGGGTTTGAGGTCGCGGAAGACGACCGGCGGCTCCTGCATATGGAGGTACTGGACGATGTCGCAGAGCTGCGACATCCATTCGACCACGGTAGTCGGCGAGAGGAGCTTGTCGCTTTCCGTCAGCACCTTGGCGAGGTCACGGCCCTCGATGTATTCGAGCGCGAAGTAGGCCTCGTTGCCGTCGCCCATGAAGAAATCGAAGAGCCGTGGAATGCGCGGGTGGTTCAGCGTGGCGAGCAGCTTGGCCTCGCGGCGGAACATGTCGAGCTGCTGCTGCACGTTGATGTTCGTCAGCTCGGGTCGGGGGATGAACTCTTTGAGAGCGCGGTAGATATGCGCGTCCTCAAACACCTCATCGCGCACGAGGTAGACGTTGCCCATACCGCCGGAGCCGATGACGCGCTCGATGCGCCAGCGATTGTTGGCGAGGGTGTGAGGCGCCAGGTGGAGACGTCCCTGCTGCGAGATGCGCGCGGTTTGGGGGAACTGCAGCGGCGGCGTGTCGCGTTGGCCGGCCCTATTGAACTGTTGGCCCTGGGGGACCGGCGGCTGTGGCATACGCGCGAACATGGCTCACCACTCCTTTGTTGCACGGCACGTGGATGCGGCACGCCAATCCATTGGTACGTGTTGCTACGTGCGCGGGCGTCCTGGTTTCCCGGCATGAGGTTTGTGCAATTCCCTGCATTGCGTTTAAACGCATGAGCAGCAAAAAGGAACAGCCCATAGGTCCTGTGTTATAGGGGCACTTACGTCAATAAGCAAGGGTGCGTCACACATTTACCGCTGCGACTTGCTGCAACAGGGCGGCGGCCTCTCCAGCGAAGGGGCCGTGGGGCCGCAAAGCAAGAGCGATGCGTAGATTGAGTGCCGCGGCGGAGAAGTCGCCATCGTTGAGCGCGGTTCGTGCAAGCATCAGTCGAGGGCTGGGGTCGGTCGGGTCGAGGGCGAGAGCGGCCTGGGCCGTGTAATACGCTACGTCGTAATGGCCAGCAGCGTCTTGCAGGCGTGCGGCGACCGCAATGACGGGTTCGGCGTACGGCCAACGGCGCTGCGCCGCGGTGGCCACGGCGAGGGCGTGGCCGTCCGTCAGTCCGATGCCGTGATCGAGGAGAAATTGGAGATGGGCGATTGTCTCATCGGGACGCGTCGCGTCATCGGCGGCGTTGCCAAAGGCGACGTCCGCCCCAACGTAATCGCGTCGTGCCAGCGCCAGCCGCGCCTCGGCGGACCAGAGGGTCGGATTGGCGGAGTCGAGCGCGAGGGCATGTTGTATATCCGTCTCCGCGCGGCCGGGAAGATGGTCAGCCTCCGCCAGGATGCTATCCACAAACCAGGCGAAGCTCAGACCGGGGTTCAGGCGCAGCGACGCGGCGACCTCGGCGTGTGCGGGCTCGGGTTGCCCAAGCAGCCAGAGCGTCCATCCGAGGGCGGCGTGGGCGGCGCCATGCGTCGGGTCGAGCATGGTCGCTGTGCGCAGGGGGTCCGCGGCCAGTCTGGGCATGCCCGCCGCGAGAAAGTCCAGGCCGAGGCGTGTCCAGCCCTCCGCATCGAGGCTAGGACGCGCCGCCAGCGGCAGGAAGCCGTTCGATTCGAGCAGTCCGGTATAGGGATTGGTGGTCGCCCGCGCGGCCAGAAAGTCGCGGCGTGCCGTGGCGAGGTTTCCGTCGTGCAGCGCGAGCAGGCCGAGATGCACGAGCGCTTGGGGGTCTGACGCCGGGAGGCGCTGCCAGGTCGTTCGGGCGGCGTCGAACTGCGATTCCACCTCGTCTCGCAGAGCGATGCGGCGCAGCGCGTCGCGTCCGCCTACCGCGGCGGAGCGTTCCCATGCGGCGAGCACTCCGCCGTCGTGAAGCGCGTCGAGGGCGTCACCCAGGCCGAGCCAGGCGGAAGCGCGAGAAGGATCGAGCGCGGCGCAGGCGCGGTACGCGTCGGCGGCGAACTGCCACTCGCGTTGGAGCATGCGCACGTCGCCGGCATCGCAGAGCGGGCGGGGATCTGATGGGTCGGCGGCGCTTGCCCGCGTGTCGAGGTCGAGCGCACGGTCATAGCGTAGGCCAGCGCGGGCGCGGGCTGCTGCTGCTAGATATGCTCCCGCCGACGGGCTTGCTGGCGCGAGCGCGAGGCCGAGGCCAAGCCAGAGCAGCGCCAGGAGGGCGAACTTTCCTGTGTTACGCCACCAGGGCGCCCGTCGTGGCGGTCCCATCACGGCGACGAGGGTCGCTGGAACGGCGCGCACATTGATGGCAGGTTGCAAGCTGGTCATGTTGCTCTGACTGGCTGGATTGGGGAACGTCCCGTCCATTGTAGTGATGGCGCGGGCGCTGGTCAATCGAAGGCGCCTGATGGGCGTTCTCGCGGTTTGGCAGGTTCGGGGCCGCGACGTGCGGAAACGCGACGGGGCCGGGCCGCCGAGACATTCTTGCGTCTCGCGCCAGGCCCGACCCCGTGTGGTGGAGAAGGGCGGCGGATTCCCGTAGCCCGGTCCACACTCATCAGGACGCACTACAAGGTCAGCCCAGTCCAGTAGAGGAGGAGGAGGTTATAGCAGCTCGAAAGCCGTTGCAGGCATCCTTGCCCACGAATACGCCCGGCGCGCTTCCTGCGCCCACCCGCCGATCCCTGGCGGACGTGGCGCCTCCTTCGCGCCTACCGATTCTGTTACGCAAGACCCGTGCCGCCTTGTCCGGACGTTTGCCACTGATTGTCCGGACGCGGAGACGCCGCCCTTGGACGGACCGCGTACACGCTGGCGCGCTCGCAGGCCACAGGGCGGCGTACTTGTGTCTCTCTAGTATCTCGGGGTCGAGTGCCTGCCACCGAGGACGGCGGCGATGACCGCTAGAGCGTGAACCAGTTCTGGAACTGCATCAGGTCCATCGCGGCGCTGGCCGGGTTGACCTTGATCTTGCCGCCCATGAACGCCGTGACTGGATTCAGCTCGCCGCGCAGGATCTTCAGCCACTCGTCGGAGTCCACTCCGATTGTGGCGTTGGGGTTGGCCGCCTCGCCCTGCGCATATTCCATCGTACCGTTGCGGACGGTGAGGTTCCACGCCCCGGCTTCGCGCCCGGTAAAGTTGAACTGGATGACGCGGTCGACGTTGCTCGCCTTCTGCGGCTGGAAGGCCGATTGGAGCGAGGCGAAGGAACCGGCGATGCTGTCCATCGAGGGCTGCGCCATGCGGAGTCTCCTTTGTTCTTCGAGATGGCAAGGGGCGGTGGCCGCGCGGGCAGCCGGCGGTCTCGCCAAACTCTAGCACATCGCTCCATCCCGACGCCAGGTAGCTGGCTACGCCTTGCAGTGACCAGGAGGGCTAGAACGGCGTTCCGCAGTATGGCGCGGGGGAGACGGCGAAGAGGGCGTCGGCCCGTGCGAGCGCGCCTGGTATGCGCTCCTCCACCCGTCCTGCCTCCGCCAGCGTGACGAATGAGACGCCGCCAAGGTATGCGGCGCCCAGGTCGGTGATGGAGAGGGCTATGTCCGCCTCGTCGTTGCTCCGTACGCATGCGGCGGCGCCGTCGCTCTCCGCTGTCAGGCGATAGCGCCCGCCCGACCGAGGCCGGAAGCCGTCCGCGACTTCGAGCACAAGCGAGCCGGCCACGGCGTAGCGACGGGCCGCGAGGGCAGCGGGAACATCGAGGATGCGAACGTAGAGGTCGTCCACCAATGCGGCGACGCGGAGGCGGCGCGGCTCGGCCAGCATCCAGCGGATCGGATCGTCCGTATGGCGGTTGCCTGTGCGGATGGTGCGGACGAGGTCCACGCCGAGGCAGTAGCGCCAAAGCCCGACATGGGCATCTGTCGTCTCCGCAAGCAGCTCACGCACGGTGAGGACGCTATTGGAGAGTCCGTTTAACCACTCGTTCTTGACCTGATACTGTGCCACGCCGGAGATTTTGCCGTCCGCGTCTTCGTAGAGCGCGAAAAACTGTGCGCCGTCCGACGCGGGATACTGGTGGGCGACAACCCACTCCCAATAGCGGCGCGGCCGGTCGATCATGCCGGGCTTCCGGCGGCGCAACCGGTCGTAGAGCGGCGTGAAGTAGGCAAGATATTCGCCAATCTCGACGAGGCGTATGCGGCCCGCCTCGTTTGCTCGGACAGCCAGCGCCGCGAAAGGCCGTTCGAGCTCGTAGCGTGCGGCGGTCGTGGCGATGCCGTAGCCGAAGCGCCCGTAGATGCCGCTCTCGGAGGCCGTGAGCATCGTCAGCGGCTCGCCGGAGGCGGCGACGTCGTCAAGCTGGCGGCGCATCAACGCCGTGAGGATGCCGCGCCGCCGATGCGTCGGCAGCACGCTTACCCAGCTCACGCCGCGCACCGGCAGGAGCGCGCCGCCCGGCAGCGTCAACTCAAAGGGCAGCGCGCCCGCGGTGCCGACGATCTTGCCGTCCTCGAAGGCGGCGAGGCTGTTGACCGGCTCAAGCAATCCGTACTCACGGCGCTGCTCCAGCTCGGCATCGGCCGGGCGCTGACCGAACGCAGCGCCTTCCGCGCGCATGAATTCCATGAACTCATCCGCGGTGATCGGGCGAATATCGATGGCCATGAGCGGTCTCCTGGTTTGAGGGATAGGCATAGGAAACGCAGTCAGCGAGCGGATTGGCCGAATCGTCTCGTTATCGGTGACACGTGACTGGAGATGATGCGCCTCGGAGGGCGCGGGCTATCTCTTACTCCGCGCGTTGCCGGGTTCAGCCAGGCTCGGAGCGCAGGCCGAGCAATTGGCGCGCCGCGCCGGGGACGCCCCGCTGCTGGATCAAGACCTGGAAGCTGCCCAGGCCGCGCGGATCCGTGAGCGCGGCGACGGCGTTACGCAGGGTCATGCGCCTTAAATGGTCCGCCTGCCCGCGATCAGTGGACCGCTCGGTATCCGCGGCGGGGTAGAGCGTGCGCCCCAGCGCCTCCGCCTCGTCGCGGATGCCAAGATTGAGCAGGAACTCGCGCTGTGTAATCATCCTCGCGAGGCGCAAACCCTGCGAGCGCCCCGCCTCTACGAGCGCCGTGAAGTTGACGTGGGCCGTGAGGTCCTGCCGGCCCGGCTGTGCCAGCGGGTCGTCGCCGAGCTGGTGGCGCGCGTAGGCGGCGAGCGTGCCGCGGTATCGGTCGCGGGTGTAAAGCCGGCGCGCTGTGTCGCCGTAGTCGATTGTGAGGACGAAACCGCGACCGATGACGTGGCCGACCGACTCCATCCACGGAGGCGCAAGGAGGCACACTTCGCACTGCCAACCCTCAGGATAGTCGCGCCAGGGGATGCGATAGCGGTCGAGATACGCTTCCAACTCGGGCGTCGAGGGGTCGTCCAGGCCCGGTATCAGCCGTCCGTCGCGGAGCGCGACATACAGCTCCCATAGGCGCCCCTGCCGCACCTGAAGCACGTGAACGGGCAGCGCATCCACGAGCTCGTTCGAGACGACGACTCCGGTTAGGCCACGCGGACCAAAAGCCTCGTCGAGGCTCCGCACCCAGCACGTCGCCCCTGGCGGAACGTCGAGGGCGTGTAGCTCCGAGGCCAGACGCGCCTCCCGCTTGGCGCGCAGCGGCGAGTCGGGCGCGGCGCGGTCCACCAGGGTATAGCGGAGCGCAGCGGACCAGTCCGGCGCGCGCTCGCGGGCATAGCGCCAGATCTCGCGTGCGAGCAGGCCGCGGCCCGCGCCTGGCTCCGCCACATCGAAGCGTGGAGGACGCCCAAGCAGTTCCCATATTTGATGGATCTGCCGCGCAAGTGACCATCCCCACAGAGGATGCAGGTCGCCGCTGGTGAAGTAGTCGCCGCCCCAGCCCAGCGGCTCGCGGCCCGCGCCACCACCGCTGTAGTAGCCGAGGGTGGGGTGATAGAGCGCGAGCGCCATGAAGCGTGCGAAGGTCATCGGCCCCTCGCGGGTGATCTCCTCGCGGATCAGGTCTTCCATCTCGCCAGTCGCGCGTATCAGGCGGCCCTTCCCTTCCAGCGAGTCTCTAGCAGACGAGCGACATTGCCATTTCTGCCGCGTTTTACGTGCCGGTCCAGGCACGCCCGGCGTTCTTGCCGTCCCGTCGCCTGCCGGGCCATACAGACTCGTGCCAGCAGTATCCGCGGCCAAACGACCGCTACGGAATCCGGGTAGACGCGGGACTTCGGGGGATCAAGCGCGGTGGCGGACTCGGTATAGAGGAACCGCACGCACGGCCAGTGTAGCACGCGCTGCGGCGGGCGGTGAGGATACTTTTCCCCACATCTCTTGCGGGTCGTGAGCTATGGCGTCGCGGGAAGGGCCTGCGCGGCACGGGCGACGGCGGAGAGGAGGTCGTCCACGTCGAACGGCTTGAGCACCACGGGGACGGAGAGCGATGTGAGGAGATCCGTCGCCAACTGCACTCGCGACTGCGCCACGGCCGTCAGCAGGATGAAACGGTGGCAGCCCAGCGCATGCGGATTGGCCGCGCAGGTACGAAGCACGTCAAGCCCGTCGGCCCGCGGCATATCGAGATCGAGGAGGGTGACGACGGGCGTGCGCGCGGCGCGCAGAAAATCGAGAGCGGCGCTGCCGTCCGCCGCCTCGACCACGTCGTAACCGGATAGTTCCAGGACTTCGCGCAGGACTTCGCGCGTCGGGGCGTCGTCGTCTACGACAAGCACCTGCACCATGCTGCGCCCGCCCTCTAGGCGCACGTGCCATGTCTTTGGCATTCGCGCCTGGCAGCGAGTATACACCATTGCGGCGATCCGCGCCATTCAAACGATGTAAGCGCGTCCGCGTCCGCGGCCGTCGCCGGTGGTCAGCGCTTCGTGGGCTTTTTCTCCTCGTCGAGCGGGAGCCGAATGGTAAACGTGGTGCCCTTGCCCTCTACCGACTCCACCCGAATCGAGCCGTCGTGGGCGTCGATGATTTGCTTCGAGATGAAGAGGCCAAGCCCCAGCCCGCGCCGTGCGGGGCGGTCGTTGCGCTCGACCTGATAGAACCGCGAGAAGAGGTGCCCAAGCTCGTCCGCTGGTATTCCCGCCCCATAGTCCTGGATCTGAATCTCGGCCTCGTTGCCGCCCTTGCGCAGACGGACGTCAATACTCGTGGTGTGGGGTGCGTAGGTAATGGCATTGTTCAACAGGTTGAGCAGCACTTGCTGCAACCTGTCGGAGTCCCCTAGTACGTGTGCAGGGGTATCGGAACCCGTAAAAATGATGCTTTGCCCCGTCGCCAGCGACTGCGCCAGCTCGGCGGTCTGTGCCACCAGCTTGCCGAGGTCGATACGCTCGCGATGGAGGGTGAGCTTTCCGCTCTGGAGCCGCTCGGCGTCCAGCAGGTCCGCCACCAGTCGCCTCAGCCGCTGCACCTGCTCCAGCGCTATTTCGACATAGTGGCTCGCCTGCTTCATGTCGGGACTATCGGCGAGCTGCTTCATCAGCATCTGTAGCGAGGTGGAGAGCGGTGTGAGCGGCGTGTTCAGCTCGTGGCTGGCGAGCGCCATAAACTCGTTCTGCAGGCGGTGCAGGCTGCGCTCGGTGATGTCGCGGATGACGATTACTCCGCCGCGCTGTTGCTGCTTGCTACCGTCACGTATCGGCTCGCCGTTGGCTTCGTACCAGCGTCGTGCCCCGTCCGGTCCGAGCTGAGAGAATTCCATGCTGAACGACTCGCCGGCCGCTGCGCGAGTCAGTGGCATGGTTCTCGCAGGGAATGGTCCATTGTTGGAGTTCTGTGCCGGAAAGGAAACGCTCGAGTCCCCGAATATACGGGTGTACGCGGCGTTGGTCAAAATGGGATGGCCTTCAGCGTCCACCACGAGTACCGCGTCCCCGATGCTGATGAGAATCGCCGCCAGCCGAGCGCGTTCCGCCTCCGAGGATGCCGCCAGATCCTGGAGTTCGGTGCTGCGCGCGTGCAGGTCGTCGTTGGTGGTGTTCAGCTCTTCGATCGTCGCTTGCAGCTCCTCGTTGAGCGTCTCTAGCTCTTCGTTGGTTGCCTGCAACTCCTCGTTGAGCGTCTCGACTTCTTCGGTCGCGGCCTGGGCTTCTTCCGTGCTCAGCAAATACTCCTCGGTGGTCGCGCGCATCTCCTCGTTGGCGCCGGTGAGCTCCTGGTTGGCCTCGATGAGCTGGCGGTTGGTCTCCACCAGCCGCAGAATGATCTGGTCCTTGTTCGCGACCTCGGCCTCGACGCTTCGGCGCTCGGCCTCAACCTCAACGGTGGTGGATTGCAGCTCCTGTTCGAGGCGATGACGCGCCTTGACCAGCGTCGAGACGTCGTGCAGGATGACCATGACGGTTTCGTATGGACCGCTGTCCTCCTCTGCCCGTTGCGGATGGCAGGTGATCTGGACGAAATATTGCTCGCCGCTGGTGGAGTCCTCCACAGTGAACTCGTCAAGGCCCGTCGGGGTCCCCTTGCGAAACGCATCGTCGATGGCCGCGCGCAGCCGCGCCTGGTTGACGCTCCGCGCGATGTGGATCAGGTCGTCGCCGATGGCGGTGCTGTAGATGCCCAGGATGCGTCGCGCGGCGGCATTGATGGATTGGATGTCGTAGCGCCGATTCACGACGATGATGCCCACGGGGAGCCTCAGCAGGACGCCCTCTTCCTGGCTGCGCC
>CAYYCB010000053.1:1213-14901 GCA_964469715.1 uncultured Ktedonobacterales bacterium | reverse complement strand
CCCATCAACGCTTTCCGCGACGGGAACGACTACATCATCGCGCTCACCTATGGCGCCGAGACCGATTGGGTGCGGAACGTAGAAGCCGCGGGGGGATGCGAGCTGGTGACACGAGGCCGCCGCGTCAGGCTCACCAACCCCCGAATCGTCACCGATCCGAGTAGGCGATGGGCGCCGCTTCCCGTGCGTCTGGTCCTTGGAATCATCGGCGCGTCGCAGTACCTGCGATTGACGCGCATGCCGTTATCAAGCGCTGCGGCCCTGTCTGCCTGATCCGCGCGACCACATACCGATATACTCTCACGCCTCGATAGAAAGCGAGTAGACCCATGTCATTGCGTCGTGTGCTCGCCCTCGCCCTGCGCATTGTGCGCCAGTTCGCGCGTGATCGCCGATCACTCGCGCTCCTGTTCGTCGCCCCGCTGCTCGTCATGACGCTGCTCAACGTCGTCCTCAACAGCAGCTCCGGCGATGTGACCCTCGGCGTCGTCGCGCCAGACGGGCCGCAGGGAGCCGCGCTCGTGGACGGCTTGAAGTCGCGTCTCGCTCAGGCGGGAGCCGGCGGCATCACCGTGATCACCGTTCGGCGCGACGGCGTAGACGCCGCCCTGCGCAACGGCGACGCCGACGGCGTGCTCATCCCGCCGGCGACGCTTTCCCCTGGCGCTCCAATCGCCCTGCGCCTCGAAGGCTCGAATCCGCCCGCGGCGCAACAACTCAAGACCCTCGTCGGGCAGCTCGTTAGCCAGGTGGCAAGCCAGACCACCGCGGGGGGTACGCCTCCGGCGACCGGCACGTTCCCGCTCGATGTCACCTATCTCTACGGCGGCCCGCAATATACGCAGACCGACGCCCTGGCGCCGCTCTTCGTCGGCCTCTTCGCCTTTTTCTTCATCTTCTTGCTGACCTCAGTGTCCTTCCTGCGCGAGCGCTCACAGGGCACCATCGAGCGCGTCATGGTCTCACCGATGAGCCGGGCCGAGCTGGTGCTCGGCTACGTCCTCGGCTTCCTGCTCTTCGCGTTGCTCCAGTCCGTCATCATCCTGCTCTTCGTCGTCTACGTCCTGCGCGTCCACTACGCCGGAAACCTGGGACTGCTTTTCCTCGTGACGCTCGCACTGACCATCGGCGCGGTCAACCTGGGAATCCTCGTCTCCGCCTTCGCCCGCAACGAGCTACAGGTGATCCAATTCATCCCGCTGGTGTTCGTGCCGCAGGTGTTGCTGGGCGGCCTCTTCTTCCCCGTCAGGACACTGCCCATCATACTCAAGCAGTTCGCCTACGTTATGCCGCTCACCTATGCCAACTTCGCGCTCAAGGACGTGATGCTGCGCGGCTTCGGCCTCGCCGACATCTGGGGTGATCTCGCCTTCCTCGTCGGGTTCGCCGTGCTGATGGTGATCCTTGCCGCGGCGACTCTGAGGCGAGAGGCGGTATAGCCGGTACGATTGGGGGTGTCACCTCTTGCGGCTTCTCGGCGCACAGGCGTATCGGCTACAATCCCGGAGTACGTCTGGCCCTGTGACACAGTAAGGCGATACCCCATCGTGAACTATCAGCTCATCGTCCTCGACGTGGACGGCACGCTTCTCGACTCTGATCATGTGCTCCGGCCGCGCGTCGCCGCCGCCGTGCGCGCCATCCGCGCGTCGGGTGTGCATGTGGCGCTCGCGACGGGCAAGCTCCTTGCTTCAGTGCGGGCGCTGCTCGCCGAAACGGGCATCAGCGGGCCGCAGATCGTCCTCAACGGCGCGGCAATTCTCGATAGCGAGACGGATGTGACGATCCGGTTCGCCCCGCTCGCGGAAGATGCGCGCCGCCGCATCATTGAGCTGGTGCGCGAGCTGGGGCCAGACGTCCTCGTCTCGCATTTCGCGCGTGACACCATCTACATGGATCGCGAGCATCCACGCATTGGCATCTTCGCGGAGTATGGCGAATGTCCGCCGATTCTCGTACCGGACTTGCTTGCGCCGGGACTGCCTCCGGCCGCCAAGATCCTGCTCAGCGACGCGCCCGAGCGACTGGCGGTGCTGCGCGGGCGCATCGCGCCGCTTGTCCCATCGGGTGTCGTCACGACCACCACGACGCCTGACTTCCTCGAATTCTTCGACGCCTTCGCTGGCAAAGGCGCGGCGCTTGCTGCGCTGAGGGAACGCTTGGGCATCCCGAAAATGGCAGTGCTGGCGATGGGCGACGGGGAGAATGACATCCCGCTTTTCAAGGAAGCGGGGACGGCGGTGGCGATGGGCAACGCCGGCCCGCTCGCCAAAGCGGCTGCGGATCGCATCGCGCCGACCAACGACGAAGAGGGCGTTGCCGTCGTGCTTGAGGAATTGCTCGAAGGCGCGATCTCCGGCTGATACCGACTTGGCCTCCGGCGCGTGAGCGCATACGGGTGTCTCCAAATGCGGTATCAGCCACTCGCCGCCTACACGCCTCTGGTGGCCCATGCGGCGGCGACCAGCGCGACCAGTCCGACGAGCGCGGGCCAACCGATCCACCAGCTCAGCGGTGGCCGCTCATCCGGGGTTGGAGTGCGGTGTGCCGAGATTGCGTCCCAAGCGCCGAGCCCAAGCGCCGTCACTATGATGCCGCCAACCCAGAGGGCGTAGCGCGCCCCGCCCTGGACGGTGGGGAACAGCGGCAACACGAATGCGGCGGTGAAGACTGCGGCGACCGCAGCGAGCTGTAGCGTCTCCGCCAGGCGAAAGCGCGCCAGATCGGCTCCACTCAACTCACCCAGCTCGCCCGTTGTCGTCATCTCGACCTGCGCTCCGCGTGGGTCCAGCGCCGTGATTCGCGCCAAGACGGGCAGGGTGCATACGACCGCCAGCGCCGCCAGGGCGCGGGCCACGAGGCTGATGGTCGACAACGGCGTCTGCGTCGCACCGGCGGTGAGCTGTGTCGAGGCCACATCTTCGCCGATGGCGGTGAGCCCGAGCACGAGCGGCACCAATGCGCCAGCCAGCAGGCGCGCGCCCCGATCCGCCTCGATGCGTGTGTAAGGTGAGGGGACCGCCCAGCCGGCGAAAAGGCGGAGCAGCGGCACGCCTAGCAGCAGTCCGCCCTCAGCCGCGAGATCGCCCTTGAGGCCCAGCGAGGCGACCAGCGGATTGCCGGGCAGCGGCAGCAGGACGAGCGCGACGAGCGGGAGCAAGATGGCCGAGGTCGAGGCGAGCCCGGTGACCCAGCCGCCGAGCGTCTCTGGAATAATCGTGTCGCGCTCGATCGCGCTCCGCATCTCGCGCGCCTCTCCCAGGGGATCGGGAACAGGCGCACCCGAGACGGCTGCCCGCACCGAGGCGCGCCCCCACGAGAGCAATAGCGCCGCCAGCAAGGCCACGAGCAGACCAGGATAGACCAGCGCGGCCAGGATAGTCGCAAGCACACCGTTCATGCGTCAACCTCCTCGTCGCCAACCTGGGCCTGGTCTTCATCCCCGTCAGGCTCGCCACCCTCTGTTGTGGCGTCGGCGCTCGCCAGCAGCTCGGCGGCGTTGACGATGGCGGCGAGGATCGCGCTCGGCGCGGGCGGGTCGCCGCCGATCTCCACATGGACGTCCAACGCCTCGGCGACACTGGCGATCACATCGGGACTACCCTGGAAGAAGCCGCCGTCAATGGCGCAATCACCGACCGCGACCAGAGCGCGTGGCTCCGGCGCCGCCTCGATATAGCTGCGCAGCTCGTCCAAGCTCTGGTGGGTAACAGGACCCGTGATGAGAAGGATGTCGGCGTGACGTGGGCTGCGGGCGAACGTGATTCGGTGGCTGTGTAGCTCGGCGGCATAGCGCGGCGCCTGGAGCGCGAGGACGCTCTGCATGCACGCGCCGCACCCACCCGCAAAGATCGGAAGGATGCGCACCGGCATTGTGCGCGTGCGTCGGGCCGTTTGAGGGGTGGCCATTAACGGCCCCCTTTCCGGCTGCCGCGCTTGCCTGGCGCATCTCCGCGCGGCTGTCGTGGTCGCATCACAAATGCCGTTTCCGTGCCGCGAATGGCATTCTCGTGAGCTTCCGGCGCCTCGTGTTCGGTCGCCTCATCGGCCACAGCCTCGCGTTTTGACACTCGGTGCTCTGCTACGACCGGCTCATCTGCGTCCCGCTCGACGTCCGATGCTACGAAGGCATCTTCATCTGTCGCGAGGGCTGTCTCGTCCGCTTCGTCGTCGTCTATCGCGTCGCCCTCATGAGGCTGCGCGGAGAATCCAGGCGAGACCCAAGGCGAGGCGAATGCGCCCGCAAGGTCGCTCCAGGCATCTTCGGCGTTGGCCAGCCCTAGCGCCTGTGCTCGATCGAGCGCTTCGGCTTCACTGCGTCCCTGCCCAGCAAGGACAACTGGCCGGCGCTCACGTGCAGCGCCCTGGAGCACGAACGCGAGTAGCAGGCCGGCGAGCGTCGCGGCAATCCACCCCAAGGAGGGCAGCCACTGCGCGCCCGAAACCGTGTAGCCCATCGGCGCAATGGCGAGCTCGAGCGCCGAAGTCCCGCCCTGTATCAAAGTGCTCGCGGCGAGTGTTCCGCCTATGGCAAAGAGCGCTTGGGGCACAATCCCCGCGGCGAGCGCCAGCACCGCCAGCACCGCGCCCGGCACGCCCGCGGCGTCGAGTCCCCAGCGGGCCGTTCCGCTCTGCGCGGGTGTAGGTTCGGCGGTCGGGGCGAACACCTGGGCGAATGCGGGCGCCGTCGCCCGGAGCAGCGCCAGCGCGAGCAGGCCGTCACCGATCCAGGCGAGTGCGCTCAGCGGGACGGTGAGGCCGCGCGCCTGCAAGGCTCCGACGGAGGCAAGCTGTCGTGGCAAGAAGCCCGCGAAGAGCGGCGCGCCGACGAGGGTAACCGCGCCAACAGTCCAGGCAAAGAGGTGCAGCGGGCGGGCGGGAGCGCCCAGCGGGCGCGGCCCGGTCGTCTCCGGCTCGATGTCGCTCAGCAGGGCGCCGCCGGCATAGATGGCGGCGATCATCGCGCCGAGGCCGAGCGCGCCAGTGGCCATGAGGAGCGTCAGGCCGAGGATGCTGGCGGGTGTGCCAGTGCCGAGCGCGAGCAGGCCCCAGCCGACCTGGCCGAGGGCCACCAGGGCGACAAGCGAGCGCCCGTCACGCCGTCCGAGCGCGAGCAGCCCGGCGACACCGGCCGTGAGCGCGCCAAAGAGGGACATGGCGACGCCTGCCGTGATCGGTGGGCGCGCCTGGCCGATCTGCGGCCAGAGATTTAGTGCGTCCTGCAGGGCAGCGTAGCTGCGCGCGCCCACGAAAAGGGCCACCGGCAGCGCGAGTAGGACGGTCGCCGCCAGCCCGGCGGGCGTGATAAGTGCCGTGCGTCTCCGCACCCATCCTAGGAACGGGTAGGCTCCCGCGGCGAGGGCAAGCGCGATGGCCAGCAGGATCACGAAGACCGGGGCTGTGCCTCCGCGCCCCATCATATCGGTGAACGAGGGGAAGATGGTCCGCGGAGTTTGCTTCGTGAGGAACGGCAGCAGGAAGGCGACAAGCCAGGCGACCGGGCCGAGGAGCAGGAGGGCGAGCCCCGGCCGGTCCATCGTCTGCATGTCACTGCCCATCTCGCCCAGGCCCCAGATCAACGCCGCCAAGAGGATCCAATTCAGCGCGAGCCACAGGACGTTGTCGGAGAAGATGAGCATCAGCGCCGTTGATTCGGCGCCTAGCGCCAGGGCGACACCACCCCACTGCGGCGGCGTGAGCGCCCGGCTCATGAAACCCGCACGCGCTTCCGGGGCCACTACCCCGTCGCCTTCCGCGCCTTCGGCCGGCTCTTTCGCATCCTTCACCACGGACATGTCGCCGTGGAAGGCGAGCCAGAGCAGCAGCGGCGCGACAAGAAAGGCGACGCCATACGCGGCGAAGAGGCCGAAACCGTCTAATCGGTACGCGGGCGAGAACCACACGTTTGGGCCAAGAGCGCCGCCGAAAAGGGGCTGCAACAAAATCGGGTCGCCACCCGCGAGCGCCGGCGAGAGGAACGGCAGGCAGACTGCCGGGACCAGTGCGCCCAGCACCGCCAGGCCGATGACCAGCGGCGCACGCGGATATTTGAGCAGGCCGACGACCAGCACCAGCAGACCGATCACGGCCGGCGCCAGCGTCAGCAGCCCCATAAATAGTGTGAGCGGCATCGCCGGCTCCTTTCTACTGGTCCAGGCACTCCGCGCAGAGGTCCAGACTCGCCAACGTTGCAGCGAGTTGAATGAGTTGCCGCCCTTCGAGCAGCTCAGCCAGCGCAGCGAATGTTGGCGCGGCTGGCGTCGCGAGGCGGAACTCTCTGAGCGTGCCGGTGGCGGTGTATCTGGCGGAGAGGGTCACACGCCCGTGCGGCCCCTCGATGGTCGCGCTGAGCGGCGCGTCGTGCCCGATAGGTCGCGATGATGAGGGCGCCTCGGCGGCGCCCGCGGGGAGTTGGACGAGACATTGCCGAGCGATAACAAGGCTGGTGCCCATGTCTTCCACTGCGGCGGCGAGGCGAGCCGCGACGTCGCCGGCACGCTGGGCGTCGGACGAGGGCCAGTCGAGCCCCAATTCATCGTAGCCGGTATCGTGCTCCTGGCGGCGTGGGTCATTTCCCGCGGTGGACCCGAGTGCGGCGAGGCCAGTCAGGCCCAGCGCAGCGATTCGCTCCTCGGAGATGACCGCCACGCCCTTGCCAGCACGGCCGAGCAGACCCTGCGGCCCGGTGACGGAGCGCCACGCGGCGAGAGCAGCTTCAAGGCCCTCCAGCGCGGCACGCAGCGGCTCCACGTCCACGTCGGCGCGGACGCCGCCAGGCACGGCGATACCCCAGAACTGGCGATTGCCCGTGCCGGCTTCGAGCGCGAGGAAGAGGTCTTCGCGCTGGTTCTGAGCCTGCTCCCAGAGATTCGAGAGGCCGAAGCCCTGGGCCGCCATGCCGAGATTCCAGAGGCGCGTGAGGATGCGCTCGGTCTCGATAAAGAGGATGCGCGTCAGGCGCGCGGACTTGCTAATGGTCGTGTTCGCGGCCGATTCGACGGCGCGGCAGAGGGCAGTACGGTGCGCCGTGCCGGCGAAGGAGCAGGAGCGCTCGACGAGCGGTAGGGCCGCCTCGACAGTCGCGCCCTCGACAAGGGCCGCGATGTCCCGGTGGCAGTAGCCCGTGCCCGATGGCTCGACGCCGACGATCATCTCACCACGCAGCCGGAGAGCCAGCGCGAGTGGCTGGGGCGTGACCGCGGAGTATGGTCCCACCGGATACGATACGGTATTCGTGGAGTGCTCCTTTCAGCGCAGAAGCGGCCCGGCAGCGGTTTCCGCTCGCGGGCGCTCAGCGGGAGTATAGCATGGTCGGATGCCCGGCACAACGAGCCGCAGAGTTTGCGTGCGAGGTCGCCCCGGGCAGTGCCGCGCGGCCACGCCGGGCCTGTTAGCTGCCGCCGGGACCCAAGGAGGAACCGCGCTGCCGGCTATCTGGCCCTGTGGTTCGCATCCCACGGGGCGCCCTGCATATTCAGACGTTACAGCGACCGCACGGCAACGCCGGCCAGGGTGCGGGCGCGCGTCATGTGCTCGCGGTCGGCGTCCCAGTCGTGCTTTCCGCCCTCCAGCTCCTTGATCGGCGTCTCCAACACCATCGCCGCATGATCGAGGCGTGAGTCACGAAGGAAGGCGCCCATGCCCTCGGTGGGGATGACGCCTTCGCCGATGCGGGCGTGATTGTCGAGATGGCTGCCAAGGGCCTTGGGGGTGTCGTTGACGTGGATGACCGGGACGCGCCGCAATCTGAGCACGCGGTCCGCGGCGTCGAGCGTGGCCGAGGCGCCCTCAGGCGTCGAGATGTCGAAGCCGGCGCCCCAGAGGTGGGCGGTGTCGAGGCAGACGCCGAGCCGGTCGGCGTGGTGAGGAACCAGATCAATCGCGGCGGCCAGATTCTCGAAGCGGTAACCCAGCTTGCCACCACCGCCCACATCATTCTCCAGCAGGAGCATCACGAATTCCGGCGTCCCGTCGAGCGTGCGACGCAGGCCCGCGGCCAGCCGCTCGATGCCGGCCTCCTCGCCAGACCCGCCGTGACTCCCGATGTGGAAGACGACGCTGCCGGCGCCGTGGCGAGCCGCGCGATCAAGCGTGGCGCGCAGGAGTGTGACGGAGTTCTCGAAGATGTCGTCTCGCGGCGACGCGAGGTTGATCAGGTAAGTAGCGTGGACGACGATGGGCGCGATGCCACACTCCTCAGCCGTGCGGCAAAAGAGCGCCTCGGCCTGTGGATTCGGCTCGGGCGGGCGCCAGCCGCGGGGATTGGTGACGAAGATCTGGGCAGTGTCGCAGCCGAGCGATTGGGCAGTACGCAGGGCCTGCGCCGGCTTCGATTCCGTGGGCATGTGGCGCCCGAAACGCATACGATTCGTCCCTTCAACTGCAAAGGTCACAGAGGCCACTGAGGAGACACAGAGAAGTTCCGGTCCGCTCGATGCCCGGCAAGCATGATGGCGCTTGAGCGTGTCGGATCATGTGTGAGTGGGTCCGCGTCATTCGTTCTTCGGCGCGGCGGTAGCGGGCTCGTCGTCGGAGCCGACGGCGCGGCGGATACGGTCCGCGGTGGCGGTGAGGCGCTGGTCGAGCGCCTCAAGCTCCGGCGTCTCGGGCTGGGGGAGTGCGTCGAGGCTGCCGAGGCCGAATTGCTGGAGGAATTCGGGGGTGGTGCCGAAGAGCGCGGGCCGCCCGATGGCGTTTGCGCGGCCGACTTCGATCACCATGCCGTGCTGGATGAGACTGGCCAGCGCGCGGTCACTGTTGACGCCACGGATGAACTCGATCTGGGAACGGGTGATGGGCTGGCGATAGGCGACGACGGCCAGCGTCTCTAGGGCGGCGGTGGTGAGCTTGGCCTGCGTGGGCAAGCCCAGCAGCGCGGCGACGAAGCGGGCGTTCTCCGGCGCGGAGACAAACTGTACGCTATCTTCCATGCGCTGGACGCGCACCCCGCGCTGCCCGCGCTCGCACTCTTCCGTCAGCGCAGTGATGGCCCGGCGCAGGCGCTTGTCGTCCACCATGAGGAGTCGGCGCAGCTCGCTCATCTGGAGGGGGCGCCCGGCCACGAACAGCAGGCTCTCCACGGCGGAGCGGAGCTGTTCGAGCGTAAGCATGCTCGTGGGCGCGTTGGCAGCCGCGTCAAGCGACGGCGACTCCGGCGGCGTGGCCCCGGTCGCTTGGGTGTCGGTCTTGGATGGTCGGAGTGGGCGCGGCATGAGGCGATTATATCATGGCATAGTCGGCAGGCAGGCGCTCCACGCCGGTTGTGCTACCCGCGAGGCCGAGGCGCTGGTTCGGGCAGGAGGCCGTGCTATACTGAGGCCGCCTCACGCCGGGCGAGACGGCGGCAGAGGGCAGACAGACATTCAGACACACATTATATAGAGGGCACGGGAGTTTGCGGGATGGAGAACTCAACGAGGGGAAGGCGGCCTGCGCGACTGACGCCACGCGGCCTGGGGCTGGTCGCCACCATGGCCCTTGGACTGCTCTGGGCGGCCTACGGCATCCCCGCGGCCCGCGCCGACAGCAGCGCCACCCTCGTCATCCAGACACCCGCACAGCCTGAGGGTCCGATAGGGACCAACGTGACCGTCGCCGCCCAGGGCGCGACCGCTGGCGACAAGTATCAGATTGCCTATGTCGCACCGGGCGGCTCGTGTGGCTCAGAGATGCACAACCTCTCAGGGGCCACGGCCACGGCGGGCAGCGACGGCACGTTCCTCGTGACGTTCGCGTGGCCGAAGGCCGCCGCCGATGTCGGAGGGCGGTATCCTCTCTGCGCCCAAGATACGACCCATAGCTCGCCTCCTGTGCAGTCGCTGCAGTCCTTCCGCGTCGACGCCGATCACGCCCCGTCGGTTTCCGTCGCGCCGAGTGCCCCAGGGCAGGGCACGCCCGCGACCGCCGCCTACGCGCCGGGGGGCGACGTGGTGGTCACAGGCCATACCTACTTGCCTGGTCAGCAGCCACTCGTGGCCCTGCTTCTCGCGCAGAAGGCGAGCGGACCGAGCCAGCTCGCGGCGAGCGGCGGCGCCCAGGCGCTGACCCTGCCAGATGGATCCAACACCCAGTTCAGCGCCGACAGCTCCGGTGAGTTTCAGCAACACCTGGTGCTGCCCAAATCCCTCACGCCGGGTCAATACTACCTCTACGTGGTGACGATGGACGGGACGGCCTCGACGCTCCCCTCTCTGGTGGCCTCGACGCAGTTCACGAGCGCCAGCGTCACACCGACGCCGACCATGACAGCGACCGCCACTCCCGTCACGCCGACGCCTGCCACGCCGACGCCGTCAGCCAACAACGGTTCGTCGTCGGGGGGCGGCTCAGGGAAGATGCTCGCGGTCGTGGGCCTGGGCGGCCTGAGTGCGCTGCTGCTCGTGCTCGGGGTGATCTTCCTGGCGTCGGCGGCGACGCTGCCGCGTACCGGGGCAGGCCCTCAAGGCGGTCCCCTGCGGCGGTAAAGCCGGCCTCTGGGTTGTGCCGCGCTGGGGCCGCTAATGATACGGAATCTGCGTGGCGGCCCTAATGTGCCGGTGCAAAGCGCAACGCGGGCTGCCGTGGTTTCGCCCGGCAGAGCGGCGGGTTAGTGCAGGTCGGCGCGGATCTGGCGGAGCTGCTCGGGCGAGAGGATGTGGAACATCGAGAGCAGCGTTTCGAGATCGTAGTCCATGCCGGAGGCGTTGAGCTCTTGCTTGACGCGACCGAGCCCGGCAATCTGCTGGGGGCTGACGTAGCCACGACTGACGAGGAGCGCGGCCAGAAGCTGATCGGGGCTGAGGAACTTGAAGAGCAGGGCCAGGTCGCCGATCTTGAAGTGCATGTCGACGCTGGCAAGCATCTGCTGGACACCCTTGAGCGCCTCAAGCTTCTGCGGGGTGAGCAGAGCGCCTTCGACCAGGACATTGCCAAGGGCGGTCTCGGCCGGCGAGGTGGGGACCAAGGCGCGGTGACTGGGAGGCGTCGGAACGGGTGCGGTCTCTTGCAGGGGGGCGGAGCTGTAGGGCGTGGGCACTGGCGTGGTATCGAAGGGCATGGAGTATGGCGCGGCCGTCTGCGGCGTGGAGATGCGCGCGGTGGGCTGCGGCACTACGAGGTGCGGGTCGGACCACTCGCGCGGCTCGGACTGCCAGGGCGAGCGCCCCCCGAAGGGAACGTTGGCAAGCTCGGGCACGACACCGGTCTGGCCCATCAGGTCGTCGCCGTCGGGAGGAGTCCAGGCGTCGGCGATGGTCGGCGGCTCTGCTGCCGGACGCGCATCGTATCCCCCAGCGGCGCTGAAGCTCGGCGCGGCCCAAGGGTCGGATTGGCGTGGCGATGGCCCGCCCCAGGAGTGGCGTGGCGATGAGCCAAAGGGCGACACTGCTGGCACGGAAGAAGGAACCGGCTGCGAATCGGGAATGCCGAACTGAGCGGCATAGGTGGCGCTCAGTTGCGCGGCGCGCGCTTCGAAGTTGGGATCGCCGTACGGCTGAGAGGCGGGGGAGCCGCCGAGGTGAGGCGACGCGCCAGCCCCGAACGGATTGGCGCCGCGCTCAGGCGTGGCGAATGGGTTCATGGCGGGCTGGCGCAGCGTGGGGCCGGCGGTTGCGCCATCCATGGCGAACGGATTGGCGTCGAGCGGGCGGGCAAAGGCAGAGCTGGCTTCTTCGGCGGCGAATGGGTTCGACTCCATCGGCTGGGCGAAGGGACTCGCCGGCTCTGGCTGCGCGAACGGGGAGACCCCGAACGGGGCGGCTCCGAAGGCCGGCTGGGCTGCGGCGGCGAAGAACGGCGTAGCCCCCTGAGGCGCCGGATAGGGCTGGGCGGCGTAGCCGTAGGGGTCCGTGGGCGGCGTCATGGGGGCTGGCTGCATGGCGGGATGGGGGAAGCCGTCGGGCTGCGCGCCGGGGATGACGAAGCCCGGCGCATAACCCATCTGGGGCTGACCGGCAGGCCCGTAGGGCGACTGCGCGCCGAGGCCCATTTGGGGCACGCCGCCGAGGGCGCCGAGGCCAGGTGCGCTGAGGTCCACACCGCCGCCGAGCGGGATGCGCTGGCGGATGCCCTCGACGATCAGCGCGAACTCCTGTGGGCCGCGGACCTCGACGTCGGCAACGGCGCGGCCGGCTGGCTCGAAGTCGGTGTCGAAGAGGCCGCTGGGCTGAGTGTAGCGGAAGGTCATCACCTGGAGGGCGCGACCGCGACGCTGGGCGTCTAGCGCGACCCAGAACTCGCGACGACCCGCGGTGGCGTTGCCAAGGTCCACCAGGACGAGGGAGACGAGATGTTTGCCGAGGGTGTCGAAGAGCTCGACGGGGGTACGCGAAGCGCGAACATCGTAACCAGCGAGACGTATCTGGGAGAGCAGCGGGACCGCGACGCCGTCGTCACGCTCAAAGAGGACGACGAGTGGGGCCGTCGTGGACTCCACACTCGCGTCGAACGGCGCCCCAGGTAGCTGCACCACTGCCATCTGCTGCCCACTCCCCTCCCGCTCGGGCACAACCCATATGCCGCGAGCTCAGCCAGGCATGCGTCCTTCGTGCCAAACCAGTATACCATAGGGGCAGGCGCTGAACAGTCCCTTTGGGGGAGGGCACGCGGGGAGGATTATGTCGCCGTCACAGTCGCTTGCCAGCTACGATGGTTTGGGCGACGAGATTGACGCCGAAGTGATAGGCGAGGGCACGCTCGTCGGGCCCGGTGAGGAGGATGAGGTCGCAGCGTTTGCCGGGCGCGAGGCTGCCGACTTCGTCTTCGAGGGCGAGGGCCTGAGCGCCGCCGAGCGTCGCGGCGATGAGCGCTTCTTCGAGGGTAAGCCCCATGGCACTGACAGCGAGAGCGAGCATCATCTGCATGTTCTCACAGTTGGAGGTGCCGGGGTTGAAGTCGGTGGCAAGGGCGACCCGCAGGCCGGCATCGAGGAGGCGGCGCCCGGACGGATACGGGACGGAGAGGGAGAAGGAGCAGCCAGGCAAGAGCGTGCCAACAACGCCGGCATCGCGCAGGTGGGCGAGGTCGTCATCGGCGGCGAAGTCGAGATGGTCGGCGGAGACGGCGCCAAGCTCGGCGGCGAGCTGCGCGCCGCCGGTGGGACCAAGCTGGTTGGCGTGGAGTTTGAGCCGATAGCCGAGGGCGCGAGCAGCCTCCAGGATGCGGCGGGATTCCTCCACGGTGAAGGCGGTGCGCTCGCAGAAGACGTCACAGAATCGGGCGCGGCCGGCGAAGGCGGGGAGCATGTCGTCAAGGACGATGCGCACGTAGCGCTCGCGGCCGTCGGGGGCTTCGCGGTATTCGGGCGGGAGCGTGTGGGCGCCGAGGAACGTGGGGATGACCTGGGGTAGACCAGTCTCTCCGGCGAGGGCGGCCATGACGTCGAGGCAACGGGATTCGGTGGCAAGGTCGAGGCCGTAGCCAGTCTTGCCTTCGACGGTGGTGGTCCCATGGGCGGCGATGCTGCGCAGGCGCTCGCGGCCGAGGGTGAGCAGGTCCGCCTCGGAGGCGGCGCGGGTGGCGCGGACGGTGTTGAGGATGCCGCCGCCCCTGCGAGCAATCTCCTCATAGGAGACGCCTGCGTGGCGTAGCTGGAATTCTTCGGACCGGTCACCGGCGAAGACGAAGTGTGTGTGGGAGTCCACAAAACCGGGCAGAACGGCGCGGCCCGTGGCGTCGAGGCGGCCAGCCGGCGGGATGGCGTCGACGTTCAC
>CAYYCB010000053.1:0-1113 GCA_964469715.1 uncultured Ktedonobacterales bacterium | reverse complement strand
TTTTTTGCCGCGATTTCGTGTTGACAGCGCGGGGCATGGAGGCGGCTGCGCGATTGGCCGTGGCGCTCATGCACGTCTCCTTTTCTATGGTCTCTCGGAACCGCGCGGGGGCCGCGTTGCCTGGACGGAACGATGCCCTGCTCGTCTGGGGTGTTGTGATGTGCCATTCCGGCGCGCAAGATGCCGAGGCACTGGACGGGAGCAGGCTGGACGGTCGCCGCGCATGGGCGCGGAAGTCAGCGCCGTGGGCATGGTCAGTGTAGCATGCGCGAGACTTTGAGCGACCTGTCAAAGCCAGTCATGTCCCGTCATTGCCTGTCATGTCCCGCCACGAATTTGCGCGTCCGATAGGGTACGTGCGCTCGGCTTGGACCTGTGGCGCATCGGGTCTCGTCATTCAAGGCTGAGATCCGTCCCATATTGGACCAATCCGAGCCGGCGAGCCACTGCCTGCGAGGCATGATTCTCCCAAGAGGTGCTGTAGAGCGGGAGACGACCCGTGGCGCGGATGGCCTGCGCCCAGGCCACCACGACCGCGGAGGCGTAGCCGCGTCCGCGATATGCCTCCAGCGTGACCACGCCGGCTTCGGCGGCTTGATCGGTGAGGCGGGCGCTATTGCAGAGGGCGACGACGGCGCCATCCTCGATCACCACCATACGCGGCTCGCGCCCCTCGAACTCGCGGGCGACCGAATCCAGATCGGAGGTGAGTAGTCGCAGAAGGTGCACGTCCTTGCGGGTGAGGCGCTGGACCTCGACTCCGGCCCGGAGGGGAAGCTCGTCCGGAAACCGGTAGGCTGGCCCGGATCCAATGGGTGTGTTCTCTCGATCTATCTCCAATGCCGCCATGAATGCGTCCAGATTGCGCGGCTCCGCCCGCAGATCGCCGGTTACAGGCTCCTCGGACGCCAACCGCTCCAGCGTCCGCACGGTCGTCTCGGGCAGGTCGTCACGGCAGCGCCAGCAGTTGCCCTCTCTGGTGCGCCCGAAGAAGAAGCGGGGCGCGCGATCACCCCCCTGCTCGTTCACGCGCTGGATGCGCCCGTGCGCGTCGTGCGTGAAGAGCGCGGCGACCTGTATCTCAAGGAGCTGTAGATCGGAGTGGTCTGTCAA
>CAYYCB010000052.1:0-15008 GCA_964469715.1 uncultured Ktedonobacterales bacterium | reverse complement strand
TCGAGCGTGTAGCGCAGCCAGTAGGGGCCGCGCATCAGCCACGTCACGTGGACGCCGCGCTTATGGAACCCCTCTGTCAGCTCGTATGCGATGAAGCTGCCGCCGGACGTGACGGCGGACTTGCTCTCTAGCGCCGCCGCGATGATCTCCTTCGTATCGTCGAGCGTCACGAAGTTGTAGATGCGTCCCGTATGCTCCGCCCCAGGCACCCGCAGTGGATTCGCCCAGCCGCCCGTGGCGATCAGCAGCGCGTCGTATTTCAACGGGCCGCCCCTGTCGAGATAGACTGTCCGCTCGTCGGTATCCACTTGCGTTGCGGTTGTGTCAGTCAGGAGCGTGATCCGCTGCTGCTCGTGCCAGGCGAAGTCGCGGATCATCACCTTCTGCTCCTGGATCGCGCCCTGGAGGAAGCGCGGGAGGGAGACGCGGTTGTAGAGCGGGTACGGCTCGTTGGTGATCATCCAGATGTCGCAGGCGGGATCGTCCTTGCGCAGCTCCTGCGCGCAGGTCGTGCCGGCGATGCCGTTCCCGATGATGACGTACTTCTTGCCGACTTCAGCAGCCAACGGATGCTCCCCTTCGCGCATGCCGGGGGCCGACGCTGGTGCTCCCCGGCGCGGGACGATACTGGAACAATGATTGCGTGACGATGGGGCGCCATCCGCGAGTCGCGCAGACAGCGCCCCAAACAGGCCAGCCCTCGAAATCGGGCCAGCGAATATCTTAGCACGCGGGCGCGAGGAGTTGTATTGTACCGGCCGCCGTGACGACGACGAGATGTTGGCCTTGCAGGGCGCCCGCGACGGTCAGCGAGACGCTCGCGCCTGGGGCCAGGGTATCCACCACTCCGGGCTGTGCCGCCGTGGACGCCGCGACGGAGAACCTGGTTGTGCCGCCGTCGGCACTTCCAACCGCATATTGGATCGGCGCCGCACCGCCATTAGTCAGCGTCAACGTCGAAGTCCCGGCGGCGCAGGGGGAGGACGTTACCTGAAGCGTCCCAAGCGTAAAGGGACCCGTGGCCGGTGCGACCGTCGCCGTGGATGAGGGTGTGGCTGTCGGGGCGACCGTGGATGTGCCGACGAGGCGCGAGGCGAAGCCGAGCCAGCTTGGCGCCGCGCCGCGCGCCACCGGAATCATCAGGCCCGCGCCCGCCGACACGCCCACGACGAGCAGGAGCGCCGCCGCCGCGATACGCAGCAGCAAGGAGCCGCGCCGTCGCCGTGCTGGCGCCTGCACGACGGGTAGCGAAATGTACGTCTCATCCGCGGCGGGAGCATCGTCCTCGTGCTCGGATTCCGCGGCATCGGCCCTGCTCGCCGCTGGAGACTGCTCCCCCGAAGTGTGCGTAGCGGCGGCATTTGCTGGTGTTGTCTGGGAGGCAGTGGCCTTTTCACGCTCCGCTTGTGTCGATGCGGCAGAGGAATACGTCGCCTTGGCGGGCGGCGTCTCCGCGGCAGGGAGTGGGTGGGCCGCCGTGGGTTCTGAGCGGACGGCGCCGCGCAGGGTCGAGATCGTTCCCGTCATGACGGCGCGTACCGGAGCGAGCCGCCCCGAATTGCCAGAGCGGATCGGTGTCGGCGATGCTCCCACCGCCTCTGCCCCGGTCTTGCCCTGCACGGCGGCCTTGATGCGCCGCTGGACGTTCAGCGCCAGCTCGTAGGCTTCGGCCGCCTGGTCGGGCGGCACGAGCCGCAGGGGGTCGTCGTGCGTGCGGGAGTTGCGCTCGTTATTGAGCCGCTTGATGTCGCGCTCGATACCGTGTAGATTCAGTCCCGCCTCGCTGCACACCTGGATGAGGTCGGGCATGCGGTTCGAGATTGCGATCTCCTGCCAGCGCTGCGTCACTGCGCTCGACGGCATGGACGAGACACGCAGCAACAGGTAGCCCTGTAGCATGTTCTTTATCGCCGAGACCGCGTCTGCCAGTGCGGAGCGGTATACAAGGTCATCTTGCAGCAGGGCGTGCGATTTCTGCATGAACGCGAGCGACCTGCGGAAGCGCTCTTTGGCCTGCTCCTCGAAGATGTTCGCCACGGATGAATCCTCCTCGCGCCCTCGACTGGCTCAGCCGGCGAGACGCCGAGTCACTATAGCAGCCGCCGATTGCATGTGCCAACGGGACGAACGGGCTAGCCACGCGGTAAAGTGCGCGGCATGTTCGGTCCTTCTCGGCGCGATATACACCCGTATGCGTGCGCATAATGGCTGCGAGAGCACTGCCGGAGGCATACAGTGCAGGCGTACAGTCGGACGTAGTGCGGTGGAAGGGAACAGCGCGACGATGACGGAGACGGCGGCCGAGCGGCTGGTGGGCCTTGATGACATCCGGGCAGCGCGAGAAGTCATCGCGGGACGGCTGCATCGCACGCCGATGTTCACGTCCGAGACGCTGGGCGAGCGGGTGGGCGTGCGGCTGTTCCTCAAGGCCGAGCTCTTCCAGAAGACGGGTTCCTTCAAGCCGCGCGGGGCACTGAACCGCCTGGAGCACTTGAGCGACGCCGAGAAGGCGCGTGGCATCGTGACGATGTCCGCCGGCAACCACGCGCAGGGTGTGGCCTTCGCGGCCAAGTTGCTTGGGGTGGACGCGACGGTGGTGATGCCGGTCGCGGCGCCTCAGGCCAAGGTGGACGCGACGCGCGGCTACGGAGCGCACGCCATCCTGCACGGCACCAGCAAAGACTTGCTGCCGAAGGTGCAGGAGCTCCAGCGCGAGCGCGATCTGACGTTCGTCCATCCGTTCGACGATCCCTACGTCATCGCTGGCCAGGGCACCGTCGGGCTGGAGAGCATGGAAGACGTACCCGACGCGGACGTGGTGATCGTGCCGGTTGGTGGAGGTGGGCTGATCTCGGGCGTCGCGGCGGCGGTGAAGGCGCTTCGGCCGGGGGCGCGCGTGATCGGCGTGGAGCCTGAGGGTGCTCCGGGGCTGACTCTTAGCTTACGCGACGGCGCCCCCGCGCATCTGGAATCTACCAACACCATCGCCGACGGTCTGGCGGCGCCCTTCGTCGGCGACCGCAACTTTGCCCACGTCAAGGCGTTCGTGGATGAAGTGGCGCTCCTCACAGACGAAGAGATCGCGGCTGGCCTCCGCCTGCTGATGGAGCGAGCCAAGCTCCAGGCGGAGCCCTCAGGCGCGGCGGCCTTCGCGGCGCTGCTCGCGGGCAAGGTGTCCGTGCCGCGCGGCGCCACGGTAGTCTGCATCGTCTCCGGCGGCAACGTCGATCACGCGCGACTCAAGACATTGCTCTAGGGGTGGAGTGCCTGGTCGCTACCCACCTGCTGTCGCGGTCCTGTTCTGTTGACACTGACCGCGGGCCGCCGCTAGACTGATGCCGGTTGAGCGCGATTCTCGGATGTGTGGGGAGTAGGGCCGATGGCGTCGCTTCGCGAGTCTCGCGTCCGCAGCGCCCGGCGGCGGCGTACCGCGGCGCTGATCCTCGCCGGCGTGTGGCTTGCGGTGCTACTCTGGATTGGATTCGGCGGCATTCCGGGTGTATCAAGGCCGGCCACTGCATTCGCACAGGCAGCCGCTTCGGCGACTACGCCGACCACTCCCGCGCCGACGTCGCCTATTCCCACGACAACGGTGACGCCGCCAGTTGATCTCACGCCCACTGGCTCGCCTATCCCCTCCGTCACCGCCACGGTCGGCACGCCCACCGGAACGGTCACCGCCACAGTGACCGGCACACCGACCGCGACGGCCACCTCCGGCCCGACCGACACCAGCGGTAACAACAACTACGGCGACCCAAGCAGCAGCGCCGAGCCGACCAAGGTGGTCTTCACCCAGCCGACCTCCGGCTCACACGATAGCGGACCGCTGCAGGGACTGTCTCCCGGTGCCTTCACCTCGAACGGCCTGTTGCTGGCCACGACGATGAGCTGCCTCGTGACTGTTCTCGGCGTGGTTGTCGCTGCGGTGGCAATGTCCTCGCTGCTGCGTGGCGGGTATGGCCCCTTCTTGCGGGCGCTGGCGTTCGGCAGACGCGCCGGCAACGGGACGGCGAGTAATGACAAGCCGAACCCGGCGGACTCGCGCGACGATTGGGAGCTTTCAGAGGAACTTGGCGCTATCTCGGAGAACTACCGGGTCCCCGTCCGCGCGCGGGCCGACTATGGCGCTCCTCGCTCCGCGCCTCCTCAGGCGCGCGGCTCGCGACAATCGTTCTCTTCGCGCCCCGACGACCGCTGGTGAGCGCGATATAGCCTGTGCGTGTTATACCTGACTATGCTTGATGGGCAGGATGCTCTGTGCGCGGATGCGCCGGCTTTCAATGGCTTCTGAGGTCGGCTTCCCCTCGCAAACGAATCAGGTGGATAAGATCCCTGCCTGTGGATATGCGCCGGCAGCGCGGTGACCGGCACGGTGTTGCGGAAGAGAGCGCGATCTATGGTACCCACGCGCACCTATCACCCCTTTTGGATGTACGAAGAACTGCGTGCCGCTCCGTCCGCGCTTGACCGCTTGCTGACGCCTGACGAGGCGGCGAGCGAGCGCAGGGCCTCCGTGGCGAAGCGTGTGGCGTCGGCGGGGCAGGTATATCTCACCGGCTGCGGCACCGCCTATCACGCCGCGCTGGCGGGAGCAGCCTTGCTTCGCGACCTCACCGATGGGCACGTGGACGCTCGCGCGTTCGAGGCGTTCGAGCTGACGTACTACGAGCGGCCCGGTCCCGGCGCGGGAGATGTGTTGATCGCCCTTAGCCACAGCGGCAGACCCACCGCTACAAACGCGGCGCTGGCCAAAGCCCACGAAGCCGGGGCACACTGCGTCGTCGTCACGGGCAATCGAGAGAGTCCCGCCGGAGAGGCCGCGCAGGATGTGCTCGAAACGGGCTACGGCGAGGTCAAGTCGTTCGCCTACACCATCAGCTATAGCCTGATGCTCGCCTCCCTGGCCGATCTCGCGGCGCGCACGCTTGGCGAGCAGGCCGGACGCGGTGCGGCGGCGCTGCTTGATGCCCAGGTGCGCATGCTGCCGCAGCAACACCGCGAGGCGCTCGCCCTCGACCGCGAGATCAAGGCGCTTGCCGCCGACCTCGCTGACCGCCAACGCTGGATCTTCGCCGGCGCGGGCGGGAACTACGCGACGGCGATGGAGGCGAGCCTCAAGATGCAGGAGACCAACTATACCTCCAGCTTCGGCATGGAGATGGAGGAGGTGCTACACGGTCCCATCGCCGCTCTGGGCGACTCGGTGCTTGTCGTCGTCGCGCCACCGGGCGCCGCCCGCGCGCGGGCGCTCGACCTGTTGCGTGCGACCGGCATACTAGAAGGCGTCTCCATCGCGCTTGGTGAGGAGGGCGACGCCGAGCTTTCCGCCGCCGCCACACACTTCCTCCCGCTGCCCGCCTGTTCTGAGGCGCTCTCGCCCGCTCCCTATCACGTCCCACTGCACCTGCTCAGCTATTGGTTGGCCGTTGCCAAGGGCACGAATCCCGATCTCATGCGGCGTGAGGAGCTCAAGTACCTCGCGGCTCGCCGTTCGTTCACCCTCTAGGAGGCGCTTCAGATGGCGCGCAAGGTCCAATTCGGCGCGGGCATCGCCACCATCGTGCTTGCCACGCTGGCGCTCATCTTCCTCCTCGTCGCGCGCATCGTGGTGTTGTGCACACAGAACATCGTGAACAATACGTGCCCCGCGAGCGCCCAGCATGCGGTAACGCTGATCGAGGCCGGCCCGTCCGTCGGCTTCTGGGTGATTTTGATTGCCATGTTCCTCCTGCTCTACACTGGCGCGGCAGGCGCCATCGCTGAGGCGCGTTTTGATCGTCGCGAGGGGCTCCTTCCGCTGTGGATCTGCGCGGTGATCGCGTTCATGGGCTGCTCCCTCCTGGCAAGCGGCATCGGGGTCTTCTTTGCGCCCTCTGTGCTCGCGCTCGCCGTCGCGGCCTATGCCGCGGCTGTTCGTCGCTCGACGCGGCGCTTCGGCTTCAGAACGCGTACCCGTAGCGCCGAACCTGAAGAGCAGTCGTGAGTCGCGGTGTCCTCTCCAGAGAGGGATGCGACGAATTCTCAGCATGCGAGCCGCTGATACCTTGACGGCTCGAGCGGGGGGATGGTAGTATCAGGGCAACGAAAGGAGGTGGTGTGCAGTGAGTGAACGTCCTAGCTGCGCAGGCAGCACGAATACTCTCCACACCGAGTCCATGGGAGAGTATCACTGCTAAGTTTTGCAGTGTGAAGTGCCACACGGTCAGGTTCGAGAGCCTGCCTGCGCGGCTTACCGGGGTGAGGGCGGATACCGCTCTTGCCCCGGTATCTTTTTATCCTCATTTACCTTACAGCCGCGCGCCAATCGTCCACGTGCCATCACGAGACAAGGGCCAGTCATGTCCGACGACGCTATCCCCTCCGCCGCTGGCGCCCCGCTGGACGTCGAGGCCGTGCGCGCGGAGTTGCGCGGCCTACGCCTCGGCTATCCACTCATCTACCTGCCCGCTGTCCCCTCCACCAATTCCCACGCGCTTGACCTCGCACGGCAAGGAGCGGTTGAGGGGACGTTGGTGACCACCGACGACCAGACCGCCGGGCGCGGGCGCGTCGACCGGACGTGGAAGTCTCTGCCGGCCCGGCAGCTTGCGATCTCACTGGTGCTGCGTCCCACGTTTGCCGCGAACTTTCTCATGATGGCGAGCGCCCTTGCCGTGGCCGGCGCCATCGGCTCGGTCACCTCGCTTCGCCCTGACCTCAAATGGCCCAATGACGTCCTCGTGGACGGGCGCAAGGTCAGCGGCATCCTCATCGAGACGGGCGGTGGTGTCGCCGTGCTCGGCATCGGCGTCAACGTCAACGGCACGCTCGCCGACGACCCAGCGCTCGCGCTCCGCGCCTCCACGCTCGCCGATCTTGCCGGCCACCCAATCTCACGCGAAAGCCTGCTCGCGGCCATCGTGCGCCAGCTCGATGCGGTGTACTTCACGCTAGGCGACGGGGCGGGCCGTGCATCCGTGCGCGAGGCGTGGCGCGCGCGACTCGCGACGCTTGGGCATTCTGCCACCGTCGTCCAGAACGAGCGAACCCTAACTGGGCAGGCGGAGGACGTAGACTCCGATGGGGCGCTCCTCCTGCGTACTCCCGACGGCACGCTGCACACCATCACATGGGGCGACATCCACGCCGTCTAGGTTTCGGCGCGGCGACCTCAGCGCAGCGCGCTTGACGCTTCCCTGTACACTAGCCCTGTTCGCGGTGAAAGTGCCGCGAGAGCTCGTCGTTTCAGCAGGGAGACGAAGCGTCGCATGAACGATATGCCGATTTCGGAAGAGCACAAGCGTAGGGGCGCGTTGCCCTCCACCCTCGACCCCCGCAAGGCGGTAGATCCAGCCTCGTTGGAGCGGATTATTCGCGCTCAGGAGCGCGCTCGGGCGCAGGCGGTCGCCGCCACCACGGTTGTCGTCGGCACGATTGTCACACTCGTGTCCTCGGCCTTCGGCTTCGTTGCCGCCCTCGCCTGGAACGATGCCATCAAGGCCGTGTTGGCCAAAATATTCCCGCAGCTCAACGGCGACGCCGCAAAGGTGGAAGTCATACGCGCGCTCGTCTTCACGCTCGTCGCCATCATCGCCATCGTCATCTTGCAGCGCATCGCCGGGCGTTGGGCGAAGAATGCGGCCATCGGCAGCAGCGCCGGCGACGGGAGCTACTAGCCGCCAACCACGCCACCAGCGCGCCGGTCATCGCCTAGCCGCACGCACGGTCAATGGCCTCGTCGCTCCGCTCGCCAGACGTTTTGGCGCATAATGGAGGCAGGCAAGGCGACGACACGGCGTGCTGGAGGGATGCGGCATGGCTGCGGCCCATCGAGATTCGCGCGACAGCTCCGGCCCTGACGTAGAGGTCGAGCCACAGCCCGCGCGCGAGCCGGACTACTACGGCGTGCTGGGGATCGCGCCCGGCGCGTCGGAGGCCGAGATTCGCGCCGCCTTCCGCCGCCTCGCCAAGATCTGGCACCCCGACCGTCATGGGGCGGATTCGCCAGATATGCGTGCGCGCGCCGAGCGCCGCATGCGCGCCATCCTCCGCGCGTACGGCGTGTTGGGAACGCCCGCGGCCCGTGCCAACTACGATCTGCGGCGCGCTGGCGGCCGGCTGACCGTCGGCGGCTACAGCGATGCGTCGCCCTTCAGCACGACCGACCATGCCTTCGCCTATGGTGGTTGGCGCCATCCACTCGCGGGCGCGTCGGAGAAGCGAGCGCCCGACTCATTCGCCGGGACGCTTGGCGGTGTGCTTGCACTGCTGCTTGCCCTCGGCATCGCCGGCCACTTGATCCGATCATCCGGCGAGGTCTCCGGGCCGGGAGGCCTGGTTGAGCTCGCGGTGCTCTTCGCCCTGCTCGTTCTCGCTGTCGCGCTTCTGGCCGGCGGATCGCCACTCGCCCGCGCCGGTGACGCCTACTTCGAGCGGGACCCCTCGGTTGATGAAGACGTCTCCACCGAGGCCGCGACCTTCGCCTTCGATGTCGAAGGTGACGCGCCTACGCCTTTCGAGCGGCTTGTTGAGGATGCGCTCGCCGATGTTCCCGCCGAATTCCAGGTCTATCTGGAGAACGTTGTCGTGCGGGTGAAGGACGAGCCGAGCGAGGAGGATCTGCGGCGTATGCGTATGGAGCCGTGCAGCTTGCTCCTCGGCCTGTATGAGGGCGTTCCGCTCACCGCCCAGGGCGCCTACGAGCATCCTCCGCAGCTCGTCACCATCTTCCGCCGTCCCATCGAGGCGTATTGCGGCGACGATCCGTCGCGCATCCGGCGGCAGGTCCGCGCCACCGTCTTGCACGAGCTGGCGCACCACTTCGGCATGAACCACGATGCCATGCCAGAATGGATCAAATGAGCACACCGCGCGAAGGAGTCAGGGCGATGGGGAGCGGTCGCCCACATATCGCCGCGGGCATGCCCATGTCAGACGCGCGAGTGATCCGGTTGGAGCCGCACCATTTCCCCGACGCGGCGCGGCTCTGCGCCGAAGGACTTGCGCGCCGCCATGCCCTTGACTCGCGTTTCCCGCGAACATCACCGGGGGAAGCCTATCAGTCGCTGCTCGACGCCCTAATGAGTCGGTTGAACGATCCGGATGCTGCGGCCTTCGGCCTTGCGCTTGATGAGCGTCTCATGGGCACGCTGGCGGTCGCGTTCCGGCGTGTCCCGCCAGCGTCGAGTGAACGCCTCTTCTCACCGTTGGCTGGTGGTTGGCTGCCGCAGTCCCTCTGTGCCTGCGCCCCAGACTGTGCGCCCGCCGACGTCTTTCCTCCGCTCTACGCCGCGGCCTCCTCCTGGCTCGCCGAGCATGGCATCACCATGCACTTCGCCACAGCGGCCGCGGCCGATGTGAATATGCTGGACGTCTGGCGCACGCTCGGTTTCCACGCCCAGGGAGTGTTCGCGCTGCTGCCTGCCGCGGCCCAGCCAGGGCTCGCCGCCCACCTCCCACCGCCCGGTGTCACGATCCGAGCCGCGCACGCATCGGATGCCCCCGGCATCGTCGCCCTTCTCTCCGAGTCGCATCGCTACCATGCGCAGCTTCCCGCTGCCTTCTTCGACCCTGAGGACGGCGACCGTCACTACCCCGCGATCGTCCGGGGGGAGCTGCGCAACAAGTCCGGCGAGCCGCGCTATCTGCTCGCCTGCGCGGAGGATGGCGCAGTCCTTGGCCTGGCCTCCGCGTACTTGGAGCAGGCCCGAGCGCGCGATCTCGCGGCTCTCACACGTCCTCTGCCGCTTGGCTATATCGCGGAGGTCGCCGTGACGGAGCGCGCCCGCCGGCAAGGTATCGCCGCCGCGCTGATCGCGGCGCATCTGCCCTGGTTTGCCGAGCGGAGGGCGGCGCATGTTGGGTTGCACTATATCGCCAACAATCCGGCGTCGAGCCGCGCATGGGAGGCACTTGGTTTCGTCCCACTCGAAATCCGGTTGCAGGGTGGCCCAGACCCCGCGAAGCTGGCTCTGCCGGCGCTCCCATCCCCCTAGAACATGTCGCATTCTCTACCTTTATATGTATGTCGCTCAACTAACACGGAAGATGAAGGTCTAACGGTATGGCCGGTATCCACCGCATCGGCGTCGTCTCCGATACCCACGTCCCAAGCCGCGCGCCGTGTGTACCCGATGCGGTCCTGCGCCACTTCGAGGATGTCGAGTTGATCCTACATGCGGGGGATCTGTCGTCATTGGCCGTTCTCGATCAGCTCTCCGCCTATGCGCCGGTCGAGGCGGTCCAGGGCAACGTCGAGCTGCCCGAGGTGGTTGCCGCGCTTCCGCTCAAGCGCGAGATCGTCGTCGGAGGCTGTGCCATCGGGCTGGTGCATATCCTCGGCGAGCGCGCTCACTATGTTCGCAACGCCCGCCGTGAATTCCCCGGCGCGCGAGTCGTCGTCTTCGGCCATAGCCATGTCCCATTTCTTGATGATCGCGACGGGCTCCTGCTGCTCAATCCCGGCAGCGCCACCGACCGCCGCCGCCAGCCCGCTTGTACGGTTGCCCTACTCATCATCGAGGACGGCCGGCCTCGAGCCGAGCACATCACGCTGCCCTAATCTATGCCCGCGTTTGGGCGGAGCGGCAGTGTCGCCGTCTCTGACATAGCACGCTTGTCATGGGCAATATTCGCGCGTATTTTCGCAATTTCCGTAACTCTTGTGTGAGATTTCTCACCGCCGTGACGTAGTCATCAGCAAGTCGGCTCACCAGGGCTGGCGAGAGGCTGACCCGGCGATATCGCTTGTCGGGTAGTTCGTGGTTGTGGTGGTTCTAGTTTTCGAGGAGAACCAGGAATGCGGAGAAGGGCCAAGCTCTGGTCACTCGTGGGCGGCGGCGTCGCGCTGGCCTCCATGATGCTGACCGCCTGCGGTCCGTCGAGTAACGGCGGCGGCGGGAATACGGTGAATGTCACGCGCGGCGGTACCGTCATCAACGGCCTGTACGAGGAGCCCGACACGCTGCTCCCGTACCTGACCAATGAGACATACGCAGTTATCGTAGACCAAGCGCTCTGGGCGCCGCTCTGGTATGGCGACAACACCGGTGCTCTGAATGCCGGCATCGCGACTCAGGTGCCCTCGACGACCAACGGCGGCATCTCGTCCGACCTGAAGACGTACACCATCAAGCTCAAGTCCGGCCTGAAGTGGTCCGACGGTTCGGCGATGACCGCCGACGACGCCGTCTTCAGCTTCCAGCTCTACGGCAACCCGGCCTTCGCGAACACCTTCGGCTTCCCGACCACTGATCCGACTGATCCCATTGGCCTCGCCAGTGTCAACAAGGTCGATAGTCAGACCTTCACGATCACCCTGAAGAACCCGACCGTAACGCTCAACGCGATCATCGCCGACGGCGCCGGCAGCATCATCCCGAAGAAAGTCTTCGGCAGCATGGATCCGGCCTCCATCGCCAAGTCGACGGAATCCTTCAAGCCAACCGTGGTCAGTGGCCCCTTCATGGTCCAGGACCGCACGCAGGGCGACGCGATCAAGCTCGTCAAGAACCCCAACTACTACCAGGGCCCCGACAAGCCCTATCTTGACGGCATCACCTACAAGATCATCCCGGACCAGAACACCATCCTGACGGCCCTCCAGAGCGGGTCGGTCACGGAGTCCTGGTTCCTCGACGTGACCAAGCTCGACTCGTACAAGGCCATCCCGGGCTACACGACGGGCACCGACAAGCACCCCGCCGGCTTTGAGCAATTGGTCTTCAACCTCACCAATCCGATTCTCTCGGATCTCAACGTCCGCAAGGCGTTGACGATGAGCTTCGACTCCAACGTGCTCATCCAGCAGATCTACAACGGCGCCGCCGTCAAGACCTGCGATGATCACGGTGGCACGCCGTACCACGAGGACAGCCTCACCTGCTACCAGCAGGACGTGGCTGGGGCCAACTCCCTGCTCGACCAAGCCGGTTGGAGCACGAAGAACTCCGATGGCTATCGCACGAAGGACGGCAAGGTCCTTGAGCTGCGCTACACCACAACCAACAAGGCCTCCCGCAAGCAGACGCAGCTCCTCGCCCAGGCCGCGTGGAAGGCGGTCGGCATCAAGATCGACATCGTGAACAAGCCGGCCAACGTCTTCTTCGGCGCCGACAACAACGGCACGCTGCACAGTGGCGACTTCGACATCGGCGAGTTCGCCAACACCCTCGGCTACGACCCGGATGACCACACCACGTTCTCGTCCAATCAGACGCCGGACAAGGGCGGGTCGAACTACATGCACTACAGCAACTCCACGGTCGACCAGCTCGAGAGTCAGCAGCAGCAGACCAGCGACGTCACCGCCCGCAAGCAGCTCTTCCATCAGATCCACGCTCAGGTGCTGCAGGATCTGCCGGTGATGTACCTCTACACCGCCGCGAACATCTTCTGCTACAGCAACAAGCTCCACAACTATGCGCCGTCCGCTCTCGGCCCGTCCGAGGGTTGGAACGTCTGGGAGTGGTGGCTCTCGAAGTAGCAACGTCCGTCTGACCTGAGGCTCACGCCTCCGGTCTACGGATAGTGCACGGCGGTCCTTCGGGACCGCCGTGCCGTTCCACCAACCTCACGCCCCTCGATCTTCACAGCCGCGCCATTTTCTCATCTCGCGCGGTACGCGCATGCGGGTGCGCTTGCCTTGCGTTCTCGTGTATGTCATATTGATGACTAATTTTGCACATCTGTGCAGCGATCTTTGTCACTCTCCGAGCGCAATCTGTCCCGAGCGTCTATCCCTTCATTCGTGTCCGGCATGCGGCTTGCACAACAACGGATACCGTCCGCTCATGTGCGCCAGATGCTGTAGCGCCGCGCATTGCCACTTGACTGATGGTCCCGCACTGAGAAAGAAGGGCTTACCGAATGACGCGCTACCTCATCCGGCGCATCATCCAAGCCGTGGTCATGCTGCTCGTCATGTCCATCGGCTTCTTCTTGCTGCTCCATGCCATCCCGGGTGGCCCCGAATCCGTGCTGGGCGGCAACCCGCACCTCACCGCTGCCCAGCGTGAGCTCTTCAGGAAGCGCCTCGGTCTCGACCAGCCGCTCCCGCTGCAGTATGTTAGCTGGCTCGGTAATCTCCTCCATGGCGACTTCGGCCACTCGTACCTCAACGGCCTTCCGGTCATCACCGAAATCGGTGGTCGCGTCGGCGCAACCCTTCAACTCTTCGTCGTGGCCCTGAGCTTCGCGCTGGTCTGCGCCATTCTCTTCGGTGTGATCGCCGCCGTGCGCCAATACACCATCGTCGACTACACCATCACGATCTTCTCCTACGCCGGCATCTCGATGCCCGTCTTCTGGATCGCCCTCATCCTGCAGGAGATCTTCGGCGTGCAGCTCCATCTCCTGCCCACCTACAGCAACGTCTCCGCCGACACCTCTGGCTTCTCCACCACCGACTACTTCGTGGACGGCTTCCTCCACTTGATCTTGCCCTCGATTGTGCTCTCCATCCAGTTCATCGCGTTCTGGAGCCGCTATCTTCGCTCCAGCATGCTCGACGTCATCAAACAGGATTACGTCAGAACCGCACGAATGAAGGGCCTCAGCAGCCGGGCCGTTTTCTTCCGCCACGCGCTGCGTAATGCGCTCATCCCCCTTGTCACGGTGGTTGCGCTGAGTTTCGGCGGTGTCATGGGAGGTGCCGTCGTCACCGAGACGGTCTTCGCCTGGCCTGGAATGGGCCAGCTCTTCGTCACATCGCTCAACGCCCTCGACTTCCCGACGCTGCTCACCTTCCTCATCCTGGGCGCCGCGAACGTGATCCTCTTCAACCTCATCGCGGACATCCTCTACGGCGTGATCGACCCTCGTATCCGCTACTCATAGACGTCCTGGCCGCGACGAAAGCGAGCATGCACGATGGCCACCACACAGCCAAACCCAGCCCTGTTACCTGCGGAACCGATCGAGCTGACTCCCGAATTGACGCGCAAGCGCAAGAGCCAGGGGCGGCTCATCATCGAGCGATTCTTGCGCAACAAAGTCTCAGTGGCGGGCTTGATCGTCCTGCTCGTCATCGCGCTGCTCGTGATTTTTGCTCCGCTCATCACAGGGCAGACGCACCTGCACGATCCTGCGATTGATCCCGACCCCGTCCACAAGTTCCTCTCCCCTGGCGCGGGCCACCTGCTCGGCACAGACGACATCGGTCGTGACGAGTTTGCCCGTCTGCTCTTCGGAGGGCGAGTGTCGCTGCTGGTTGGCATCTTCACCGCGATCATGGCCATCGGCATCGGTGTGGTGCTCGGTGCCATCGCCGGCTTCTACGGCGGCATCATCGACACCGCCCTCATGCGTGCCACCGACGTCTTCCTCTCCGTCCCGCTGTTGCTGATCCTCTTCGTTCTCTCGGCGTCGTTCTCCGACGGGACGATCAAGAGCGTTGTGATCATCATCGCGGTCTTCTATTGGCCGACCAGCGCCCGCATCGTCCGCGGCGAATTCTTAGGTCTCAAAGAGCGCGAGTTTCTCTTGGCGGCGCGTACGTTAGGCGCCAATGACCTGCGCCTGATGTTCCGTCACATCCTCCCCAACGCCGCCGGTCCGATCATCGTCGCCGCCACACTTGCCGTCGGTGACGCGATCCTGCTGGAGTCTACCCTGAGCTTCTTCGGCTTCGGCATCAATCCACCGCTCGCCACCTGGGGAAATATGCTGAATGACTCGCAGTCCTATATCACACGCGATCCGCTGCTGACCTTCCTGCCGGGGCTTGCCATCCTCTTCACCGTACTGAGCATCAACCTCGTCGGCGATGGTCTGCGCGACGCCCTCGATCCATACATGACGCAGCGCTAACCCGGCCGATTTGATAGCAAAGAGTGCGGTCCCGGAGGAGGTATCTCGTTGGGTAACAGACTACTCGACGTCACCAATCTAAAGACGCAGTTTCGCACCCGCGCTGGTGCCGTAAAAGCCGTGAATGACGTCAGCTTCCATGTGGATGAGGGCGAGGCGCTCGGCATCGTCGGCGAGAGCGGTTCGGGCAAAAGCGTAACCGTCATGTCCATCCTGCG
>CAYYCB010000051.1:11687-15047 GCA_964469715.1 uncultured Ktedonobacterales bacterium | reverse complement strand
CGAGGCGCTTTCGAAGTGTCGTTCATCGCTGGGCAGCTTGGAGCATGGGCAGCAACATGCAAGTGTTCATCTCGTGTCCCCTAATGAAGGTAGCGATAGCGCGACAGGTTGTCAAAGGGATGGCGCTGCGTCGCCGCGAGCAAAGGCTACTGGGGACGTGATGGGCGTTGTGCCGGAAAGGAGCGGTTGCGTATGGATAAGCGCGAGCGAGTGGATGCGGCGCTGCACGGCGCGGAGGTGGACCGAGCGCCCATCAGCTTCTGGGGGCACGATTACCTCCGTGAGTGGAGCGCTGAAGGGCTAGCCGCGGCCATGCTCGAGAACTATCGGGCCTACGACTGGGATTACATGAAAGTGAACCCCAGGGCTAGCTATCACGTCGAGGACTGGGGCGCAACCCTGCGGCGCACGACCAATCCCGATCATGGCCACATTTTCACGCACGCGCCGGTGCAAGGTCCCGGCGACTGGCGCACACTGCGCCCTCTAGAGCCAGACAACGGCGTCCTGGGGGAGCAGCTCGAGGCGCTGCGACTGATTCGAGACGGGCTGCGCGGAGAGGCTTATTTCATTCAGACGATCTTCTCGCCGCTCTCGGTCGCCAAGTATCTCGCCGGCAATACGCCTGATCCCGTGAAGGCTGCCATCGCTGAGCATCCTGATGCGCTCAAAGAGGCGCTCGAGGTCATCGCGGAGACGTTCCGCACTTATGCGACTGCCTGTCTTGAAGCCGGCGCCAGTGGTATCTTCTTCGCCACGACGGGCTGGGCGAGCGCCGACGCGCTCACCGAGGATCAGTATCACGAGTTCGGGATCCCGTACGATCTTCGCGTGCTTGAGGCGGTAGCCGGTCGTGCGCCATTCAACGTCCTCCATAACTGTGGCGATGCCATCTATTTCGATCTACTGGCCGACTACCCCATCGATGCGATCTCGTGGGCCGCGACGCTGCCAGGGAATCCTTCGCTCGCCGAGGGGCAGGCTCGCACCAATAAGGCCGTCATGGGGGGCGTGAGCGAGAAGACCACGCTCGTGGACGGGGCACCTGAGCAGGTCGCATCTGAGGTGCGTCGCGCGCAGCAAGAGACGGGTGGACGGCGGCTCTTGCTGGCACCCGGCTGTTCGATCCCACCACGCACGCCCGCGGCGAACCTACGCGCGGCTGCCGAGGCCGACCGAGCGTTTGCGGTGCGATAGGCGCTAATGCCGGGCAGGCCGCCAACGGGCGGACGGTGTGCCCGGCATCTTCTAATGGATGAGGCTCTGGCCCTGCGCCGGGGAGCGAGTGACCACCGCCAGGGGCAGGGTGCGGATCGCCGCGGACTCGATTGCGTCGGCCACCTCGTCGAGGTCGAACGGCTTGGCGAGAATCTGTATCCGCAGGCGTTTGGCGAGCCGCAGCAACTCGGGGGGTAGCGTTGTGGGATTGGCGGTGATGAGGAGGTAGCTGTGGATCTGCAACGCGGAATGTGCCTCCACCATCCGAAGGACCTGCAACCCGTCCATTATGGGCATTCGATAGTCTAGCAACGTGACGAGGGGGCGCGACGCTGAGGCGAGTAGCGCCAATCCATCGGCGCCATGTTCAGCCTCTATCGTCTCCCAGCCCTCGTCATGACACGTGGTTCTCAGCACTGCTCGGATATCCGGATCATCGTCGATGATCAGCACGTGCACCAAGATGTGCCTCCTCATCTAGAGATCTGATTCAACACTCGATGTCGCACCGCATGGCACCTACCGGCTGTATGGCACGGCGACCATACGCGCAGGTATACCTGTCGCGAACAGCAAAGTCAATGGCTGAGCGCCGGATGGATGCTGCGCTGCGTGGTCAGTGGCAGCGCCCGCGCGCGGGCGACGGCTTTCGCGAAGCGAAGGCCGGAACAATGGCGGTTTTCGCGTTTCTTAGGTCCTGGTCTGTCTAGATTGAGGGCTGCCCCTCAGACGCCTACGCACGTTGACAGCAGAGGGGCGGGAATGCTACCATCGCGCGGCGCCGCTCGGCGGCATGCCTCTCCCTTTCAGCGCTGCGCTGGCCCGCGAATTGGCCGTGGGTCGTCCACTCCAAGCGACGAGAAACGAGTCCGACGCCCATGGCTTTCACGACCTTCGCCACCGCCAATCTTCGCGCTTACCTCCACTCGCACCGCGCGGATCTCGACGCCCAGTTGGTGGCTCATCTGGTCGAGTTCATCGCGGCGACCGAGTCGTCGCTTGACTGTGCCATCTACGACCTTCGCCACCCTGCCATTCTGGCCGCGCTGGCCCAGGTCGCTTCGCGGCCTCACGTTCGGCTACGCATTGCATATGATGGAGGCGCCGAGCGCATTGGCGGCCTCTCGGCCGATCCGAAACCCAGCGGGACGGCCCAAGCGTTGGACCATGCCGGCTTAATGCGCCACGCTACCGCCGTCCATGAGCGTGGCCGGCATCTGATGCATGACAAGTTTCTCGTGCGCGACGGGCGCGCGTTGTGGGTCGGATCGGCGAACTTGACCGTCGGAGGCCTGGAGCTGCAGGACAACAACTGCTTGGTCGTCACCTCGACGGAGCTTGCGGCGGCGTACACAGCGGCCTTTGAGGATCTGTTACGGCCGGATCACCGGCACTCTGCGACCGGCCAGCAATCCACGCCGCGCAGTGTCGAGGTGGACGGCGCGCGGCTCACGCCCTTCTTCGCGCCAGCCGCGGGGGAGGGTATTGAGCAGACGTTGATTGGCGCGCTGCGGGGCGCTCGGCGCATCCGGGTGATGGCATTTTTGCTCAGCGATGCGGGTGTTCTGGAAGCTCTCGCTCCTTACGCGGCAGACCCGAAGTTCGATATCCGCGGCATCTACGATCCCCACGGCATGCAAGACGTGTTGCGCTATGCCCGGCAGGACGGCGACCAGTTCTGGTTCCTCCATGACCCGCGATTCATCGCCGCGCCGTCCCATGCCTTCGTCGCCGGACGAGAACAGGACTTCATGCACAATAAAGTCCTGATCGTCGATGATCGTATCGTGTTTACCGGGAGCTACAACTTCTCAGAGAATGCCGAGGACAACGACGAGAACCTTCTCGCCATCGAGTCTCCGGCAGTCGCCTCCGCCTACACTGCCTATTTCGAGGCCCTGGCCTCCGCCTACGCGAACTCTACCGCGGCTCCGTCCAAGTCCACCGCACTCTCGCCCGCTCCGGCAGGCCACTCGGTTCGGCACGCAGAAACACCAGCGGCGGTGACCGCTCGGTCGGACCGAGGCGTCACAGCCCATCGTGCGCAGAGGAAGCGGGCGACCGCGCGTGCGGCTGCGACCAAGAAGCGGCGAGTGGCAACGCGGGTGGACCGGGCCATCGCACTGGTTTCGGTGCTCATCG
>CAYYCB010000051.1:10512-11587 GCA_964469715.1 uncultured Ktedonobacterales bacterium | reverse complement strand
TTCGACACTGGAAGAAGGACCTCTGCGACCAAGTGTAGAACAGCAGGGCGTCGCCTCCGGAGCCCGGATTATTCGACGGTGTATAAGCTGGTGGCAGACTATTGCAAATCCATTCCGTTCGTAACATAATATTTAATCACGCGATTTCCTAGCCTTGATGTGCGGCTGATGCGGAGTGATAGACCCCCTTGGCGTCCTGTAGTGCGGGACCGTTTTATCACGCCCCGGCGTATCTGCGCCGGAGATCACAACTTCAGGCCGCAATGCCCGACGGCGGCATTGGTACACATACCCTCGGCCGTCCCCCGAAGTGATCATTGCGCGGGTGTATGGCTTGTAGTACTGCCTCCTTGTAGCACCGCCTTCCGCGACCACCATGAGCGGCAGGAGCACACTGGTCGCGGACAATCCGGCGCTGGCTCTCATTGCCCGAGCCAGAAATGGAGTGAGCTATGCTCACCACCGGCGATAACCGCCTGGATTCGACCATCGGCAGCTACCGATTGTTGAGTGTCCTGGGTACCGGCAGTACGAGCATCGTGTATCTTGGGCAGCACGTCGATGACGCGCGGTCGCTCGTTGCCCTCAAAGTCCTCAACATCCCCGCAAACGGCCCCTCACACGACCGTGCGACATTCCGGGCGCGCTTTCTGCGCGAAGCGCGCGCCGCCAGCAAGCTGCGCAATGAGTTCATTCTCCCCGTGCTGAGCTACGGCGACGCGGATGATCTCAGTTATATGGTCATGCCCGTGATCGTCGGCGGAACCTTGGCCGTGCGTTTATCCGCCGAGAAGCAGCCTCTTCCGCTGGATGAGATCTCCGTCTATCTGACTCAACTCGCGGGTGCGCTCGACTACGCGCACTCGCAAGGCGTTGTGCATCGTGACGTCAAGCCCTCCAACATCCTGCTCGACGAGCATCGGCATGTGTATCTGACCGACTTTGGAATCGCTCGTATCTATGAGAGCGGCGACAACGCCCTCACACGCGAAGGCCCGCTGACGCTGACCAATACGGGGCAAGTGCTCGGCACGCCGTATTACATGGCGCCGGAGCAGATTAAAGGGGAGCCGGT
>CAYYCB010000051.1:0-10412 GCA_964469715.1 uncultured Ktedonobacterales bacterium | reverse complement strand
AAGTGCTCGGCACGCCGTATTACATGGCGCCGGAGCAGATTAAAGGGGAGCCGGTAGGGCCGGCAACCGACATCTACGCCCTGGGCATCGTTATCTATCAATTGGTGACGGGGCAGGTGCCCTTCCAGGGGGATACGCCACTGGCTGTTGCCCTGCAGCATCTCCAGGAGACGCCCTCGTCACCACGTCTTCTGCGTGCGACGTTGCCCGCTCCCATAGAAGTCGTGATCCTGCGTTCGCTCGCCAAAGACCCGATGGACCGCTTTGCGAGCGCGGGCGAGGTAGCGCGGGCATTCCAGAATGGTCTTGAGGTCATGCAGGCCACCCAGGCCTCCCAGTCCACGCAGCAGGCCTGGCCCTTCTCGACGAACTATCACTTGCCGCAGCCGGTGTCCGCGGTCGCTTCGTCCGGGGCCGACGAAGTCCACGAGCCGCCGCCCCCTGACGAGATGGTGGGCATATCCGTGGGCGCCTATCGCATCGATCGAGCGCTCTGGGTTGAAATGGAGCATGAAAGCTACAGCGTCCGGCGGGAAGAGAAATCGTACCGCCTTCACCTTTGGCGGGCACCGCGCGATCTTCCCTCGGATGAGCAGGTGGCGCATCTTAAGCGCGTCCGAGAGCGGGTCGATGCGCTCGCCGCGCTGGATGTCGAGAATGTTCTCCCCGTTGTTGATCGTGGAGATTTTCAGGGTTTGCCCTACCTCGTGACGACCGAGCTACCTGGCCCGTCGCTGACCGACCTGCTCGGACAGCGAGGACCGCTATCGCCAGTCACCGCCTCGCTGTATCTCGATCAGGTGTCGGCGGCGCTCGAGGCCGCGCACGAGCGCGGTATCTTGCACCTGAATCTGACGACGGACTGCATCTCTATCTCCGACCTAGGCGGCAATGAGCGCGCAGTGGTGGATTTCGCACCCGGCCAGGTAAAGCGCGGCTCCGCTGGTGCGTCTCCACTGCCCTCGCGTCGCATGGCTGGCGACGCGTTTCCCCCCGAACAGATTCTGGGCAATCCCGAGGGAACATACACAGACGTGTACGCGCTGGGCTCAGTACTCTTTCAGATGTTGACCGCGCGCCCGGTATTCACCGGTGCCACACGCGACGACATCGCACGGCAACACCTTCACACATCTGTGCCGCCAGTTCGCGAATTACGCGCCGAATTGCCCGTTGGGAGTGACTACGTCGTGGCACGGGCCCTTGCGAAGGCGCCAGCGCAGCGGTTCGCCCATCCTCGTGAGCTGGCCGCGGCCTATCGAAGGCTCATCGGGAAGGCCAGCGGAGCGCCCGCATTCGTGATGGCACACCCGCTGGCTAGCCAGGGCACGGCGACTATCCCGCTAGAGCCTGCCGGGGCGAATACCGCATCAAGAACTTCACTCGCTGGACTTCAACCGACGGAGACTGGAGTCAAGGATGCGACCTATCAGGCGTCGGGAGACGGCACAGCGCCTCCACCGGTTGCCACGCAGCGGTATGTCGATGAACCACGTGACGAACAACGGAGGGTAGCGCCTCAAGGCGTCTCAACGGTCCAGTTGCCCCCGGTCCGTCCGCGTGGATTCCTACGGAACCGGCTTTTCACCGAGATAGCCAGCGTCGTCGCGCTCCTGGCCATTCTGGGTGGCACCTTCATTTGGCTCAGCAGATATCACGCGAGTGCATCCACCCCAAGGAGCACGCCGGTCGTGACTGCGCCTCCGGTCACAGGAACGGCACGATTCTTCGACACGGCGAACAGCCAGGGCGCCGCAGATGGACTCATTGTCGATACGACCAATCTGAGCGCTCCTCCCGCAGGGCATGTCTACATGGCATGGCTGGTGGACGACGCTTCGGAGCATATCGTGCCGTTGGGCGCCTTGACGCAGGGGGACACGGGCTTCACGCTCACCTATTCTCCCGGCGCCGGTGCGTCGAAGCCAAACCTCATCGCATTCGGCAATCACCTGGAGATTACGCTGGAGCAGGGGACGGTCCCCGCGCCCGCCGGCAAGGTTGTGCTCTCCGGCGTATTTCCTCCGCAGGCGCTTGCGCATGTGAAGCATCTGCTCGTTGCGTTTCCCTCGACGCCGGGGCAGCGCGGCTTCCTGGTCGGGCTTGTACAACAGGCGACCATCTTGGAGCAGCAAGCGCAGGTGCTGCAGAGCTTCATCCAGCGCCAGTATTTTGTTTCCGCTCCATGCGCGGCACAGAACGTCGTGAATTTGCTTGAAGGCACGCATGGGCAGCATTACCACGCGCTCGGCCCCGAATGCGCGGCCCGCAACATCGCGGCGGTGGGAGATGGATATGGCATCCTCGGCACCGACGGCTACCTCGCGGGGGTGTCGGATCATGCTTCGTTGGCGGCGAATGCACCCGATGCCACGCCTCACACCCACATGCATGCGCAACACATAGAGATTGCCGTCACCAATGTCACAGGCTGGCTGACGACCGCAGATCAGGACGTCGTGAGCGTGCTCGGCGGGAATCATGACCCGAATATCGCCCAGGAGATCGTGACGCTGGTGGGTCACGCAGTCCATGGTGTCGATACAAACGGCGACGAATCTATCGACCCGGTGATCGGGGAAGCGGGCGTCGCTACCGCGTATTCCCACGGTCAATTGCTCGCGTCGATTGACCTCAGCGCGAGCAATCCATAGGGGAAGTGTGCTAGCCTGGCCAGCGGCCAGGAGGAACTGCGATGTACGGATCTCAGCCTAGATCTCCTCCGTGAGAATGCCACGCTGGACCAACCAGCGAGCAAACTGCAGCCGGCGGAGGTCCAACCCGAGCTCGGCGCACTCCAACTGGGCACTCCAGCGTTCGCGCAGAGCCTCAAGCCGCTGCGCCTCGTCGTGTGTCAGGGCCTCTCGCGCCTTCTGTGATCGTGCGGCGGTGTCGCTCGCATGCTCCCATGCCAACATGGCGGACCTCCCAGCCACCGCATCGCGGTGTAACGTGCAAAGACACTCGGAAACGCTAGCGATCAGTCGAGGCGAGGGACTGCTGCACGTCCAGCTGACGTCCGGCGGATGCGCGCCGGAATCGTGTAATGCGATTTGCCGCGGCGAAGATGCCGGCGATGAGACGCAACGCGCCGGCGGCGATACGCGGCTCATCTGTGTGCGCCTGTGCGACGAGCCGGTCGAGCTCTGCCTGGCGCAGCAGTTCGCGCTGATGATCTTTGACAAGCTGCATGGTCATCTCGGGATTCGGAAGCATGTGGCCGCTCCTCTAGACTCGCTTTGGTGACTCACCCGAGCCACCGCTCCCTTCGTCTGCCGGTGCTCCAGCGTCCATCGTGGTGTGGCGTACCGGCTAGTCCAAGAGTGCTCGCAACTCGGGGTCGGCGCCACGGAGAACCCGCAGATATGCCCGCAGGACCATTCGCAGATTCCTCGCACGGGAGCGTGACATGCGTGACGAGAGGCGGAGACCGGTCATGGATACGGCCCAGGCCCTGACTTTCGGCACCCTGCTGAAGCGTCACCGGCGCGCGGCGGGCCTCACGCAAGAGGAGCTGGCGGAACGGGCAGAGCTCAGCGTCGAGGCCATCAGCGCTCTTGAGCGCGGGGTGAGTCGCGCTCCGCACCGCGACACAGTGGGGCTGTTGGCGGAGGCGCTTGGGATATCGCCTACGGACCGTCCGCTCTTCGAGGCGGCGGCGCGCAGGCGCGAGCATGTCATAGGGCCAGTGTCCGCGCCGGGCGCGTTCTCACGCACAGGGCCAGACGGCGCCCCAATCGTCGGGCGCGCCCACGAGCTCGAGCTTCTCGACCGCCACCTCGCGGGCAAGGGGCCGCCAGTGCTCCTCTTCGCTGGCGAGCCGGGAATCGGGAAGTCCCGCCTGCTGCGCGAGGCCGCAGCGCGTGCAAGGCTCTCCGGCTGGTGTGTTTTGTCCGGCGCGACGCTGCGCCGCAGTATGCAGGATCCCTATGCCCCACTGCTCGACGCCCTCCAAAGCCGCCTACGCCCGCAGACGCCGGCGCAACTGCGGGAGGATCTACGGCAGTGCGCCAGGCTGGTGCGCCTGCTCCCCGAGCTTGCCGACGCGGGCGTTCTGCCCTCACCTCCCTCGACGCTCATGCCCGAACAAGAGCGGCGGCTCGCGTTTGGCGCGGTGAGCCGTTTTCTCTCCAACATCGCTGGACCTGCCGGCACATTGCTCGTGTTGGATGGCCTACAGTGGGCAGGCGCCGACGCGCTCGACCTCATGACGAGCCTTCTACAGACACCTTCTGATGCGCCATTGCGAGTGGTCGGCGCGTACCGCGATACCGAGGTGTCGCCGCGCGGTCCCTTCGCCGCCGCTCTGGCTGAATTGGCGCGCGCCGGACTAGCCGTGAAGACGCGGCTTGGCCCGCTAGGCCCGGTCGAGTCGGCGGAGTTGCTGGGGTATTTAATCGAGGAAGCCCGGCTCGCGGAGGCTGGTGTGGTGGACCGCATCGTCGCCAGGGCAGGCGGTGTCCCATTCTTCCTCGTGAGTTGCGCGCAGGGGTTACTGGACGGCTCCGTGATTGGCACCCCGGACGACGTGCCTTGGGACGTTGCGGAGACGATACGCCAGCGTCTCGCGGCGCTGCCGGATGCTGCCGGCGAGGTGGTGGATGTGGTGGCTGTGGCTGATCATCGGGTAGCCGGCACGGCTCTCGCTCGCGCCGCTTCGCAGCCGGGCTGGGAGCCCGATGCCTTCCAACTTGCGCTGGATACCCTCTGCCGTGCCCGTGTGCTTGTCGAGGTTCCTGGCGACAGATACCAATTTGCCTATAGCTTAATTCGCGAAGTGGTGTGGAGTGACCTCGGCGCGGCACGGCGCGGCATTCTGCATCGGAGAATAGCGGATGCTCTGGAGCGAGAGCCTGGTCAGTCAACGCCGGAAGTGCTGGCGTATCACCTCGCGCGAAGTGGGCAGCATGAGAAGGCAGTCGTGTTTCTAGAGCGCGCGGCCGATGCCGCTCAGGCGATCTACGCGAATGCCGCCGCCGAGAACTTGTACCGCGAGCTGGTCGCGGAGCTCAACGAGCTTGGGTGGATCGCGCAACGTGCACGCGCCCTCGAAAAGTTGGGCGGTGTGCTGCGCATCCAGGGCCAATATGACGAGGCCCTGGGCATACTAGAGCGCTCTGCACAGGATTATCGCCTGGCGGGGGATATTGAGGGGCTGCGACAAGCGATCGCGGCAGTAGGCCGCGTGCATGCGCGCCGTGGTATGCCCGACGCCGGCATCGCTCGCATTCTCCCTCTCGTCAAGGACGCTGGCGCCATCGAGCCGACCGCGGGCATGGGAGCGCTCCATGTGGCGCTAGCCGAGCTCTATTTTGCTGGCGGTCGCCACCAGGAGCAGCTTGCCGCCGCTGACCAGGCCATCCAAATCGCGCGCATGTTAACCGATGATCGTCTTCTCACACAGGCCGAGCAGTGGCGCAGCACTGCCCTGTTGACGCTGGGGCGCTCGGTGGAGGCAGTTCCCGCGCTGGAGGAGATTATTCCGGTGGCCGAAGCGCTGGGCGACCTTTCCAGCCACTTGCACGCGCTCAATCACGTTGCGCTGGCATACATTCGGCGCGGCGAGTTCGATACCAGCGGCGCCTACATCGACCGCGCGCTTGCTGCCGCTAGCACACGCGGTGACCCTTTGCAGACCGCAATGATGACCTACTCTCGCGGCGTCTTTGGCCTTTATACCGGCAACTGGCGTCGCGCGCGGGAGGATTTCGAGGCGGCAGCCACTGCACTTCGGCGGCTGCCCATCGCATCGGGCCTGGAGTATCCACTCGCAAGCCTCGCCCAGCTCAGTGTGCTCGAAGGGCGATGGGATGCCGCGCTGGCGTATTTGAAGGAGGCGACCCCGCTCGCGGAGCGTAGCGGCGATGCCCATGCATTGCGGCGCGCTTACATTGCGGCTGCGGAGCGCGATCTGCTTCAAGGCCGCCCTGAGGCCGCACGCACACGGTTGGAGGGCTTGCTCGTGAGCAGGGGACGGGATGAGGGCGAGGGATTCGTCCACCTTTTGGCGGCCATGGCCTGGACCTGCCTGGATCTTGGCGATGTCGCAAAAGCGGACGAGTGGCTGGCGGAAGGCATGACCCACTCGCTGGCCGATCAAGACCGCCCCGCGTTGACGGAGGTACTGCGAATCCGGGGGGTGCTGGCTGCCAAGCGGCAGAGCTGGGAGGAGGCTGACAGCAGCCTGGCCGAAGCATTATCTCTGTGCCTGGCTATGCACTATCCATACGGTGAGGCGCGTGTCCACCATGCCTTCGCTGCACTTGAGGCAGCGCGTGGGAACATCGCGGCGGCACACGAACACCTGCGCACCGCCGCCGCACTGCTCAGCGGGCTTGGTGAGCGTTTATTCGCCGTCCGTGTGGCGGCGGCGCTCGCCAACACCTAGCGTCGGCATCCGACTCAGCACTGGGAATCGCCACGTGCCGGCCATAGATGACTTCGTAGCGGGCGGGGACTGCGGCGTCACCGCTGCCAGGCTGGCGACTGAGGTCCTGGTTACCGCACCCATGTCCTGGTCGCGCGGCCTGGGCGCTAGGGACCCGGTATCCAAGTGCACCGTTTGGACGCCATAGTCCGGCTTGCGGTTGCGCACGGAAGGTGGACATAATATTCACCACCTCTTTGTACGTGTACTTCTTGTACTTTGCGTAGAGCCACGCTTCCCGCAGCCGCTGCGCTCCTGGTCTTCCACGCATGAGACCCTGTCGTTAATAGTCGCGTTCTCATTTGGCATCGCGCTGGTCGGATCTTCGTCGCTGTTGTGCGTCATGCGTTGTGCGTCCGTGGGTGTCTGTATCCATAGCGGGATGGTTCTCCGTCGCCCTCGATACCTATCCAACGTACCGCAATCGTGCCGTGCATGTCTCACGCTGTCGTGTCACGGCACCGGTCAAAGGAGCTGCGAACATGCGAATCGGCATCATTGCGGACTGGCTGAACCCCAACATGCAGCAGATGGTGCAACTGCTGAGCGACCGCGGGGTGAAACTCCAGCTCATTTACCCTGAGAAGCAGCTCACAGACCTCTCGCAGGTGCGCGTGGAGAACGACCTGTATCTGCTTAAATCGGGCACGGAGCCCGCGCTGAGTCTTGGCGGATCGTTGCACGTGCTCGGCGCAATCACGCTTAATCCCTACCCGGTCGTGCAGATGCTGCGGAACAAAGTGATCGTCATGCGGGCCTTGCAGGCGGCTGGGGTACCCGTGCCAGACACCTACATGACAAGCGATGTGGCTGATCTCGTGCCATTGCTTGAAGCCGGGCCGCTGATCATTAAGCCCTATCGCGGCACGCGCGGTCGGGGTGTGGTGGTTGTTCACACTCCCGAGGAGCTTACAGCGCCGGCCGACGACGATTTCTTGCTGGCGCAGCGCTACCATGCGGCCGACGGTGACGGGCAGGACCACAAGCTCTTCCGCATCGGAGAGCGCATTTTCGGCATCCAGCGTGTCTGGCCGATTCGCACGTACGAGGATAAGGTGGGCAGACCTTTCGATCCGTCGCCGGAGCTTCGCGACATCGCGATTCGTTGTGGCGAGGCATTCGGCATCGACCTGTATGGGCTGGATGTCGTGATGAGCGAAGGCCGGCCATATGTGGTTGATCTGAACAAGTTCGGCAGCTACATGGGTGTCCCCGACGGCCCGCGATTGCTTGCCGACTATGTATACACGGCAGCGGAGCGAGCTGCCAGTGGTGCGCTACCTGCGGCGGCCGTCAAGGCGGCAGAGCGTTCGGCACGATAGGGCGCAGTATCCGGCGATTCACGAGCGTCCGGCGCGAGCGAGGTGGCGGCTCGCGCGGGCGCTCGTCGCGTTCCCCGAAGTGTGATGCTTGTCGGAGCAAGGATGCTCGAATTGTCCTAGCTCGCTGATAGCGACACGCGCCGAAAATCGGCGCGTCCCCTTCAGCGGATCATATCGATTGCTTCTGGGTTGCTGGTGGATCGTAGGGCTTCAGCCCGTGTTCCGCCCTGCGCCAGCCCTTTCAGGGCCGCGACTGCGAGACACTATCCCCCGCGGAATTAGTATCACTCCTCGCGTCGCACAGTGCGACGTCCCCGCATCTCCCCTCGACCTCTTCTCTCCGCTGTGCCTTTGCGGGTAATTCTGCGGGCGCTATTGCGGGTCCTCCGTGGGCTTTCGTCTCTCGCAGGGCCATACTTGCGCCATCGAACGGCATCCGGACCTGCGCCGAGATGCCAGAGCACACGGAGCCACCGCACGCAATCCACCGATCGAAGAGGCGCCGCAATGAAGATGTATTTCATGCTTGCGTTCACCCGCAGCACGCTTGCCCCGAATCCGGTGCTGGTGGAGCTCTTCGAGACATTGCGTTGTGAGGGCCACGACGTCGAGCTGGGGGTTGCCGATGAGCTTGTGATGGACCCCGCGCAGCTTACGGTGCAGCACGATCTCTACATCCTCAAGTCACACTCGGCGCTCTGGCTCAGCCTGGCAGCCATTCTCCACGGTCAGGGCGCCCGTATCGTGAATCCGTACCTCTCCTGCCTCGCCGCCCACGACAAGATCGCCGCCGAGCGGCAGCTCAAAGCCGCCGGCATTCCCACGCCCCGCTCCTGGGTGACTGGCGATCTCAAGCTGATACGGCGTGTCGCGGAGGAGCAGGCCGTGTTCGTGAAGCCATATCACGGAGGGCGCGGCGTCGGCGTCACGCTAGCCAGGAATCCGCGGGAGCTGGATGCCATTCCGACCCCCCAGCAGCCAGTCTTGATACAGGAATATGTGCCGGGCGACGAGCTAAAGATCGCCGTCATCGGTGACCACGTGGCCGGCGCCCGCAAGTTCGAGACACCCGCCGGCGCTGGACGTGAAGCCTGCGCGGTGAGCGATGAGGTGCGCGCGATAGCACTGCGGTGCGGCGAGGTCTTCGGGCTTGAGTTGTACGGCTTGGACGTCATCGAGGGGCCTCGTGGCCCGGTGGTCATCGACCTCAACTACTTCCCGAGCTACAAGGGCGTGCCCAATGCCGCCCGGCTCCTGGCCGAGCATATCGTCAACTGCGTCCCGGCCGGCCATGACACCATCCGCCCGGTGCATCACGACTTCGACGGAATCAAGCCGTCGCGAGTACCGGCCAGATCGGCCGCGTAGGTATTTCCCTTCCTTTCACTGCGTTCATGCCGCCAGCTTCAACGTCGTGGGAAGCCTGAGATGCGAGGAGTGAACAAGATGTTGACCATCACATGCCTGTTCTGCGGCGCGAAATACCACACGACGCACTCGATGGTGGGATGCACCGTTTGCGGCCAGACGGCGGCGTCCGGATGGCTCTACGAGGAGGCGCGTCAGCAGGCACAGGACCAGACGCACCCTAGGCAAGTTTCATCATCGCGGGTGAGCAGGCTGCGGCAGGCTGCTTAGACGCGCCGCCGCGAGCCAGGGAATCGGGTCGGAGCGCATGCATGGCACGGAGCGAAAGGAGCGCTACACCACACAGAAATTAGGAGGGTCCAGCGCATTCAAGGCTGATGCTGACACAGTTGCAGCTCTACGGTTGAAGGTTTCCAGACGTACACGATGGGAGGAACACGATGTCTCGGTTTATGACGGTTGTGATCGTAGTCTTCGCGGTCGCCGCGGCCGCGCTGTTGTCCGTCCATATCGTTTCGGCAGACGCGTTGGGCACTGCCAGTAGCCCGATCTTGAGCTCGTTCCACTATAGCGGCGCTGCCACCCCCACCGTACCGGGTACCCCGGCTGGCAGCGATTCCGGCGCCGCTGCTCCAGGCAACGCATCTGGAGCCATCCAACAGAATGCGGAAGCGCCTCAAGGCCAGGCTGGCCAAGCCGACGATTCTCAGGATCCCCAGGATCAGGAAAGCGCGGGCACTGTCACGAGTATCGATAGCGCCAATCATGCCTTCCTCCTGGCATCGACCTCCGGCCCCATCTCGGTGCTTACGACCGGGCAGACCGCGTTTGAAGATGGCGTCACCGCGCTCGGCGATCTCCGCCCAGGTATGGCGGTCTCATTGGAAGGCACTCAGCAATCGGATGGGAGCTTTATCGCCAGCAAGGTCGAGGGTCCGACGGACAGTTCTGAGAATGAAGGAAGCAACGTAAGCTCGGCTTCCAGCGACAACGACTGAATTGATCGCGCTCCTGACGGAGTTCACGCGAACCACACGGGGCGCGTAGTTCGACCAGAAGAGAGCAGGGCCTAAGCGGGAAAGATGCCTCGCCGACGGCAGCATCCAGCGGGATCAGAGTCAGTTTGGCAAAGGTAATGTGGGTTGAGCTAGTGCGGTGAGGCGACCGTGCTACCACGGGCAAGCGATTGAGACATCTCCAACATTTCGGGAGGCTAACGACAGTGAACAGGGTGATTGCAGGCAAGAACAAGGTGCGCGTGGCGATCATCGGGGTAGGCAACTGTGCCTCGTCGC
>CAYYCB010000050.1:11438-15309 GCA_964469715.1 uncultured Ktedonobacterales bacterium | reverse complement strand
AAATCTCCCTCACACTCGCCGTGGATACCTGTCGGCATTATACGCGCTCATCGTATGCTCGCGGAACATCCAAACCCGGTCGCAAGCGACCAGCCTTGACGCGGTGAAGAAGCGCGCCATACCGTGTAGAACATGAGCCGGCGCAACATCCAAGCGCGCATAGGACGACTCCCGCTCGAATAGAGCACGGAGAGGACACGACCCATGAGCCGCCGTGACCAGATCCGCATGACCGACGAGGAGATGTCAGCGTTCCTTGCCGAGCCGCGCACGATGGCGGTTGCCACGAATGGCCGCGACGGATTTCCCCACGTCGTCGCGATGTGGTACACGCTGATGGATGGGAAGGTAGCCTTCTGGACGTACGCGAAATCTCAGAAGGCCGTCAACTTGCGACGCGACCCGCGCGTGTCGTGCCTGGTCGAAGATGGCGATGAATACGGCCAATTACGGGGTGTCTTGATCAAAGGAACGGCAGAGCTCATCGAAGATACGGAGACTGTGCTCCGGCTGGGAGAAAACCTCCGCGAGCACTACGCCGGCCCACTGGACGACGAGGCGCGTCGCTCCGTCGCCGCCCAGGCGCCGAAGCGCATAGCCGTCTTGGTTCACCAGCGCGAAGTGACCTCGTGGGACCACCGGAAGCTGCAAGGGCTGCGCTAATCGTTCTATACCCTGCCATCGGCGCCGTTTCAGATCGCACGGCCTCGTTTTTGCCCACCTACGCGCCTGGAGATCCCGACTCCATCCCGACGACAGGAGGCGCGGCGTCCTCTCGGGTCAGCGCCTCAATATCCCACCCATCAGGGAAGCGCGCGCCGCCGAAAATCGCCCGCACCTCGTCGAGCAGCGCCAGCCACTCCGGCGGCCGGTAGCGCGCCGAGAGATGGAAAAGGACGAGCTCGCCTGCGCCCACGTCGCGGGCCAGCGCGCCAACCTGCGTCGTGGTCATGTGTCTATGCTTGAGCGCCAGGTCGAGATCCGCCGCGCGATACTGGCACTCACAGACCAGCGTACGTACGCCAGTCAGCGCCGGCAGCAGCCGCTCGCGGGCCGCGTCGTCCAGAAGGAAGTCCGTCAGATAGGCGATGGAGTCGCCCGGCGTCTCCACCAATAGCTCACGCCGCAGCCGCGCCACCTCATGCGTCGCGCCGCCCACCTCCACCGTCGCCGGCCCGGTCGCCTCCCGGTCGCGCACGACGCGCAGCCAGGGACCAGGCGTCAAGCCCAGCGTGCGCAGCCGCTCGACGTCCACATTGACGCGCGGCTTCTCGCGCAGGATGTAGGCAAGCGAGGGCGTATGGTGGTCCAGGTGGAGCGCTGTTACGGTGTAATCTGGCGTATCGAGCAGCGTCCCGTCGAACGGCGTGACGTCGCGAGGATGCGCTTCCACGAAAGCCTCTGACGTGTAGTACGCCGTTCGCTCGACGCGGTCAGGATGGATGTCGTTGACCTCCCAGACGCCGGGGTCGCCCGCGTAGAGATTCCACATGTAGCCGCGGAAACGGTGATGCAGAATCTCGGCGGTGCGCGGCGGCCCCCAGACGACGTTCGGCTTTGTCGCGCGGGCATACGTCGCGCGGAAGAACGTGTCGAAGCCGCCGATGTGGTCCATATGTAGGTGCGAGAAGCAAAGCGCATCCACGCCGAGGACGTCCGCCGCCGTCAGGCCGTAGAGGCAGGCTTCGCCGCAATCGAAGAGCAGCCGGTGCAGCGCCTGGCCGGCGTCCACCCGCACGAAGAGTGCGTTGTCGAATCCCGGCCACCCTAGCACACGATACGCAATGCCCACGTCGCCGGCCCTCTCGGAACGCCGCCCCACCTGCGGAGTCGGCCTTCGCAGTATACGTCCTGGGGCCGCCGGAGAGATTCCGGTCGGTTATTGCGCCACGCGCCCGCGTTCATCCTCCAGGGCCACCTGCACCCGCAGCATCTCGTCCTCCACCGCCACTAGGAGCATCTCCGCGCCTTCGAGCCGCCCCTGCGCGGCCAATCGCTCCAGCGCGGCACAACGTGTGGCGAGCTCCGCCGCTCCGAGGTTCGCGCTACTCGACTTCAGCGTGTGCGCGGCCCGCCGCAGCGTGGGAGCATCTTGCGCAGCCAGGGACACGCGCGCCTCCTCCACAAGCGCAATGGCATCGCCGAGATACGCGTCAATGAGCTCCACGATCAACTCCTGCCCGCCCATCTCGCGCAGTTGCTCAAGCGTCGCTGGGCTGAGTGTAGTGGCTGCGGGAATCACCTCAGCCGGCGCATGAGTCACCTCCTCACGCTGCGCGCCCTCCGGCTCTGTCGATTCGATTGGCGGCATCCATCGCGTGAGCTTGTCCGCCAGGCATTCCAGGTTGACCGGCTTGGAGATATAGTCGTCCATGCCTGCGTCAAGACACCGCTGCTCGTCACCCTGGATGGCGTTTGCCGTCATCGCGACAATGGGTGTGTGACGCGCCGACCATGTCTCACGAGCACGAATTCGCCGGGTCGCTTCGTAGCCGTCCAGCTCCGGCATCTGGCAATCCATCAGCACGAGCGCATACTCGCGCGCCTCCAGCGCCTCCAGCGCCTCGCGTCCGTTGCTCGCCACATCCGCCCGATAGCCCAGGCGGCCAAGCTGCCGCTGCGCCAGCATCTGGTTGACCACGTTATCTTCCACCAGGAGCACCGGCCGCGGATCACGAGGGGCATCGCCATTACGCACGCCACCGCGAGGTGTGGCACGCGCTACGCTCTCTGCCGCGCGGACCTCCCGCCCCAACAGGGCCTCAACGATGGCATTGTAGAGGTCTGACTGCTTGATAGGCATGGTCACGTAGGCCGAGAAGCCTGACTCAATCGCATTTCTACCGTGGAAGATTTCATCGAAAGGCGTGAGCAGCACAAGTGGCATATCCGCCCGGCCCGCGGCCTCGCGAGCAGCCTTGGCCAGCCTGGCGCCCTCCACGCCGGGCAGCGCCGCGTCCATGACGACGAGATCATAGGGCTCGCCGCTCGCCGAGGCGGCCCGCAGCCGTTCCAGCGTACTCGCCGCGCCGGACGTCTCATCAGTGCGCAGGCCCCACGAAGCGAGATACGCCTGCACGATGTCCGCCTGGGCTCGGCTCGCGGCCACCACGAGCACCCGACGACCGGCAAGATCGCGGGGTGCCTGGCGCGGTGACGCATAGACCTCAGACCTGGCGAATGGAACCTCACACCAGAAGGTGGACCCGCGCCCCTCGGCGCTTTCGACCCCGATCTGGCCGCCCATCAGCTCGACGAGTCGCTTGCAAATGGAAAGGCCCAGTCCAGTGCCTCCATATCGCCGTGTGGTCGAGCCGTCGGCCTGGACGAACGGCTGGAAGAGCCGTTCTCGCGCCTCTGGCGAGATCCCGATGCCGGTATCGCTCACCTCGAAGCGCACCGCCACCACATCCGCGTCGCCGCTCGCGGCCGGGAGCGCGCGCAGCACCACCTCACCATGCTCCGTGAACTTCACGGCGTTGCCCGCGAGATTCAGCAACACCTGACGCAGGCGTGTGGGGTCGCCGCGCAGAATCGTATCGACCTCAGGGGCGATATAGGCCATCAGGCCAAGATGCCTACTGCACGCCTTGGGTGCAAGCACGTCGGCCACCGCCTCGATCACCGTCCGCGGCTCGAAGTCCAGGCTCTCTATCTCCAGCTTGCCCGCCTCGATCTTTGAAAAGTCGAGGATGTCGTTGATGATCTCGAGCAGGCCATGGGCCGAGGTGCCGATGATCGAGGCATATTCGCGCTGCTCGGGGTTGAGTTCGGTGTCGAGCAGCAGGTCACTCATGCCGATGACGCCGGAGAGTGGCGTGCGAATCTCGTGGCTCATATTCGCGAGGAACTCGGACTTAAGCCGCGCGCT
>CAYYCB010000050.1:0-11338 GCA_964469715.1 uncultured Ktedonobacterales bacterium | reverse complement strand
AGCGCATCCTGAGCGCGTTTCGTCTCGGTAATATCCGCCGTTATGACGATGACACCCGTAATCTGGCCCCGCTCGTCGCGATACGGCACCTTGTCGGTGCGAACCCAACGCCCCTGACCTCCGCAGGTTTTGATCTGCTCGACGACGCCAAGCATCGGCAAGCCTGACTGCATGACCAGCCGGTCCTGGGCGAGATAGGTCGCCTCGTCCTCCGGGAAGAGCTCGCCCATCGTGTGTCCTTCCATCTGCTCGGGAGTGAGCCCGGCCTGTTCGGCTGAGGCACGATTGACGCGCACGATGCGGCTCTCGCTGTCCTTGTAGCAGATGGCAACCGGCATCGTGTCGAAGATGGTCTGCTGCTCCATGGTCAGCCGGCGCAACTTGCGCTCGGTGGACTCCAGATCGGTTACGTCGTCGATCATAAGCGCGAAGCGTGGTCGCCCCAGATCGAAGGGCGCCACACGGCACGCCGTCACACGCAAGCTCCGGATATGACCGTGCAACAACCCGCGCCTATCGAACCGGTGAACGCCATCCTTATGCTCCGCCACACGGAACTCTTCGAGCCACGCCGCGGCAAGCGGCGGCGGTATCAGGGCAGACAGCAGTTGGTTGGTGACCTCAGCCTGCGGACGCTCGAACGCCTCCGCCGTCGCCCGATTGCACGAGACAATGCGCAGCTCATCATCTTGCCGCTCGACGATAGCCATCAACACCGGGGCACTGTCGTAGAAGCCGTGCAGCACCGATTCGTTCTCTCGCTCGACCCGCTCGCGCGCCATCACGAGCGCGGCGAGGCGCGAAACCGCCATCGCCAAACCCTCTTCCTCTGCGTTGAAGGTGTTCTCGGGGTCTGCGTGTTCGAGTAGCAGCGCGGCAACCGTAACCTCACCGGCCCGAATCGGAACGAGGAGCAGCGGGCCTGTATGGCCCCCCGGACGCGCGGCGTGTATCTCCTCTGGCCGCGGTGTCACCACCTTCCCCGCAAAGAGGCGCGCAAGCGCCTTGGCATCAAGCAGCTCATGCGCCGGCGCCTGGGAAAACGTTTCTGCGAGTTCTTGCTCGCTCGCCGGGTCCACACCGGACGCCGCCACCAGCTCGACGGTGCCGGTACCATGGTCGATTGTGGCGATGGCCGCCGCCCGGCACTGGAGTACACTGCGCGTAAGCTCAGCGACACGGCGTAGGGCGTCCCCCGTCGTTCGAGAGGGATCATCCTGTCCCGACGCTTGACGCCCAGGCGTCTCGACCAACGCCTCCGCCATCGCGAGCAGCGCGTGCAAGGCTTCACCTGTGCGTCGCTCCGCCTCACGGCGCTCGGTGACGTCTCGAAGTAAGGCGATCGCACCGGAGATCGCGCCATGCTCGTCGCGCAGTGGCGCGCCTGTCACGTTGATCCGCTTGCCCGCAGTATGAGGGGCGCGGATGACGACGTCCGCACTGTGGTTGCCGCTCAAAACCTCACCACGCAGCAAGCGCACGCTCGGCCGGTCGGCCAGCGGCAACACCTTGTCGCTCTCGTCATGGATGTATTGCCAGTTGCTGCGCGCGGAGAGAGGACCTTCGGCGTAATCGGCGGGGAGCGCATCGGCGAGCAGACGCCTGGCGGCCTCATTCATACGCTGGATATATCCGTCGGCGTCGTACGTAATAATGCCGTCGGAGGCCGACTCGAAGACTGTTTCGAGCTCAGTCGCTCGGTTTGCTGCATCGCGTGCCGTTTGCGCCAACAGATCTTCAGCGCGTTTGCGGGACGTCACGTCCTCAATGATCGAGATGACGTAGAGCGGCTCCCCTTGCGCCCCCCGCACAAGCGTCGCCGTCAGGTGGCACCAGACGGCCTCGCCGTCTTTGCGGATGTAGCGCTTCTCCGTCACGTACGACGACGTAGTCCCTGCGAACAACTGCTGCGCCGCTTGCAGATCGGTCTCCAGGTCATCGGGATGGGTGATCTCGGTGAACGAGCGGCCCGCCAGCTCGTCTGGCGTATACCCCAGGATGCCTGCATAGCGCTGGTTCACGCGAAGCCAGCGGCGATCCGACGCCACAAGCGCCACGCCAACGTAGCCCTGCTCGAAGAGCGCGCGGAATCGCTGCTCGCCCTCGCGCAGCTCGTCGTCCAGCCGGTGGCGCTCGCTCGCATCTCGCTCCGCGGTTCGTGCCACGTGTTCCAGCTCGATATCGGACATCGCAATCGCCGCCAGGTCTTGCAATGCGGCGACATCCTGCTCGCGCCACACATGAGGCTGGCAATCGACAATGCTGAGGGCGCCGATGACATAGCCGTCAGAGGTGATCAGCGGTACGCCAGCGTAGGCGACGATGTCTAGATCGCGCACGGCCGGGCTAGTCTGTACCCACGGATGTCGTCGCGCGTCCGCGATCACGAAAGGCGCACGCGTCGCCACGACATAGCGACAGAACGAATGTGACACAGGCAGTGGAAGTGTCGCATTCGGCGCCTCTGCCACGCCGAACGTGCTCGCGAATACCTGCCAATCGTCGGCCACCAACGAAAGAAGGGCGGCAGGCGCGCCGAGCATGCGCGCCGCCGTGCGCACGATCCGGGCGAACCTGTCGCTCGCTGGCGCGTCGAGCAGCCTCGTGGCGCGCAAGGCGCCCAACCGGGCGGCGTCTGCCAGGGCGAGGCTCACGTCAGGCGGCGGGAGCGGCGTATGCTGCGGCGCGGGCTTTGCCCCCCTATCGTCCTGGGGCTTGTGTTCGTCGCGCGCCAGGCGCGCATCCGTGGCCCGCGCATCCGTGGCCCGCGCTCCGGAGCCACGCGCATCCAGAGCGCGCCCCGCCAGGAAGTATTCCGGCAGCTCGCCATGTATTGCGTCGGTCGAATATGGGTCGAATGGCTGCCCAGCGATCCCCATCTCCTTGCCCCTCCCCAATGGCGCCCGTATCGCGCGCCCCGTTCCTTGCGGCCGGCCGTTCCCGCAGATAGCACGGCGCGGCTTGCTGCTGCGACAAGGCAATGGCGATGCCACCGCTGCACGAAATGCCTGGAATGAAGGCATTGCGTTGCTGCCGCGTGCCGGTGCGCATACCTACCACTACCGTGTGGTCTTTCGCACGTATTTATAAATGGAGTAGCGGCACGCATCGGACGGCTGGCCCGATGCCGCGAAGGCGGGTGTCCGTACCCGCGAAACTGGAGTAGCTGCGCTATGATTATCGTCTGGCTCGCTGCCCTGGGCGCGAGCATCGTCGTGGGCCTGCTCGCCGCCCTCGTCTATCTGACCTCACGAGGCAAGCCCCCGCGCCCAGAGGTCGTGCTGCGCTGGGCGGTCGGCCTCTGGGGCCTCAACTTCCTGGTCGATCTCGCCATCCTCTACTTTGCCGAGCCGGCCATGAACGGCCCATACTGGGGCATGCAGTGGCTCCTCTGGCCGCTGCTGCTGACAGGCCTGCTCGCGCTCTTTGGCGGCAGCCTCACCAATGTCCGCTCCGCGATCGACAACTTCACTGATTCCGTCAATGCCGGCGGTGTCACCTTCCAGCTCGGACGCGGATCGCTCGCCGGTCGGGGGCGGGCACGTGTCGTGGAGGATCGTGCGCCGCGCGGCGAGGCCCCACGCACCAGCGGAATCGCCGGCGGAATCGCGGTCACGCTCGTCCTGATCATCGCCATCCTCCTGAACGGCCTGATCGCCGTCGCCACAACCTGGTTCGATCCCAATGCCAAGGCACTCGCCGCAATCCCGCACATCACCACTGAACCGGCGAGCGCCTCACTGCCCAGGACCGACGTGGACCACATCGTTTTGGTCTCGCGCGGCGTCGCCTCATATCTCGGGCAGCAGGTTCTGGCGCAGGGAGGCCAGAACCTGGGCTCGACCTATCACACCGACCGCACCGCGTACACCTTGCAGTCCGTCAAAGGGCACCTCTACTGGATCGCGCCGCTGGTCTACAACAACGTCTGGGCCAACATCGGCAACTGGCAGAGTCCCGGCTTCGTGGCGGTGGACGCCGAAGATCCCAATGCCTCCGCGAAGCTTTACACGGGACTGCACCTGCGCTATCTGCCCGACGCCATCCTCAATCAGGATCTGCTGCGTCACGTCTACCTCAGCGGCTACACCAACGGTGACCTCGTGGACCCGACGCTTGAAGTGGATGACTCGTGGCGGCCGTTCTTCACCATCTCGCTGATGCGGCCCACGCGCGGATTCACTGGCCAGGTGGTGCAGCGCGTGCTGCTCGTAGACCCGCAGACCGGCGCCATCCAAAACCTCGCGCCGCAGGACGTCCCCTCGTGGGTGGACCGTATCATCCCCGCCGAAACGGTGGTGGACTACCTCACATGGTGGGGCAAGTACGAGCACGCCCCCTGGTTCAACCCATCCGGTAGCGGCCAGCAGGTGCCCGCCGTGGACGACACCAACCGGCCAGAGCTCGTCTATAACAATGTAGATAAGCCGGTCTGGCTCGTCCCGATGACGTCGAGCGCGGCCAGCGACAATTCGAGCACAGGCATCATGCTTTTCGACACACACCAGAATGCCGGCCAGTTTTACCCGCTCGCCGGCCTCGGCGTCACCGCCAACGTCAAAGACACCTTCAAGTCCAGCCCGCGGAACATCAAGAACTACGACGTCTCCAACGTCCAGCTCTATTCCATCTATGGCGAGCCGACGTGGGTCTGCACCTTCGTCACCCCCAACGACTACGGCGAGAACTTCCAGGCTGTCGGCTTCGTGGACGCCCGCCACCTCAACGGCGCCAATGTCATCATGGACTCCACAAAGGCGCAGGGCCTTGCCGACTACGCCCAGTGGCTCGCGAATCAGGGTGTGGGCACGAACCCATCGCCGAGCGGCAAGCCGACGGCCGTGACTGGTAAGATCGCGAGCATCAGCTCCGCGGTCCAGAACGGCACCACGGTCTACTACTTCCAGATCGAGGGCCAGACGCGCATCTACGAAGCCGGTCTCCCGCTCAACCCCCAGCTCCCGCTGGTGAAGCCGGGCGACCAGATCACCGGGCAATTCCTCGACACCGGCCAGAGCGTCGTCACGCTCACCAGCTTCGCCGACCTCGACCCACGTTTCGGCCAGGCGCCCGCGCCTACCGCGACGCCGTAACGAAGGATTTAGGAATGGAATGAGGCGCCCGCGGGGCCGCACGAATCCCTCCGTGTAGAGCCTCGCGGGCGCCTCGTCTCGTGGCTATGCGCCCTTGACCGCTGCCCGCTCGCCCCCTATACTGGCCTCGCCAATGATGGGCACGCACCATTGGAAGCGATGGTCAAGGAGGGCGAGAGGGAGAAATGCCTGTTGAACGCATGGAGTCGTCGCGCCGTCCGGTGAGCATCGCGCTGGCGTTATGCGCGGCGCTGGCGCTCGTGACGCTGGCCGCCTGCGGAGAGCAGCGGGTGACCGTGACCGTGATCGCTACGCCCACCCCCACGGCAACTCCGTCGGCGCTCAGTTGGCGTACGCTGGCGATGCCACAGGGCTACAGTCCACGACCTGAAGGATCCAGCAATGTCGGCGTGGTGAGGGCGGCTGCCGCGAATGCCGCTGTGTGTGTCATCCCCGCGCAGAGTGGCCCAGCGATTCCCCAGGTATGGATCACCCAGGATGCGGGCACGACCTGGACCCCAAGCGGCGCGCTGACAGGTGCGACTCCGGTTCAATCTTGCGCCATCCAGACCGACGATTTCGATCCGACCATCATGCTCCTCAGCGCGGGCAAAACGGCGACGTCAGACGGCTATACGCTGGTGTCGGTGGATGGCGGCGCAACCTGGCAGCCTTACGCGACGGACGCATCCATCCTCGAATTCGCCACGACGAACGGCACGACATACGCCACACGCCAGGCGCAGTCCGGCGCCGACCAGCATGAGCATCTGGCGGTCTCAATCGACCACTTCCAGACCTGGCAGAACATCGACGACGACATCATTGCGGCGAACCAGCAGCTTCACGCGTTCTGGATCAATCCCGCTACGGGAGACCTGCTCGCCGAGACCTACGACATCGCGCCGGCCAATCCGCCCAGGCCGCATCTCTGGAAAAGCGGCGATCGCGGCGCCCACTGGACGCCTCTCGCGGACCAACAGCTCGATGACTTCACCGTGCAGCAGTCCGGCGCGGCGACGGGCTGGCACGTCTGTGGCGCCACCAACCAGGGGAGCACGCGAATCTCCTGCACGTCAGATGGCGGCGCGACCTGGACGACGATAGCCCCGCCCGACGCCACCCGTCAGATGCTGCTCATCGGCATAGCGGACGACGGCACACTGCTAGCCCGAACCGACAAGTCGAGCGGGAGCGACAGTGTCTTATATGTGCTCGCGCCAGGGTCGAGCAATTGGACGTCCCAGGGCAAGATTCCGCAATCATTCGTCCAGTACGGTGCAACCGTGAACGGAACCCTCCTGTGGGCATTCCCGCTGAACGGCTCCATCACCGACGGAGTTGGGCACGTCTACGTGGCTCAGGTCTAGCACAACAGCACAGACAATCGCCTCAAGTTCGGTGGCCGTAGGGTACGCTTTGCCGTGGCGCCTGCCCACAGTGAAGGCACTACCCTCGCGCTGCACCCCGCGCATTCCGTGGGCGGTAGTCCTTCGCGTTGATAATGAGGTGCTGCACCAGCCCAAGATCGTTCAGCCGCGAGCGCACCCGGTCGTCCATGCGCGTCTGAAGCTGGTTGTTGGTGGTGAGCACCGTCGGCATGCGATAGTTGTACCGATAGTTGATGAGCTGAAAAAGCTTCTCGGTCGCCCAGGCCGTGCCGTTCTCGGCGCCCAGGTCGTCAAGCACGAGCAGTTCCACCTCACGAATCTTGTCGAACATCTCGTCGTACGAGATGTCCTTCCCCGGCGCGAAGGCAGAGCGCAGATGGTCTAGTAGCTCCGGCACCACGGCGAAATAGACCGACGAGCCGGCGGCCAAACGCTCATGGGCGATGGCCGCCGCGAGATGGGTCTTGCCGGTACCATAGCCTCCCATCAGCAGCAGCCATCCCTGCGGATCCTCAGCATACGACCGCGCGACGACAAAGCCCTCGCGCAGCCCCGGCACCTTCGCGTCGAACGTGTCAAACGTCTTATCCATGAACGGCTGCAAGCTAAAGAAGCGGTCAAGCTCGGCCATACGCCGCTCTTCTTCGCGCTGGTGCCGCTCCTCAATCTCCTGCTCCTTGCACTTACACGGCACCGGCTGGCCGAAGCGCGGATCGCCGAAGGGCACGTCAATGCGCAGCCACCCTGCGCCGCCGCAGAGCGGGCAGGCTTCTTCCTGCTCGCTCTTGAGTGGCGCACGCGCGGCCTTGACCGGCCGGCCCTGGTCGTCCAGACCCGCCTGGCGCAGCTTGCGCCGCTCCGCCAGCACCGCGACATATCCTTGCAGCGCCTCGCCGAGCGATTGTGTGCTGGAGCGGTCGGCCATACGCGCCTCGCCTCGCCGTGGCAAGCTGCGGGCCGGGATCTCGGTTCTGCCCTGGAGCGTAGACCCTCGTGTACTCGGTGCGCTTGGCTCGGCTGGATTGGCCTGCGATGTGCGCGTGCGGCGGCTCGCCGGCAATTCGAGAATACGGTCGCTCTCCAGCACATCGGCCGGAGGAATGGGAGGACGGCTTGCGGAGCGCGCAACACCCCCCGATTGAGGCAGGGTGCGCGGCGTCAGTGGCCCTCGCTCGACCGGCGGCGTGGCCCGGCTCGTCGGGCGGATAGGCGCGCCGGACGACGGCTGACGCGTCTGCCGCTGCTCAGAAGAGCGCGCCGAGGCCGGCGTCCTCGGAGAAGGGGGAACGGCGCGAGCAGTGGGCACGCCCGGCCGCGCGGGCGTGCGAACCGGACGCGTGCCCGATTGCGCGCCAGTCCGTGGCGGTGACGTCGGTTCCTGCGGAGCGGGCAGCACGGCGTCGGTCGGGTCGGCCGGCGCCGCATAGGGCGGTACCTGCGCCTGGCGCGAAGCTCGGGCGCGCTGCTGCGCGATCCTCGGCAGCATGTCCTTCATCCTATCCATGCGCCGACGCCCCCTTTCCTTCGCTTTCCCACCGCTTCAAGATCGCCCGGATATAGCTCCAGCGCCGCTTGTTCTGTTCGACGGCAAGGCGGAACGCCTCCTCGATCCACTCGGCGGGATAGCGTTCGCCAGCCTCGCGCAGCTCCTCCGCCAGCAGCGGCGGTAGCAGCCCCACATTCTGCTCGTAGAGCGCGAAGATGTTGGGGCGCTCCACCTCGATGCTCAGCGTATACGGCTCCCCGGCGCCCACCCCCGGACCCTCCAGGTCGAGCAGAAGCTCCGGCGACTCTTCGCCGCGCAGAAGCCGCGCCACCGCCTGACGGCTGCGCGGCGTGTTGAAAAAGTACCACGTCACAATAGCATCGTCCACGCGCACCCGCACGCGCAGCAGCGTGCCTCGCGTTAGCGCCAGCTCCAACGCCGCGCGCAGTCGCTCGTCCACCGGGCGAGGATCGCCGGTCCGCCGCAGCGCCCGCCGAAGCAGCGGGTCCGCCAGCAGCTCGCGGTCGCTCGCACAGCGCGGTGTGCCCGACTTACGGTACAAGAGCCAGAAGAGGTGCAGCGTCACCTTCAGCTCGTTGACGTCCTCGATCTCCGGCGCGACGGACGTAAAAAACGCCTCGGGCAGCGGCACATAGGGACTCTTGCCAGGGGGAAATCCGGGGAATGCGGGCATGCTCGGGGGTCCTCCTGGCGCTTATTCGTAGTCGTCTGGCGTGCGCAGGTCGAGATCGCGATAGCGCGTCTGCGCCGCCTGGAAGTAGAGGCTGACCTGCCCAACGGGACCGTTACGGTGCTTCGCCACGATGATGTCCGCGATGTTCTTGCGGTCCGTGTCGGGGTTATACACCTCGTCGCGGTAGATGAACATCACAACATCGGCGTCTTGCTCGATGCTACCGCTTTCTCGAAGGTCGCTCAGTTGCGGCTTCTTGTCCGCGCGACTCTCCACGGCGCGCGAGAGCTGCGAGAGCGCCAACACGGGAACGTTCAGCTCGCGGGCGAGTTGCTTGAGGCCGCGGCTGATTTCGGAGATTTCCTGCTGGCGATTCTCGCCCTTGCCAGCTCCGCCGCTTCCCTGCATGAGTTGCAAGTAATCCACGATCAGTAGGTCGAAGCCCCTGTCCATCATCAGGCGGCGCGCCTTGCTGCGCATCTCCACCAGGGGCACGCCGGCCGTATCGTCGATGTAGATGTTCGTCTGGGAGAGCCGGCCGACCGATTCGCTGATACGCTCCCACTCATCGTCGTCGATCCAGCCTGTGCGCAGCCGCTGCTGGTCCACCTGCGCGTCCATCGAGAGGATGCGCGCGACAAGCTGCTCTTTGCTCATCTCCAGGCTGAAGACCGCCACGGCTTGGCCGAACTTGAGCGCCGCGTTGTGCGCCAGCGAAAGCGCCATGGCCGTCTTACCGACGCTGGGCCGCGCCGCCAATATCAATAGGTCCGACTTCTGCAGGCCGCCGGTCATCTTATCGAGGTCCGAGAAGCCCGTGCCCACGCCCACGATGTCGCCGCGGTGCTCGTGCAGCGTGTCGAGCTTGTCAATGTAGGCCCGCAGGATGTCGCCAATCGAGTCGAAGTCGCTGCGCGTCGAGCGCTGGCTAACCTCGAAAATGAGCTTCTCGGCCTGCTCCATCGCCGCGTCGGCGTCCGGCTCATTGTAGGCCACGCCCGCGATCTGACCAGCCGCGTGAATCAACCGCCGCAAGATCGCCGTGCGCTCCACGATCCGCGCATAGTGCAGAGCGTTGCGGCTGGTGGGTACCTGATTGGCGAGCGACCCAACGTACGCCGTCCCGCCGATCTCATCCAGCTTGCCGCGCCGCGCCAGCTCGTCGCAGAGCGTGATGAAATCCGATGGCTCACCCGACTCGTAGAGGTCGAGCGCCGCCTGATAAATCGAGCGATGGGCCTCGCGGTAGAAGTCGTCGGCCTTAAGGAACTCCGCGACCTGCACAATGGCCTCAGGGTCGATGAGCAACGAGCCCAACACACCCGCCTCGGCCTCGACGTTCTGTGGCAGCAGCTTCTCTACGGCCATCGCGACACCCTCCCACGCGGCTGTGTGCAGGTCCGTCTCGCCGGCTCGCAGAGCATCCTTAGAACACCCATTCTATAGCAGTATAGCATCGGGGCGGCGCATCCCGCTTCCGCCGTAATCATTTGAGACGAAGGGATACCCTTGAGAGTACCTGGCGATAGGGTCTTTGGCAACCGGGTAGTTATCCCCACCCATCCACACCGCGTGGATATGTGGATAACCTCCCCCCCTCAATCACCGGCCGTCGCCCGCAAGCCATCGCGCGCATCCCCACACTGACGACCAGCATCCCGTGTTATCCACCAGCTATACCGAGTTTTCCGTGGTTATCCCCGACCTTTTCCACCGAGTTATCCAGTGTCATCGCTCGCCACTTTGCCCTGCCCCCCGCCGGTGATGTAGACTGTGTCCGTAGGCACAATGACGCGCCCGCACCGCCGAAGCTGGCCCTCTTTCCTCGGCGGCGAACCTCCTGGCAGCGGGCCCTGGGACGTGCCTTTCCTCCCGATCTCCCCCGACCCTAGCCGTATGTCCAGTGTCCGCATGACCGTTCACGCGTGTATTGAATGTAGACAATCGGACGCCATGCGACGTATTTCCCAGGACGCTATCGTGTCCTTCACAATGGTCCTGGGCCGTTCGGCCCGGTGAGTGGCGTTTCATCGCGACGAGGACGCACAATGTGGCAACCCGTTCGTTGATATAGCTACCATCGATGTATCGCAATAGGCGTCGTAGCGGCGTACTCCGCCTCAGGATCGTGGCGGGCGGCGCAGATTCGTAGTCCGGCTCCAGCAGTACACAGTCAGGAGATTTAGCCCGACGCGGACAGCGTTAGACGGATCGCTTAACTGCCAGGTGCGCGATGCCATTTCCGGCGCGCGGCTTGCGATAGAGCGTCCCCAAACGAGCGTCGTCCCGCGGATGACGCCACCCGGGCCGGATGACCGGGAACGGCGTCACGGCGAAGAATAATCCCTCGCCCGGAGACGGGCGACAAGCCAGACAGAGCCTTCCAGGTTCAGAGGCCACGGTAAGCGACACCTCTTCCCAGTCCCCTAGCCAACCGCCCAGCATGGGAGAAAAACGGCGCGAGGCCGCTTGGGAAGCGGATTTGTACACATGGTACATTTGACGCTCACCTGTGGATGACGTATCATAAAGCACGGGTTTACCTGACGCAGAGGGGCCCGGCGCCACGCCACCCTCGACCTTGAAGGGGGGATACATCAGGTGAACGACAGAGACAGGTTCGATAAGTTTACGGAGCGGGCTCGCAAAGTGCTGAGCCTCGCACAGGAAGAAG
>CAYYCB010000049.1:12444-15586 GCA_964469715.1 uncultured Ktedonobacterales bacterium | reverse complement strand
TTCACTGCCGCGACCGCACGCGCCCCGTAACGACCCTGCATAATCCCGTGTCCAACAGTCTTCCTGTCGGGTATAATCGTGGCCATAGCCGGCGGGCGTCCGGAATCCACCGGCCAGGGAGAGCGAGTGGCAGCGCATGCGGGCTGGCAGCACGGCATCTGAGAGCACAGGCGCGCTCGCGGGCAGCGTCGCCATCGTCACCGGCGCCAGCCGCGGGATCGGCAAGGCGACCGCGGCTCTCTTCGCGGCGGAAGGCGCCGCGGTCGTGCTGGCGGCGCGCGACAGCGCCGCGCTGGACGCCAACGCCCAGGCCATCACCGCCGCCGGTGGCCGGGCGCTCGTCGTGCCGACCGACGTTGCCGACGAGGCCAGCGTGCGCGACCTCTTCGCGCGAGCGGCGCAATCGTTTGGCCCGGCGCGCATCCTCGTCAACAGCGCGGGCGCGGTGGCGAAGGCCCCCTTCGCCGAGCTTGAATCCTCCACCTGGGACGCCGTGCTCGGGACGAATCTGCGCGGCACATTCCTCTGTTGCCGCGAGGCGTTCCGCGCCATGATCCCGGCCGGCGGCGGCGTTATCGTCAATCTCTCGTCGCTCTCGGGCGTGCCCAACGTCGAGAAATTCCCCGGCATGGCGGCCTACAACACCTCCAAATACGGCGTTGCGGGTCTGAGCGAGATCCTCGCCGTCGAAGGCCGGCCGCACAACATCCGGGTCATCGCCGTCAGTCCCGGCGCCGTGGATACTGAGATGCTGCGTGCCGCCGCGCCGCAGCTCAAAGCGGACATGACGCCCGAGGAGATGGCGCGCATCCTCCTCTTCCTCGTCGGGCCGGACGCCCGCCCGCTCGGCGGCACGAATCTGGTCATTTTCTCCAACGGGTGACGGCGCATCGGTTGGCCCTTGTCGCTCACGGTGCCCCGCGAGCGAACGGCGACGCCTGCTAAAGACCTTCTAGCTGCCGGTACATCCCGGCGACACGGCGGAGACGGTGCATGAGCGAGGAACGGGAAGAACCGGAGGGACGGGAGCCCCGCGCGGTTGATGCCGCGCGCCCGCCCATCGTGCGCGCCACAAGGCGCGAGCTTCTGCGGGCCGGACTAGGGCTCGCGGCCACCGCCTCGCTCGGCGGCGCGCTCGCCGCCTGTGCCGATTCTACTATCCGCGCGCTGCGTCCGACGCCCACGCCCAGCCCCGAAGCGACACCAATGCCGACCGCGACACCCGACACTCGCCCGGTCACCGTCGCCATCACCGGCGACGTGATGCTCGGCCGCTCGGTCAACACCCGAATGCTCGCGGCAGACGATCGCTTCCCCTTCAACTACACCGCGGACTACCTCAGCAGCTTCGACCTCACCGTCGGCAACCTCGAATGCGTCGTCTCGACACTCGGAACGCCGGAGCCGAAGGAGTTTGTCTTCGAGGCGGACCCGCGCGGCTTCGACCGTCTGGCGCTGGCAGGTTTCGACGTCGTCTCAGTAGCGAACAATCACAGCGGCGACTACGGCAAAGACGCCTTCACGGACATGCTGGCCCATCTGCCACAACACGGCATCACGCCCGTCGGTGGCGGCGCGAATCTCCAGGCCGCCCATACGCCCGTCATCCGCACGATCCGCGGCACTCGCCTCGGCATCCTCGCCTACTGCGAGATCGGCCCGGAAAACTTCGTCGCCACCGCCACGACACCCGGCCATGCCTGGCTCGATGCCAACCTCATGGCCGCCGACATCCGCGCGGCGCGTCCGTCGGTAGACTTCCTCCTCGTCTTCACCCACTGGGGCATCGAGTACCAGCTTCAGGAGACGGACCATCAGGTAGCGTTAGCCCGGCTCGCCATCGACGCCGGCGCGGACTTCGTCGTAGGCGCGCACCCACACGTGCGCCAGCCCTCCGAGATATACAACGGCAAGCCCATCGTCTATAGCCTGGGCAACTTCGTCTTCGACCTCATGCCTGGCCCCGAGGAGAGCCAGGGCAGCGTGCTCAGCCTTACGCTCCAGGGTTCACAGCTCCTCGACTGGAAGCTGCGCACCTCGCGCATCATCGGCCCGTACGGCGAGCCGCAATGGGAATAGGCCCACGCGCCGCCTGCGCCCTCTCATGTTGAATCACGTCTTTGCGTACCGCTCTGGCGAACGCGCCGCGACCCGTGTACACTCCACGTACCAGGCATCCGCGGCAGGAGAACCGCCAGCAAGAGGGAGGTCCGCATGGAGCCGACGCCATTGGAGGCGCAACAAGCGGCGCTGCGCGAAGTCCGTGCGCGTTACGAGCGAGGCGAATTGACCTCCGAATCGTTTGAGCGTGCTCTAGATGCTTTGCTCCTGGCGCACGACGCCGAGGAGTGCGCGGCGGTGATTGCCGCGCTTCCCCCACCCTCACACCCGCTCGCCGCGCTCGCCGCCCTCGATGCCGCGCAGCAGCCCGTCGCGGTTCCGCCCGCTCAACCGGCTACGAAGCGCATCGTCGCCTTTATGAGCCAGACGAAGAAGATGCGCCGCCCGTGGCGACTTGCCCCGAAGCTGCGGGCCTCCGCCCTCATGGGTGAGGTCAAGCTTGATTTGCGCCTGGCCGAGTTGCCGCCACATTCCGAGCTCCAGCTCACGGCCATCATGGGCAACATCGAGATCTACGTGCCGCGGGCGGTGCGCGTCACCGTGCGGTCGAGCGTCTATCTCAGCGACGTAGACGCCCTTGGCGAGCATACGAGTGGTGTCGTCGCCTTCGGCCACGAAGATCACGAGCCGCCGCAAGGCGCGACACCGGCGCCCCAGCTCGACGTCGAGGTCTTTGCCCTGATGGGCAGCGTCCGCGTCGTCCTTGTTGACGAGCGGGGCGTGACCGTCCGCGAGTTGGTCCGCGACGCCGTGCAGGCTGCCGCCACGAGCTTCGCGCGAGGCTTACGAGACGGCGCGACCTCACAACAATTGCTCACCTCCGGAGGCGACGCCCGCAACGCATAATGCCCGGCGTTATGACGCGCCGCCAGCACCTCCATCGGCGCGCGGCGACCGAGCCAACGAGCCAAGGGAGCAGGGACCATCCCATGGAACTATCAAACGGCGACCGTCTACAGCAACTCTACCTGGCCGGCGAGCGCGACTTCGGCGGATGGGACCTGCACGATGCCGACCTGCG
>CAYYCB010000049.1:0-12344 GCA_964469715.1 uncultured Ktedonobacterales bacterium | reverse complement strand
ACCTGGCCGGCGAGCGCGACTTCGGCGGATGGGACCTGCACGATGCCGACCTGCGTGAGCTGATACTGGAGAATGTGGACCTGCGCGGAGCGAATCTCAGACACGCGGACCTGTACGGCAGCGACCTGCGGGGCGCCAACCTGACGCGTGCCGATCTGCGCGGAGCCAACCTCGAAAAAGCCAACCTGGCGGGCGCCGAGCTTGTGGATGCGTTGCTCGACGGCGCAAAGCTGCGCGGCACGCACCTGGAAGGCACGGACCGCTAAACACGACAACTCTGGCTGCCGGCCCATCTCCGACGTGGCCATCAACAGCCACTAGCCAGTCAATTTCGAAAGAAGGGATATCGCGTGAGCGTCACCCCCCGGCTGAACCGGCTTCTGGCCGCCGACGGGCGCTGTTTCGATGTCGCCATCGATCACGGATTCTTCAACGAGCGCTCTTTCCTCACCGGCATCGAAGACATGCGCCGCGCCGTCGCCACCATCGTCGCAGCCGCGCCTGACGCCATCCAGCTTAGTCCCGGCCTCGCGCCGCTCTTGCAGGATATCCCTGGCAAGGCCAAACCTTCCCTCGTGCTGCGCACTGACATAGCGAACGTCTACGGACGCGAGTTGCCGCGCTACCTCTTCAGCCGCAGCATCGCCGACCCCGTTGAGCAGGCGCTCGCGCTCGACGCCGCCTGCGTCGTCGTCAACCTTCTCTTGCTGCCGGACCAGCCCGAGCTGTACGCCCAGTGCGTCGAGAATATCTGTCGCATACGGCCCCAGTGCGACCGCTACGGCATGCCGCTCATGGTCGAACCCCTGGTGATGCAGCCGAACGAGCGCGCCGGCGGCTACACGGTGGATGGTGACCTTGACAAGATCCTGCCGCTCGTACGCCAGGCCGTCGAGCTGGGCGCGGACGTCATCAAGGCCGATCCCTGCGACGATGCGAGCGAATACCATCGCGTCGTGGAAGTCGCATCCGGCCGGCCCGTGCTGGTCCGAGGCGGCGGCCGCGCCTCCGACGAGGAGATCGTGTCGCGCACGCACGAGCTGATGCGCCAGGGCGCCGCGGGCATCGTCTACGGACGCAACGTCATCCAACACGAGCGGCCAGCGCAGATGACACGCGCGCTGATGGCGCTGGTCCACGAGGGCGCGACTCCCGACAAAGCCCTTGCCATCCTGCGCGCGTAATCCGCATTCACGCACCCAACATCCTACGCAATCATCCCGGTGACAACGTGCGCCGGTCGAAGGAGAGCCTGCATGGCGCGCCGTGAGATTCGCTTCGGCATCATCGGTGGTGGCCTCATGGGCCGCGAGTTCGCCAGCGCGGTCGGGCGCTGGCACGCCCTGCTCGATCTGGATGTCGCCCCGCGCATCGTCGGCGTCTGCGACACCTATCCAGATCAACTGCGCTGGTTCGAGGACGCGCTCCCCACCATCGAGATCGCGACGGTAGACTACCACGACCTCCTGAACGACTCGACCATCGAGGCGATCTACTGCGCCGTGCCGCACAATCTGCACGAGCGCATCTACGTGGACGTCCTCAACGCCGGCAAGCACCTCTTCGGCGAAAAACCCTTCGGCATAGACCTCGCCGCCAATGACGCCATCCTTGCCGCCACGCGTGCCCACCCCGAGCTACTGGTGCGCTGCTCCTCCGAGTTCGTCTTCTATCCCGCCGCGCAGCAGATCGCCCGCTATCTGCGCGAGGACAGCTTCGGCACGATCCTCGACGTGCGGGCGGGCTTCCTCCACAGCAGCGACCTTGACCCCAACAAGCCCATCAACTGGAAGCGCCAGGCCGCCGTCAACGGCGAGTACGGCTGCATGGGCGACCTGGGCATGCACGTCCTGCACCTGCCGCTACGCGCGGGCTGGCTCCCGCGCAATGTCCGCGCCGTGCTCTCCAATATCGTGACTGAGCGGCCCGGTCCCGGCGGCAAGATGGTCCCCTGCGACACCTGGGACAACGCCGTGCTCTTCTGCGAGGTGGATCGCGACGGGCAGCATTTCCCCATGACGCTCGAAACCAAGCGCATCGCGCCCGGCGAGACCAACACCTGGTACATCCACATCTCCGGTACGGCGCTCTCGGCCGAGTTCACCACCAAATATCCGAAGACACTGCGCACCCTGCCCTACTCTCCTGGCGGGTCGCAGATCTGGCAGGCGCAAGACCTGGGCTCCCAATCCGCCTATCCCGCAATCACCGGGGCGATCTTCGAGTTCGGCTTCCCCGACGCCATCTTGCAGATGTGGGCTGCCTTCTGCGACGAGCTGGCCTCCCGCGACGCCATGCGCCAGCCCTTCATCTGCGCCACCCCCCAAGAGACCGCGCAGCATCATCGCGTGCTGACCGCCGCCCTCGCGTCACAGGCGAGCGGCGAAACGGTCCCCCTGGACGAATCGGAGGCGCGCAATGGCTGAAGCGCCCGAACGTGCCGCGACCGAAGCTGTGGTCGCCGGCCACATCTGCCTCGACGTCATCCCCGCCCTTTCGGAAGGCGACACGGCCTTCGCGCCGGGGCAGACCGTCGATGCCGGGCCAGCGGCGCTCGCGACGGGCGGCGCGGTCTCCAACACCGGCCTCGCGCTCCACCAACTCGGCGTCTCCACGCGCCTCGTGGGTAAAGTCGCGGATGACCTCTTCGGGCAGGCTGTCCGCCAGATCGTGGAGCGCCACGGAGCCAGCCTCGCGGACGGCATGGTCATCGCGCCAGGTGAATCCACCTCCTACTCGGTCATCCTCAGCCCGCCCAGCGCGGATCGCATGCTCTTCCACTCCCCCGGCTGCAACGCCACCTTCCGCGCTTCGGATGTGCCCGACGCCGCCCTCACGGATGCGCGCCTATTCCACTTCGGCTACCCGCCACTCATGGAAAACATGTGGCGAGACGGCGGCGCCGAGCTGGCCGCGCTCTTCCGCCGGGCGAAAGCGCTCGGCGTCACCACCTCGCTCGACCTCGCCATGCCCGCGCCCCAGAGCGCCGCCGCTCGGGCGGACTGGCGCGCCATCATCGCCGCGACGCTTCCCTATGTGGATGTCTTCATCCCAAGCCTCAGCGAGCTCCTGCTCCTGATCGAACGCCCGACCTTTGACTGGCTCCTGACCGAAGCAGCGGGCGGCAGCCTCCTCGACCGCGTCCGCGCCACGCTCGTCGGAGAGATGGGTGCGTGGCTGCTCGAGCTGGGAACCAGGATGGTCGCGCTCAAGCTCGGCCATCGCGGTTTATACCTCCGCACTGCGGGCGAGCAGGCCCTTGCGACCATGGGCCGTGCGCGCCCCGAGCATCTGGACGACTGGGCCGAGCGCGAATACTGGTTCCCCTGCTACGCCACGCAAGTCGTCGGAACCACCGGCGCGGGCGACGCCACCATCGCCGGCTTCCTGCTCGGCCTGCTCCGCGGAATGAAGCCAGAAGGCGCGCTCGCCGCCGCCTGTGCCGTCGGCGCGTGCAGCGTCGAAGCGCCCGATGCCGTCAGCGGCGTGCGAAGCTGGCACGAGACGAGCACACGCTTCACTGCGGGCTCGCCCCGCCTTCCCGCAGGCATCACCGATTCCGACGAGGGCCGCTGGCGCTGGGACGACCACCGCTCGCTCTTCGTCGGCCCCGCCGACCGCGACGCCCGATAGCGGCCCCTCGCGCCACGAGACATGGAGGACGACGATGTTGACAGGCCAGCAGGCGGCCCAGGCCCGCGAGCGCGCTCGCGACTATCTCGACCGCGCGAGCATCGTGCTCACGCCAGCCGAGGCGGAGAACGTCGAAGTGGCCGATTTCGGCCTCAGCGAGCTAGAGACGCTCGGCCTCCAGATCGTCGTCTACGTCAACACCGAGCGCGTCTGCGCCAAAGAGCTAGTCCTCTTCCCGCGCCAGACCTGCCCTGAGCATCGGCACCCACCCGTCGGCGGCGAGCCGGGCAAAGAAGAAACCTTCCGCTGCCGCTGGGGCACCGTCTATCTCTATGTGGAGGGCGAGCCGGCGCATGCCATCGCCGCGACGCTCCCCACTGGGCGCGAAGACACCTTCACCGTACGGCACGAAGTCGTGCTGCGGCCCGGCGACCAATACATCATCCCGCCCGACACGCTCCACTGGTTCCAGGCCGGCGACGAAGGCGCCGTAGTCTCCGAGTTCTCCACGCGCAGCCGCGACGAGTTCGACGTCTTCACCGATCCCCAGATCCGCCGCGCGACGGTGATGGCCCCGGCCTAGCGTGATGCTGCCTTTAGCCGCGCCCGCCTGGCTTCTGTGAGAAGCGCCACATCGCCCATGTGGCGCGCAACGCACCCGCGCCGCAAGGCGTATGATATCGTGCGGGAAATGGACGCCGCGAAGCAGGGGCAAACATGGGAGGAACGATGGGGCGCATTCGGCGGCTTGACCCTGCGGAGGTCCGCGAGCGGGCGCTCGCCACGGCCGTCGCCAAGCACGACGAAGGCTGCGAGAACTGCGCCGCCGCCTACATCGAGGTCGCGCGCACCAACGGCGCCACCGAGCAAGATCTCCGCCGCGTCGGCATCGGGCGCCGCCGCTTCATCGCCCTTGCCCTCGCCACGCTCGCCGCGGGCGGCGCCGGGTCTGGCGTGCTCATCGACCACCTGCGCAAGACGAACAACGTCAAGTCGTCCATGCTGGCCAGATTCGAGAACGGGGACCTCTCCGGCGCCTACGGCGTTGACTCCTGCACGCCCGTCAGCGCCACGACAGGGCAGGCCATGCCGCTCCAGTTCTACATCGGCGAGGTCGGCGCCACCGCCAACGGCCTCAACTGCTTCGACCGCCAGACCGCCGCCGCCGTCGGCCCCAGCCACACCCACGCCTATTGGGGCCTCTGCGGCCCCGCCGGCATCGAATCCCCCTACGCCTATGGCCAGGATCAGGCGTTGCAGGCATTGGCGGCGGTCGCCTCCTTCGAGTCAAACGGGCTCGTCCAAAACCGCACACTCTTCGCCGACGTCGAGCCGGGCTTCGGCGGCTGGGACGGTCCCGCCACGTCCGAGCAGCGCGCCGCCCTGCTAGACGCCTGGCTCAAGACGGTGGCCGCCGCTGGCTACATCCCCGGTGTCTACATCAACAACAGCAACCGCGACTCCTGGTTCCCCCCGCACTACACCGCCGCCGTCCCCTTCGTCTATTGGGTCGCCGGCGGCCAGCACGCCGGGACGATGTGCGCCCCCTGCGACCCAAGCTGCGACACGCTCACCCCTGTCCGTAAACTCTGGGACGCCCACATCGCGCACGAGACCTTCGCCGGCTACCGCGCCGTTCTCTGGCAGTTCTGGCTCAGCGAATTCGGCTGCGCCGCCGACTACAACTTCACCCCGCAGGGCGCCAGCGCCGCCCTTCTCCCCGTCTCCACCAAGTACGCCCCACTCACGACCGGCGCATAGGCCCGTTCGCCCGCCCAAATCGCCCCGTCGCGTCCGCTTGCCGGCAACGTGATAGAATACGCTGCGCCCCTCGCGCCGGCTGACGCATCGCGACAGAATGAGCGGCATGGGATATGCGCCCTGAACGACAAATTTGGCATCGTCGGCATCGTTGGCAGCGTCAGTGCCCGCTCAAAAAGATTCGTGAGCCCGAACTATGAAACCCCTTGTCGCCATCGTCGGACGGCCCAACGTTGGCAAGTCCACCCTCTTCAATAAGCTCATCGGTCACCGTGTCGCCATCGTCGAAGATCTGCCAGGCACCACGCGCGACCGCATCTACGAAGACTCTGAGTGGAACGGCCGCACCTTCACGCTTGTCGACACCGGAGGTATGGAGCTAGCCGGCGAGACCAGCTTCAGCAAACAAATCATGGCGCAGGTCCAGCTCGCCATCGAAGAGGCCGACGTCATCGTCTTCATGGTGGATACGCGCGACGGCATCACCGCCTCCGACCGCGAAGTCGCCGAGATGCTGCGCCTCTCGAAAAAGCCCGTCGTCCTCGGCGCGAACAAGGCCGACAACGCCACCCAGCGCCAGGAGGCCGTCGAGTTCTACGAGCTTGGCCTTGGCGAGCCGATCACCCTCTCCTCCGTCTCCGGCACAGGTTCCGGCGACCTGCTCGACGCCGTCACAGACAAGCTTCCGCCCGCTGATGAGGATGAAGACGAAGACGCCTTCGAAGGCATACCACGCATCGCCATCGTCGGCAGGCCGAATACCGGCAAGTCGTCGCTGGTCAACAGTATCCTGGGCCAGGAGCGTGTCATCGTCAGCGAGATCCCCGGCACCACGCGCGACACCATCGACACCGAGGTCGAGCACGACGGGCGCGCCGTCCTCCTCATCGACACAGCGGGCATCCGCCGCCGCGGCAAAATCGCCCCAGGCGTCGAGAAGTTCAGCGCCCTGCGCTCGCACCGCGCCATCGACCGCGCCGACGTCGCCGTGCTCATGATCGACGGCCTTGAGGGCGTCACCGCGCAAGACACCCACATCGCCGGCTACGTCCATGAGGCGGCCAAAGGCATCGTCGTCGTCGTCAACAAGTGGGACCTGGTGCGCGAGAAGCGCCGCGAGATGGAGCGCGCGCTGGCCGAGAGCGAGGCACAGGCGCTCGCGGCGCTCGGCGGAGAGGAGGCGGATATCCGGCCCGACACGCGCCGCTCGCCCCTCTCCGAGCGCGAGCTCGAAGAGTTGGACGCCAAGAAATACACCCGTCAGCTCCGCGAGGCGCTCAAATTCGTGCCCTACGCCCCCATCATCTTCGCCTCGGCCAAGACCAAATATCACATCGGCGACATCCTCGACCGCGCGCTGCGCATCTACGACACCCGCCAGCTCCGCGTGCCCACCGCACAGCTCAACGAGGTCGTCAAAGACGCCTACCAGCGCCACCACCCATCCTTCGTCCAGGGGCGCGTGCTGCGCGTCTACTACGGCACCCAGGCCGAGGTCAACCCGCCAACCTTCATCTTCTTCGTCAACGACCCCGACCTGCTCCACTTCTCGTACGAACGCTACCTGGAAAACCGCCTGCGCGAAGTCTTCGGCTTCGAGGGTACGCCGATCCGTCTCCTGTTCCGCCCGCGCTCACAAGAGGTCAGCGACGAGAAGGACCAGCAGCGCCGCGCCGCCCGCAAAGCCGCCACCAAAGCCAAGCGGCGCTAGGCCCCTGCACCGGCCCTTCGCGGCCAAGCTGGCGGCCCAACCCTACGCGAAGTGCAGCCGCGTGCCCACGCTCGTCTGGATGTATGCATCCGGCAGCGCCCGCGAGAGCTCGTGCGTCGCCTTCCAACCTGTACAGTGTCCCGGCACGATGTACATCGGATTGATCCCCGCCAGCTCGCGGATCGTGCGCGGGATTAGCGGCTCCATGATCGCGCCGGTGAGGTGCATGCCGCCGACGAAGGCGTGGATGGTGTCTACCCCCGTCATCTGCCGCGCATGCCGCAGCACGTTGATGACACCCGCATGGCTGCAGCCTGAGAGCACCACCAATCCCTTGTCCTTGACATGGCACACGATGCCTTGGTCATCCCAGATCCACGTATCCGGCTCCCACCCGCCGCTCTCCGTGCGCGCCTGCTGCAGAGGAAAGCCCTGCTCGAAGTCCGTCGTCCGCTCCACCTGCCCGGTGATAAGCACCGTGTCATCCAACAGCAGCGACGGACCACGCTCCTCGATGATCTCCACACCCTCGCGGTCCAGGTCGTTATGGCTGGGCGGCGGCATGTCAATCTCCGTGCCCGTCGGGAAGATCACGCGACGCAATCGCCACGCGTCGGGATGCAACACCAACGGCACACGAGACCGGCCTATCCGCCGGTAAATCCCCTCCAAACCGCCGTGGTGGTCGGCGTGCCCGTGTGAGAGCACCACAGCCCGCAGGTCCGCCGCGTTCAGCGCCAATACGTCCAGATTGTGCAGCAACGTGTCCCGCCCAAGGCCGGCGTCATAGAGCACCGACGATCTCCGGCCGTCCCGCTCGACCGTGAGCAGCGTCGCGTACCCATGCTCGGCGCGAAGCTGCTCGCGCTCGGACCAATTCTGCGCGAGAGGCGGACGGTGGGCAGGTCCGCTATCCGGCATGAGGATGTCGATGGCGTTGTCGACGAGGATGGTGACGTCGGCCGCATCGACCGGCAGAAGAGTGACGCGCTCGCTCATCTGAAGCTCCCTCGGTGAATGCATACGCATCATCACAGCGGACGGTGTACGAGGGTTAGCGAGTTCGGCGGGCGCATCATAGCACAAACAGGCAAGGCGAGATGGTGCGGAGCTACCGCCAGCCTCTACAACACAGTGCTTTGCCGGGCATCTCGCTCACGTTACGACACCGGCTCGATGCGCTGCCGCAATACGCCCCGCACGACGAGCAACACGGCGAATGAGACCGCCAGCAACACGATGGCCAGCGCGAGCGCGGCGCTGAGGTCGCCCTCCTCAAAGCCCAGGTAGATCGCCAGCGGCATCGTCTGCGTGCGGCCGGGAAAGTTGCCCGCGAAGAGGATGGTCGCGCCAAACTCGCCCAACGCCCGCGCCCACGTCATCACGGCCCCCCCAAAGAGCGCCGAAGCGCTGAGGGGCAGCGTCACATGGCGGAAGACGGCCAGCGGCCCGGCGCCGTCGATTGCCGCCGCCTGCTCCAGCTCGCGATCCACCCCCGCGAACGCCGCCCGCGCCGCGCGCACGTAGAATGGCGCGGCCACGAACACCTGCGCCATCACCACCGCGATCTGTGTGAAAGCGATGTCGATCCCGGCGGCGTCGAGCGACCGCCCCAGCAACCCGCGCCGGCCGAACGTGATGAGCAGCGCGATGCCCGCGACCGCCGGCGGCAGCACCAGCGGCAGATCCAGCAGCGTCTCCAAAATGACGCGGCCGGGAAACGCCCGTCGCGCCAGCAGAAAGGCGAGCGGCGTACCCGCGATAAGCGTCAGCAGCAGTGAAACGAGCGTCGTCCCCACGCTAAGCTGGATGGCCTGCGCCACCTCGCGGCTCACCAGACTAGCGAGCAGATCGGCCGGCGCGACGCGCAGGGCCAGCGCGACCAGCGGCACGAGCAGGAACAGCAGCAGCGGCAAGCTCGCCAGCGCCAGCGGCGCGTCCCGCAGTACCCGCGTCCCCTCCAGAATCGAGGGTGCGCGCACCGCCCGCCCGCCCTCCACGGTCCCCGCGCCCTTCACCTCGACCATCTCGCCGCGCTCCTCACGTCTCATGCCCCTGGCGGCGTGTACTGCGGGCCGTTCGCTCCCGGCAGAAAGCCATATTTCGTCAGCGTCGCCTGGCCGCCAGTCGAAAGCAGATAGTCCACGAACGCCTGCGCCAGGTCCGCGTGAGGCGAGCCTTTCAGCGCCGAGGCGGGATATGACGCCGCCGTCTGCAACGCGCTGGGAATCGTGATCGTGCCCACCTGCGCCTGCACCGTCTTCGCGTCCGTCACGTACACGATTCCCGCGTCCGCTTCGCCCAGCGTCACCTTGTTCAACACCGAGCGCACGTCCGTCTCGTACGACAGGACATTCTTCAGCACGGCGTCTTTGAAACCCGCTCCGAAGCTGGCGTCCGCGCTCGCCCTGCCGAGGAAGTCCACCGCATACTGGCCGGCGGGCACCGTGTTCGCCGCTAGCACCAGCTTGAGGCCCGGCTTCGCTAGATCCTGCAATGTCTGAATGTTGGCCGGATTCCCTTTGGGATAGACCACAACCAGCGTATTGTGCGCGAAGACACGCGGCGCGCTGGGCGCGACGTCGCCGGCCGAAACAACCACGTTCATCTGCTTGATATTGGCCGAGGCGAAAACATCCGCCGAGGCGCCCTGATGAATCTGCGTGGCCAGCGTATCCGACCCGCCGAAATTGTATTCGACGGTCACGCCCGCGTGTGTCTTCTCAAACGCCGCCTTGACGTCCCCAAAGGCGTCTTTGAGCGACGCCGCCGCGAACACATTCAGCGTCACCGGCTGAGAGGATGTCGTGCCCCCCGATCCAGACGAGCCGCCGCATGCGCCTAGGACGAGAAGCAGAGCGCAGACGAACGGAATGGCGAGACGTCGCGCGCCACGCTGCATGAGGAATACTCCTTCTCCATCACCCAAAAACACAGATGTTGCGCCCTGTCTGTGGAAGACCCCGACCAAACGCACCGTCTACTCACGAGAAGCGGAATCCGGCCCCCCACCAACCGTCGCGGCACAGTCGTCCAGCCAGGCACGGATCGCCTCGATCTGGCTCGCGCGGAACTGCAACACGAGCCGGTCGAATGGCCGGTCCGGGGCAGCAGCGATGATACCCTCGCGCATCGTCCCCAGCCAGCCGTCACATGCGTTCCGCTGCCGTTCAATCAGCCCGCGCGCCGCCGCACCGCCTTCTCGCGCCGCGAAATAGAGCTTGGCAAGGAACTCCAGCCGGAAGTCGCGCCCATGCGCCACGGGCTTCCCCAGCCACCGCTCGAATGCCGCGCGCCCCTCCTCCGTCAGATGCAACACCTTGCGCGGAGGCCGATTCGCCTGGAGCTGGGTCATGCTGCCGACATAACCCGCCTCCTCCATCCGCGCCAGCAGCGCGTAGAGGTGGCCCTGCTTGATATGCCACACCAGGCCCAGCGCCTCGGCCTGCGCCAGACGCCCATACATCTCGTAGGCATGCATCGGCTCGTCGCGCAGCAGCCCAAGTAGCGAAAACTCCAGCCCCGGCGCCGCCTTTTCGCTCGCGATCATATGCAATTCACCGGCAAAATACTCACAGCGTGAATACTACACCCGGAGTCTGTCACACCGCCAACCGGCCGTCAACCCTCCACTCGATACACCGCACCATCAATCGCCGCCTCGTGTCATATACTCCCCGATAGGTCGCATCGCCATCGCGGTGGGAGAGCGCCATGTCGCAGACGCAACATTCCGAGCCTGGCGACGACTTCGCCGCCGAGGTAAGCGACATCCATCCCCGCCGCGCAAACACCACCCCGACGCGCCCCGTCCTCGTCGCGCCGGATGCACGCGCAGCTTTGCGCCGGCGGATCGTCCGGCTCGCGTTGACGGCGGCCTTCGTCCTGCTTGCGGTGGTGGTTCTGCTCGGCGGCATCCCGACAGTGCGTCAGCGAGTTCTCGGCTTCATCCCAGGTTTTGGCCCGACCCCCACACCTACCCCCACGGAAATCCCTGGCGACAACCTGTTCTCTCTGCTCCCGAATCCGCCGGGCGTGAGCGTGACACTCGACGGCAGCCCCCTCGCGAATCCTCCCCAACCCGGCGATCCCCGTCCCCTGCGACTCTCCCGAGGCAGCCACATCTTCGCCTGGCGCTCCGCTGTGTTACCCTTCAAGCCCTTCCAGTGCCGCGTCTCCGTGCCAGACGACGCGAGCGACACCTGCCCGTTCGTCAAGTCAGACGCCCTCCCGCGAGCGCTCAGCCCGCTCCACGGCGCCGTCATCGGCCCTCATGGTGCGCTCAACAGACTATCTCCAGCCGATGCCGCCCAGCTCACTGGCGCCATCCAGGCCGCGCTCGACGCCAAACGCTCCACGGCCACCGTGCAGCCCGGAGAAAGTTACCTCGTCTCCAGTCCCGGCCAGAACGCGACCACGGCGATAGCGCGTCAACCTCTGCAAGCCGCGCTCACATACACCTACCTCACCGACGCCGGCTACCCAGAGCCGTGTATCCTTGCCGATCCCGCCATTCCCTGTCGCTTCCCTGGGCAGAATTGTTCGCAGCTCTGCACGGTGCCCTCGCCGCCTCCTTCCATTGCCACATCCGGCGCGTGGATCGCGGCGGTAACCGTGCGCGCCTCCTGGGACTACACCACGCAGGACGGCCGCACCATCGCGCGGGGCGCGGGCGAAGCGTACGGCGTGCAGTTGGCGGCGCTGCGCATCACCTGGGACCAGCAGACAGGCTGGCATGTCGCCGTGATCGCCGGCCACACGCCGGGCTTCGACCTTGCCGACGACCTCACCTGCGACCCGGCGCGCTTCGCGCTCAGCCAGACCGCTTCATGGAGCTTCATGCTCGACGATCCGCCGCCAGATGCCACGGTCCAGTTCGCCTCCAGCGCCACACCTGCCGACGGCTGCGCCGTCCAGCTCACGCACGGCCAGCCCGCTCTGTTCCTCCAGCGCTTCGGCGTCCTCCTCACCGTCAACGACATCGCGGTGAACCCGGCGGACCATCTGCCCGCCGCCAGCCCCGCCGAACAGGATCTCGCCCTTCACCTGCTCGCGCAGCTTACGCCCTCGTCGAGCTAGGGCGTATCGGCAAAGCCATAGCCACAACAGGGGACAGGCGATAGTGACCATCGCCAGGTAGTGGTCGGCGCGTTTCTCATAACGGGTCGCCACCTGACGATACTGTTTGAGCCGGTTGATGCCTCGCTCGGCACGGTTGCGCTGGCGATAGAGCGCACGG